>JAJDUQ010000156.1 GCA_022826505.1 Gammaproteobacteria bacterium
CGCGAACATGTGGTGCGGCGTATAGCAGAAGAACACGATCGGCTTGCCCTGCACCACGGCGTTGTCGACTTCGGCCATGGCGAGCGTCTCGTCCATCTCCTTGAGGTTCATCGTCGCGTCGTAGCCGTAGCTCTTCGCGCGGATCTTCTCGACGTTGGTGGAGGCCCAGCCCGCCGCTCCGATCCAGACCTCGCCCTTGCCGTCGTCATCGGTGTCGAAGAGCGCGGCGACGTCGGGGTTGGTGAGATCGGAGAGCTTCGTCACGCCGTGGTCGTCGGCCGTCTGCTTGGTCACGCACATCCCCTGGAAGGCCGAGACGCCGTTCGGGTTCATGAGTACCGAGCCCTTTTCCTTGACGAACTTCTGGTGCAGGTTCGCCTGGTTCGGCAGCCACACCTCGGGATGGACGTGCATGCTGCCCGAGTCCATGGCCTCGAAGACGACGGGGTTCGTGCTGTTCTGCAGCTCGACGTCCATCCCGTAGTTGTCCTCGATGATCGCCTCGAGGACGTAGGCGGTGGCGGTGACGGACGGCCAGTTGGGGACCCCGATCACGACATCCGCCGCCTGCACCGCGCCGGCGCCGAACACGAGTGCCGCACCGGCGGCGACTTTCCTGAATTGCTTCATGATTGTTTCTCCTTCGGGTTGCGGGTTCGAATCAAACGACTCTCGTTCTCGAAGAGACGGACAAATCCGGAAGCCGGCTGCCGATCCCGGACCGGGGGACGTGGCCGACTTCACGGGTCTTCGGGGACTTCAGGGCGCATCGACACGATCCGGTCTGATTGCGTCGCTATCCGCGGATGGAAGCCACCGAAGCGGGACGAGTGCACTGGAAGCCCGGTACGAGCGCATGGATGACACCATCGTCGAGGTGTATCGCGAGGGGGGTGGGAATGCCGGGAAGCTCGGACCCCAATCCACCCGCACGTTCGGAGGCGAGTCGGAGTACCGGCACTCGTCACGTCTGCCGCGGATGCTCGAACGGCCATAACGTTCTCGCTCTCGCCCGGACAGGTCCACGACACCGCCAGGGACGACATCCGCGCTCGCCCTGATCCCTGGCTGTGAGGCTGGATGGGCTGCATCCTAACCGGAACCCGAGTCCCTGTGAACCTGAACCGGACGGTTCCGTTCGTTGCCAACCCCCGAACCGGCGTGAAGCGGCAATTCCCGCCAGGCGGTCAATCGTTCGAACCGCCGCCCCGAGCCGGTACCCGAACCATCGAAATGGCCACGAGATTGCGCCGTCGCACGGCATTCCGGGCCGCCGGCGGGAATTGCCGGACGGGAAGGAGCTGCATGACGACGGGACACGCGCACGACCGAGGCGCACGGAGCACACGCACCCGCCGGAGACGAACCGGCGCGGTATCTATGCCTCGTCCCGGGACAGTGCCTGACACAGGCAGTGGACGCCCCCGCCACCCAGTGTGAACATCGACATGTCCGGATCGAAGACCTCGAACCCCATGGCTCGCAGGCGTTCGTTCAGATTCCGCGAACCCCGCATCGACAGCACACGGTCGTTACCGAGCGCGACCAGGTTGACACCGAGATTTCGGGCCTCCGCGTAGCCGACCTCCACGAGTTCGAAGCCGCGCCCGCGCAGCAGCGCCACCAGCCAGTCCTCCATCGCGTCCACGCAGGCCACCAGCAGCCTCGGCGCGAGCGGCACCACGAGGCCGTCCATGTGCACGAACTCGCGCGAAATGGGGGCGACAACGGCCTCCCATCCCTGCTCCCTCACCCAGCCGGCAACCTGCTCCGAGCCTTCGCGCTCGGACCGCTCCCCGCAGAAGCCGATAAGCACGAACCCGGGCTCGAGGATGTTGAAGTCCCCGCCCTCGAAGTGGCCGGCGGTAGCGTAGCGCCAGATCGGAATGTCGTTGTCCTGGTAGAAGCGGATCGCGGTGACGTAATCGGCGCGCCGACTCTTCAACTGCATGTGGCAGACAAGCGCCCCCCAGGGCGTCATGGCGCTGGAATCGCGGGCGAAGAAATTGCGATGCAGGGCTTCGTCGGCATCGAGGTAGTGGCACGTGACGCCGTTGGACTCGTAGATCGAGACCATCTCGGCGTGCTGCGACATCGCCGTCTGGCGGTTGAACTCGACGCCCGTTTGCTCCTGATTGTTCAGGGTCCGCATCGTGATCGGACCCGCGTCGGTCCACCGGTAGAATTCAGGCGTACCGAGAAGCACGTCCCTCAGCGGCCCGTAGTCGTTGGTGATGCCCCAGCGGCGGGACTCGGTCGGGGGGGTGGTCATGAGCAGCCTGTCTCCGGCAAGAGTCAACTTGTGAGTACACCACCATTCGAGGGATCCGTGCCAGATGACGAGTCCTGCCGGACTCGCGTTGGCGAGAGGAAAGTCTCGGCCGTGAGCGGAGCGGCGGCGGCGCTCCGGAGGGCCGCCGTCGCCGTTCCCATCCACCGGTCGAAGGAGCAAGGCACCAAGGCGACGGCACTCGAACCGCACGGCGATGTTGCCGGGAGCGATGTTTCGCAGCAACATCGCCGGAGCGCCCGCACGCCACCCGCGAGGAAGACATGCGAATGCTCGGTCTTCTCATCCGCGCCTGTGCTCAATGACGAAGCGATCGGACACTGGCCCCGCGCCGCCGCACTCCGGCCCCTCGCGTCCGGACCGGGAAGCGACGCCGAGCCAACCGGACCTGTTCGCCGAACGCGGCACGGTGAGAGCCCGCCGCGTCCCGGAGCCGATGGCTTCGCCGGCCGCGGCACCCGTGGAGACGCTTTCGGACGACGATTTACTCGAATCGGCCGAGAAGGCCGGACCGTCGAATATCGAGGCCGTTTGCTCGGAGATCGTCTCGCGTTCCCTGGAGGCGGCGGTCCCGGCGCTCAAGGCGCTGTGGCGGCGCTTCGCCGGATTCGGCGTCGAGACGCCGCTCCGTGAGCAACTCGCCGTTCTCGACACCCTCGCCCGTCTCGGCGGCACGGATGCGCGCTCGACGCTCAGGGAAATCGTGCTGTCGAAGAGCTTGCCGGCCTCGCTGCTGCCGGCTGCGTCGCGGGCGGCCGCGTCGGCCGGGCTGGCCTTGCCGGCTGCGTTCGTCGGCCCGCTTCTCGACCATGAGGACGCCGCGGTGCGGGGGGCAGCCTTCGTCCTCGCGGCCAGGACGGACGTTCCCGCCGATCGACTTCGCGAGGGCCTCTTCGACCGCTCGGCCGCGAACCGCCGCGCGGCGGCGGTTGCGCTCGGACTGCGAGGCGACGCGAGTGCCCGGCAGCCGCTCTGCGACGAACTCGCGCGACAACCGTCGACCGAAGTCATCGACGCGATCACGGCGGTCTGGGACGACGACGCAATCGTGCATCTTGGCCGGTGCGCGCGCCGCCATCCGCAGCTCGCCGGCGCCGTGGTCGACGCCCTGCACGACATTGCAAGCCCACGGGCACACACCGTCGCGCGCCATCTGAAAACCGGCACCGGAAGGACGATACCCGACGGTCAATGACGCGTACCGGAGGCGGAGCGGGGCGCCACGCCGGGCCGGACTCCGGTATGGTCCGCCGCACCTGACGACCGCCGCGCCCATGAGCGGCGCCAGCGCTGGAGAGCCGGCAAACCCGACCGGTTCAGCGTTGTGGCCTGCCCGGCCAGGATTACGTCGCCGTCGAGCGCGGCGTCCGCTGCGGTCGGGCGGCCTCGTTGGCGGGCCGCGGCCCGGATTTCTGCCGCGCGACGCATCGCCGTGGTCGTGATGGCCAGGTATTCCACCTGAGAGGCAAGGGCATCGAGCCGCGCAATGCCTGCGGTGCGACGGGCCCGGATGAGCTCGCGTCGGACTTCGTAATCCGCGATCTCCGGAACTATCACCGTTGCGCCGGCACTTGCCGCATCCCGAAGCCACTGCCCGCATGCAGTGGCCATGTTCGATCCGCGAGGATTCGTGACCAGACCGAGAGGCCCACTGTCGAGCAGTATGGTGCGGCTCACCAGCTTTTGCCCTTGAGCTCCTCCGGAAAGAGCTTGCGATCCGACAGGCGGTCTTCGTCCAGGGCATGGAGAAGATACTCGAGCGTTTCCTGTTGCTCGACGGTGTTCTCCTTACCCATCCATCGCTGCATGAGGCCGCCGAGGCCCTCCGCGTGGTCGTACGGCGACCCGCGCTCACCGGCCATCTCGGCAAGCGACTGGTTGGTGAGATGAAGCTCGCCTTTTGCACACAGCAGCCAGATGGCGTTGTCCACGAGCACGACGCGCTCGTCGGCGGTCTCCGCAATGTCCTGTACCGCAGTCATCGCAAGGAACTGCCTCCGTGGCGTCGGAACCGGTGTCGCAAACCCCTTCTTCGACGCTTCGGCATCCGTCCAGCGGCCGAAATGGACCAACCCGAAGGACCCCACTGCCCGCATGACATGCCGGTCCGGCTTCGCCACGTCGAATCCCAGGTTCTTCAGCGCCTCGGCGGCCAGCGGCACTCCGAGCGAAGTAAGCTTGTAGGTGCGGTGGCGGCCGAGACGCAATGCCGCCAGCTTGGGGTCTCCGTCACACCGCTCCATGAGCGAAGTGAAGTAGCGGTCTGCGGTTCCGTGGGTCGCGCGGTACTTCAGAAGTATCCGCGCTGCGTCGATGAGGTTGACCAGATTCCGTCGGAGAGTCATCGACCCTGCCTTTCGCGCCGTGAACCAGGGCAGGAAACGGTCGCCGACTTCGGCCTTGGAAAGCGCCGCGTACGATTTCAGGCTGAATCCGGAGAACAGGTCCGAAAGCTCGGCTCGCACCCGTTCGATCTTCGACCAGTCAGTATTGGAAGACAGCACCGCAAGCAGTAGCGCTTCGAACACCTCGTCGTCGCTCCAGGTCCGGCCTGCCGCTCTGTCCTCGACGGCATCGAGCTGGCGCAATTCGTCGGCCCGTGTTCGCCAGCTCGGAAGCTGCGACTCCAGGCGAGATTCGATGTGGTTCCAAAGTGCGTTGGTGTTCATCGGATCATGCCCCGCGCAAGTTCCCTGCCCCCGCTCGCTGCCACCGGACCGGTGCTCAATTCGTTGGAGGGCGGGAACGGCTTGTCGGCCGTCGTCCGGTTCAGCCGGTGATTCGTGCCGACTCTGCCCGACCTCATTCTATTGGAGGACATTCGCGCCATGCTACGACTCTCTCGTCACGACCTTCTACGGACTTTGCAACGGGCTCGCCCATATCCGGCCTTGGGGGAACGAACCCCTGTGTCGTGCAGCCGGCCGCCGTACGCGTTGGCCGGTACGAGATCCAGACCCCGCCAAGGCCAAGGCGACCAAACGCGAACGTCGGCGTCTGGTGAACGATGCCAGGGACGCGATGGTTGGTCGCTTCGAGGAAGTGCTGGCCGGTCAACGCAGGGTCAAGAGGGGAGCCTCCCTCAACCAAGTCCACACCGTGCCGACATGGATGTTCACGAACGCTCCCGACTCTCTCGCATTGAGGCTCACCTCCAGGCTCGCGCGCACCTCCGACGAAGGCCACGCCGTTGCCGATCGCCTCGGGCTCGACGACCCCTTCAGCGCCTGGGCCGCCTACTCCGGGATCGGTCGGAGCACGAACACGGTCTCAGCCCTCGCGACGGTCTGGGAGACCCTGCTTGGCTGTTGGGGCGGCACGACACCGGACAAATTCTTGCTGGCGGCAATCAGCCACCCGATGGGTCGCAGAATTGAAACGACCGATCTGCTCGCGGCTCGCCCGGCACTCCGCTCCCAGGTGACGCACCTCACGACCACGGCGCTCGACGGGCTCTCAGCAGGCCGCTCGGACCGGCGCCCCGGTGGCAAGGGCCAGTGGGCGCTCGAGCTTCGCTGCACCGTGTTCATCGTCCGAGGGCTGCTCCGCGTCTGTATCGCCGATTCGAGCGTAACGGTGCGCGGCGGAACGGACCTCATGCGTTCGATGGCGGATCGGCTGGAGCACCTTGGAAGAAACCGAAAGCTCGGCAGCCGATCGGAGCAGGTGTGTTGTCGTGGCAGCTCGAATGGTTCAGTGTCAAGCCGTGCTCCCGGATGGGTCACAGGAGAGCGTACGAGGGGTCAGTGATGTTCGTTCACAATGCGGGATGAAAAGTGGGTTCCTTGTCCTGAACGTAAAAACTCATTCAATATCAGATACATAACATCATTTGGCGCGCCCGGAGAGATTCGAACTCCCGACCCCCTGGTTCGTAGCCAGGTACTCTATCCAACTGAGCTACGGGCGCGTGAGGGAGCGCGATTATAGAGGGTCGCGAGCGCTGGAACGAGCCCGCCGCATCGATGCAGGCACGCGGTGGGAAATTCGGTGCGCTGGATTGCAACCTCCCTGGGCGACGCGACAGAGGCGACGAAGCGTCAGCCGCAGTCGACGACTCGGATTGCCTGCTCGGGAAATTGCGCCGCCCAGGCGGCGTCGAGCCTGGAGGGCATCCCGTCGGCGCGCGCCTTGATCGCGTACTCCTTGACGACTTCCGTCTCCTCGGCGTGCGACCGAGCCGAATAACCGAGCTTGCCGAGTGCCGCAACGCGCCGGTGCATGTTGTCGGCCTTGCGGTAGATCCCGAACGAAATTCCGTTGGCGAGATCGCCCTCCGGGATGACCGCCACGTCACGCACACCTCGTTGGCGAATTTCCTTCAGCTTCTCGACCGCCTGCTTGCGATTCTCGAACGGCGGGAGGTAGACCCGATAGCTGCTGGCGATCCGTCGCTCTTCGTGGCGCACCTCGATCACTTCCGCACCGTACGATTGCAGCCACAAGGCTGCATCGGCGACGACACGGCGGTCCGGGAACCCTCCTGCATGTGCACAGAACGCCGCCGGCGCCAATCCGGTCCGCGTCGCGGCCGGACCCGGTCCGGTCACGGTGCCGGGCGTCTGTCCGATCGTTGCGTCAGGCTTCTGCATGGCGACATCGCTCGCCTGCGGAGTCGCGATCGCGTCCTCCGCCTCCGGAGCGGCATCGGAAGACGCCGTTGCCGCTTCGCCCTGCTCCGCGGCGGCGTCCGTCAGCTCCTGTTCGTCTTCGGACGCCCCGGTCGCGGCCTCCTTCCCCTGCGTCGTCGGTGCCGCGAGAGCGGTCTGCATCTCCCGCTGCCGGCTCGATTCGCCATCGGCCTCGAGTTCCCGGGCGCGCTCGTAGGCGCGGCGCGCGAGCTTCGAGTAGACATCTCCCAGGTTGGCGTAGAGGACAGGATCGGGATGGCGTTCCAGGGTCGCAATCAGGGTCCTGCGCGCGTCGTCGAGCCTCCCTTCCACTGCGTAGAGAACCGCGAGATTGTTGTACGGCTCGGACATCTCGGGATAGTCGTGCCGGAGCGTCTCGAAAACCTCGATGGCTTCGCTGACTCGCCCTTCGCGGACACGCAGAACTCCGTGCAGGAGACGGGCTCGGGGATTGACGGGTTCACGCCGCAAGAGCGGATCGAGCACTTCACGGGCGTCCGAGTAGCGCTTCTCGGACGCCAGCGAAAGCGCTCGTTCGAAGGCGTCGTCGCCGAGCGCGATGACGGGCGAGAGAATCGCGACCAGTACCCCCAACGCGAGCAACAATGAATTTGCGTATCTCATGTCTCTCGACTCCGCACGCTCGATGACGCCGAAGACTGGTCCGGAACCGTCCGGGTTCGCCCGGTCCTCAAGTCACCACGACGGGTCCGCGTACGGGGCCCGCGCCGGCGCATCCGGGTCGCTCGGGTGATGGCACGATCTCATGAATTCCGACTCTCGCCACAGGCCTCGACGTCGGCCACCCACCCGGCAATGAGGCGGTTGGCGATGTATCGGATCTCCCGTCGCTGTCACGACCCGATATCGTTGCACTGGCGGAAGACTCCCGGCTCGGATCCCGTTATGACAGTGCGCGCGGAATCATAACCGCCATCGCCGGCGGCGGCGCAATCGCGACCGCGAAGGGGAGATCGCTGCGCAGGCGCCGGATCCGATCAAAGGGCAGCAACACAAACAGGCTCAGTGCGAACGCGCATGCGGCCAGCCCGAGCAGGAACAGGCTCAGGTCCGAAGGTCCGAACGTTCCAACGAGCTGGAGCTCATCTTGATCGTCACGGCACGACTGGTCCAGACGCACGAGACTCCCGACGACACCGACGCGCCGGAGGCGACGCTGGAGGCGAACGGCTATCATTACCGACACCGGTGAACCGACCACGCGGGACTCGTGGACTGCAGCTTCCGGTGTCCACATCGGGTCGGGCGCGGCCGGTGCTTGTCATCGCCCCGGACCTCGACGGACTTCGCGAATTGACCCCCTCGCGGCAGCATCCACCGGAGACCGGGGCGGCGAAATCACGTGGTTAGGAGCCCGCGCACGAGAGCCGTCGGCTGGATGCTGGTGACCGGCCTGCTCTTCGTTGCCGTCACCGGAATCGTGCGCCATCTGGGAAGCGACCTCCCCGCAGTGCAGGCCGCGTTCCTGCGCTACGTGATCGGACTCGGCTTCATGCTTCCGTTTCTCTACCGGACGCTTCGGATTCACCTGATACCGCGGCGGCTCGGTCTGCACGTGTTGCGCGGAGTGGTACACGGCTGCGGCGTGATTCTGTGGTTCTTCGCCATGGCGCGGATACCGATTGCCGAAGTGACCGCCATCGGATTCACCGCACCGCTGTTCACCACCATCGGCGCCGTGCTCTTCCTCGGCGAGAAGGTGCGGGCACGACGGATCGCGGCGGTCATCATCGGCTTTCTCGGCACGCTGATCGTCCTGCGCCCGGGTATCGAGGCGATCCATGTCGGGGCGCTCGCGCAGCTCGCCGCCGCACCACTGTTCGCCTGCTCGTTCATCGTCGCGAAGAAGCTGACCGAGACCGAATCGGGATCGGTCATCGTCGCCTGGCTCTCGCTGTTCGTCACCCTTGCCCTGCTGCCGCCGGCGCTGCTGGTGTGGCGCCCGCCCAGCGCCGAGGAGCTGCTCTGGCTCACCGCCACCGCCGCCTGCGCGACCGCGGGTCACTACACTCTCACCCGCGCCATGCAACTGGCCGAGCTGACCATGCTGCAGCCGTTCATGTTCCTGCAACTCGCATGGGCGAGCCTTCTGGGACTCGTCGCGTTCGGTGAAGTGCCCGACCTCTGGACCTGGGTGGGCGGCGCGGTCATCGTCTCCGCCGCGACCTACATCGCGCACCGCGAGGCGCTTGCGCGGCGCTCGCGCCCTCGGTCGACGCAGTGAACCCCGTCGCCACCGGGCATCCGGCAACCCTCGAGCGCGATGCTTTCGCGCCGCACGACTGCCGCTCATACAATACCCGGCCACCAACCGCGAGGAGCCGTCATGCCGTCCCTGAGTCACGCGTATCGCGACGCATTTCCGGCCTGCGAAGGTCGCGCGTACCTCAACTGCGCCGCCGTCGCACCAGGCTCGACGCGGGTCCGGGCGGCGATCAACGCCTGGCTCGACGACCACGTCGCGCGCGGCAACATGGCCTCGCAGGACTGGTGGGCGCGAGCCGCCGAGGTCCGGGCGAGAACAGCCGAGCTCATCGGGGCCGCGCCCGAGGAAATCGCATTCGTCAAGAGCACCTCGCACGGCCTGGCGATGGTGGCGGAGGGTCTCGACTGGCGTTCGGGAGACGAGGTGGCGGTGGCGAGCGCCCTGGAGTACCCGTCCAACGTCTACGCGTGGAAGCACCTCGCCGACCGTGGCGTCGAGGTGCGGGACATTGCGGTGGTGGACGGGGCGGTGACCCCCGAAGCGGTCGAGGAGGCAATCGGACCGCGAACCCGGCTGGTTGCGGTGAGCTCGGTGCAGTTCGCCAGTGGCCATCGCACCGACCTGGACACCATCGGCCGCCTCTGCCGGGATCGCGATGTGCTCCTGGTGGTCGACGCCATCCAGCAGGCCGGCGCGTTTCCCATCGACGTCAAGACGAGCGGCATCCACGCAATGGCCGCCTGTTCGCACAAGTGGATGCTCGGCCTGCTCGGAATCGGCTTTCTGTACGTCAGCCGCGACCTGCTGCCGCATCTGCGCCCGACCCTGGTCGGCTGGTACAGCGTGGAGAATCCGTTCGCGTTCGACGGAACTCGGTTCGATCTGCGCACCGACGCGTCCAGACTGGAAGAGGCGGCGCCGAACTTCCCCATGGTCTACGGCCTCGGCGCCGCGCTCGACATGCTGCTCGAGGCCGGTGTCGCCAACACCGCCACCCACATCACGACGCTGCTCGACCGGGCGGCGGGTGCGCTGGAGGCAATCGGCTGCGAGGTGTCTCCGGCCCCCGAACACCGGGCGGGCATACTGATGATCAAGCCGGCCGCCGCTGACGTGGACGCGCTGGCCGAGGCGTGCCTGGAGCGCAATATCGCGGTCTCCGTGCGCCGGGGCCGGCTCCGGCTCTCCGCCCACCTCTACAACAACGAGAACGACATCGACGCCCTGGTGGACCTGCTTCGCGATCCCTCGCCGAACATGTGACAGGGCACTCGTTGGCCGCGTGCCGCACCGTCGCCCCCGGACGCGTCGGCGCGAACCGACGCCGTCTATATCCGCACCACCATCCCGTCGTAGGCGCACTCCTCGGGGACCTCGTCGGCGTGGGCGAGCATCTCCCTGCTCATGTGGGTGAGGATGATGCGCTTCGCGCCGAAGTCCGCCTTGTGTGCAACCAGGTCGGGGTAGTTCAGGTGCCAGCGTACCGGCTTCTCGTAGAAGTAGCACTCCGACACCAGCAGGTCCGCGCCCTTCGCCGCCAGCGCCATCTCCTCGCCGAACTCGCCGTCGCCGGTGTAGCAGATCACCTTTCCGCCGATCTCGGCCCGCAGCGCGGTCGGGTTGGTCTGCCAGGTGTGCTTCACCGATCGGGCGGTGACCAGGATATCGCCGACCTGCGTCGGCTCGCCGGGCTCGAGTTCGATCCAGTCGAGCGGGAACTTCGGCTTCATGACGTGCATGCCGGGGAAGAGCGCCTCGGCGATGAGGAACATGCGGTAGCGCAGGTCGCGCGGGCCGGCCACCGTCAGTGGCCGGTCGCGCTTCGAGCCGAGCATCGCGTCCATCAGCAGGAACGGCACCCCGCCGCAGTGGTCGCCGTGCAGATGGGTGAGAAGGATGACGTCGATGGAGTTCGGATCGATGCCCTGCTGGCGGAGCGCGATCATCGACGACGTCCCGAAGTCCATGGTGAACCGGGTCCCGGCCGCATCGGCCAGGATGCAGGTCTGAAAACGCCCGCCGCTGCCGAAGGAGTCGCCGGAGCCTACGAATCGTACCGTTGCAGTCATTGGTGTCTGTCCTCGTCGGTATGAGCCGGATCGGGGAGGCTGCGCCTCCGGAGTGTGCACGGCACGCCCGACGAGTGCGTTAGCTCCCCCGGAAGCACAAGCGTCGGGCCATGAGGCGTCACGGGTCCGTGGCGAATCGTCTCACGCGGGCCTTCGTCTCGAGCGGGCGGGACGCCCACAATCCCGGGCCGACGCCGCGAGCGCAAGCGCCGCGCCGGACGAGATTCCCGGGCCTTCGGCGAATGGCTTCATGCGAGCCTCGGGCTCGAGCGGGCGGGATGATCTCGCCGGCCATGTCGGTTCATTCCCGAATACACGAGCATTCAGATGACGCCCTCGGCGCGCAGGCCCTCGCACTCGCTCTCGCTCAGGCCCAGTACCTCGGACAGGACCTCTTCGGTGTGCTCCCCGAGGGTGGGCGGCGCGCGGCGATAGCTCACCGGGGTCCCGGAGAGCTTGACCGGCGACCCGACCAGCGGGACTTCGGCGCCCGCGAGCGGATGCGGCATCCGGATCTGCATGCCGCGGGCCTGCACCTGCGGGTCGGCGAACACCTGGTCCATCGTGTTGACCGGGGCGCAGGGCACCCCCGCCGCCTCCAATGCCTCCATCCACGCCGCGGTCCCGCGGGTGCGGGTAATCGCCTCGACCATCGGGACCAGCCGGCCCCGGTTCCGCACCCGCAGCGCATTGGTAGTGAAGTCCGGATCGTCCAGGAGATCCGGGGCCCCTGCCACTTCGCAGAAACGCTCGAACTGCCCGTCGTTGTTGGCCGCGATGATGATGAACCCGTCCCCGGTGGGGAATACCTGGTAGGGCACGGTGTTGGGGTGAGCGGTGCCCAGGCGTTGCGGAATTCGTCCGCCCACGAGGTAGTTGGAGGCGACGTTGGCGAGCCAGGAGATCTGGACGTCCAGCAGTCCGACGTCCACGTGCTGGCCCTCGCCGGTGAGGTCACGGTGGCGCAACGCCGAGAGCATCGCCACCCCCGTGTACATGCCGGTCATGATGTCGTTGATCGCCACCGGCACCTTGCTCGGCGGCCGATCGGGCTCGCCGGTGATGCTGATGAGGCCGCCCATGCCCTGGGCCATCATGTCGTAGCCGGGCCGGTGCGCATACGGTCCGGTCTGACCGAATCCGGTGATGGAGCAGTACACGAGCCCCGGGAACTCGTCGCGAAGCTGCTCGTAGCCGAGACCAAACTTCGCGAGCCCCCCGACCTTGAAGTTCTCCACGAGCGCGTCGCACCGCGCGAGCAACCGCTTCACGAGCGCAACGCCCCGTGGCCGCGAGAAGTCCACGGTGACGGATCGCTTGTTGCGGTTGGCGCAGAGGTAGTACGCGCTCTCCGTCGTGTCCTCTCCCTGCGGGTCGGTGACATAGGGCGGACCCCAGGTCCGCGTCTCGTCGCCCACCCCGGGGCGCTCTACCTTGATCACCTCCGCGCCGAGGTCCGCCAGCACCTGCGTGCCGAACGGTCCGGCGAGCACCCGGCTCAGATCGAGAATGCGGATGCCGTCGAGCGGCCCTTGCCGGTCGGCCATTTCCGGTTTCCTCCGTTCCCCTGCAAAGCGCTTCCGCGTTCGGAGCGCGTCCCCGTACGACGGAACGGCTCCTTCTTCCAGGTCACGATCGCGTGTCCTGATTCAACCAGCGAACGATGCGGGCGAGAATCACCCCGCTGTTGGCGGGCGTCAATGACTGGCGCTCCTCGGGTTCGGGTGGCCGATGCAGGCGTCGGAGTCGTCGTGGCGCCGTCCTTCGCCTCTGCGCGTTCTCGTCCTCATGCCGAGGTACCGACCCCGATCCGGCGGCCGAAGCGCCACGCAACGAGGTTGCCGAGCAGCGCCGCCGGCACGAATGCGGCGAAGAGCCAGAACGCCACGATCCGGATGTCCTCGATTCGAGTCATCTGCTCGAAACCCAGACCGTTGGCAATGATTCCACAGAGTGCCGCACCGAGCGCGAAGCCGGTCTGCTGCGCATTCGGAAGCAGCGCCCCCGCCCGGTCCCGGTCTTCGCGGTCCGCGTGCACCACCACGAGCTTGATGATGTGGCCCCACATCATTCCGAAGCCGGCGGTGCCGAAGAATGCCGCGGCGACGACGAGCCAGAGCGGGCCGTGGGGCACGAGCCATGCCTGCGCGGCAAGACCTGCCGCCAGCACGCCGCTGCCGCTGCGTATCAGGCGGCCTTCACTCGCTGGTGAGACACCCGACAGCAGCAGCGCTCCCGCTCCCCAGCCGAGCGACTCGGCGACGACGACGAGCCCGGCCTCGAACGGCGTCAGCCCGTACAGGCGGATCAGGAGGATCGGACCGTACACGAGGAACGACATCATGCTCAGAGACAGCACGACCGTCATGGCGATACCACATCCGACGGGATGGCCCGGATCGGTCGCACGGCTCGGCAGGAGCCGCGTCCGGCCGGCCGCGGAATCACGTGCGACGAACAATCCGAGACACGCGCATCCCGACAGCACGAGCACCACCGCGAACACCGTGGAAGTCACCGTACCGGCGAACGAAATCGACAGGATGGCGCCGGCGACGAGCGCCAGCCGAATCGCCGGAATCGGCCGTGCCTCCAGCGCCACCTCGGCGCGGGCTCGCGACAGGAGCGGATGCACCGCCGCAGCGAGCAGCAGTCCCTGCAACGCGAACGCCCAGAAGGCGAAGCGCCAGAGACCGGCGGTGGCGAACGCGCCGCCGATGAGCGGCCCACACAGCGCGGCCGTCGTCCACACCACCGACAGGCAGGCGACGATGCGCGGCACGAGGCGGTTGGGGAAGAACCGATCCTGAGCGACGTAGACGAGCGCCACCAGCGCGCCGCCTCCGAGGCCCTGCACCGTGCGTCCGGCGAGCAGCGCCGGCATCGTCGGCGCGGACGCACAGACGACGCAGCCGACGGTATAGAGCAGGGTCGAGGCCAGCATGGTCCGACGCAGCCCGTAGGTCGCCACGCATGCGCTGATCGCCGTCGCGGCGACGATCGAGCCCATCAGGTACAGCGCGAAGGCCCAGCTTATGAGCCGCAGCCCGCCGATATCGTCCACCGCCTCCGGCATCGTCGTTGCCGTGAGCATCGAGTTGGCGGCGTGCAGCCAGATCGCCAGGCACAGCGTCAGGAGCTGGGGCAGGTACCTCCGATTGAGGATTTCACCCCAACCGACGCGCGAGGGGAGCGCGGACCCGACCGGAGATCGGGGTCGATTGAGGCTGGAGTCGTCGGCCATGAAGACTGCGAATGGAAACGAACGTGCACCCTGGGCCTGGATCGAACACGCGATGCGCCGTCGAGCAGACCTGCTCGGGGCGGAACGCCGTGCTCACAACGCCGTCTGCCCCCCGTCGATGAACAGACACGTTCCGGTGATGTAGGACGCGTCGTCCGATGCAAGAAACGCGATTCCGCTCGCGACTTCGCGCGCGGTGCCGGGACGCTTCAGCATCGTCTCCGCACCGAATGCCTCGATGTAGGCCTCGTGTGTCTGTCCGAGATCCTCGGCCCGACGTTCGTGGAACGGCGTGAATATGGGCCCCGGTCCGACCGCATTGACCCGCACGCCCTGGGCCGCGTGGTCGCGCGCCATCGAACGGGTGAGCCCGAGCACCGCCGCCTTGGTGGTGTCGTACTGCACGCACTTCGGACCGGCGACGAGCGAACGGATGGACGCGACGTTGACGATGGCGCCGCCCCCGTTGGCGGCCATGACCGGGATCGCGGCGCGCGCGCACAGCGCGTAGGAGAGGAGGTTGACCCAGGGCTATTTCATGCTAGCTGCAAAGAGGTGACGGCATGACCGTGAGGTTGGGGTCTGGCTTTTTCGCAGCGCCTCGTCTATAAGGGGGATATGGCGGATGCGTTCGACAAGGCGCAGGTGGTGGTCGGCGAGGTCGA
>JAJDUQ010000157.1 GCA_022826505.1 Gammaproteobacteria bacterium
GCGGGGAGCGAACTTCCGTTGCATGGTGTCGGGAACACCCATCGCGGGGGACTACATCAAGGCCGAGGGGAAGGCCGGGCGCATGTCCGCTCGGTTGATGGCGATCGTTGCGGAGGGCAATCGGGGGCGAGTCTATCTGGCACCGACCTCGGAACACGAGCGGACCGCCGGCATGGCGATGCCGGAGTGGCGGCCTGAGCTGAACATGCCGAACGACCGACGCTGGTTCTCGCCACCCATCTACGGCTTTGCGACCTACGGCGACCTCTTCACTCCCCGTCAACTCGTCGCGCTGACGACCTT
This sequence comes from Gammaproteobacteria bacterium, assembly GCA_022826505.1. Lineage (GTDB taxonomy): Bacteria > Pseudomonadota > Gammaproteobacteria > HK1 > HK1 > HK1. Next base: position 304 of record JAJDUQ010000157.1, read on the forward strand.
CTCCGACTTGGTGCAGGAAGCCCGCGAGCGGGCGCGACGCGACGCCGTGACGGCGGGCCTTACCGACAATGGCAAACCTCTCCGAGATGGCGGTACCGGCGCCTCGGCGTATGCCGACGCTGTCGGGGTGTATTTGGCGTTCGCGATGAGCAAGGCGGCTGATCGAAATACATCACTCTGCGTCTGGGAGCAAAAGATGGATCGGCTGCGAGGAACATTCGGTCGACAGGCTCTACCGATGGTGTGGGACTACGCCGAGACCAACCCTCTCTCGGGTGCCGGCGGGGACATTTATGGCACGACGCATTCACTATGTAAGGTACTGGACAAGTTCATCGCTGGGGTTATCGGTGCGGTCGTCCAGTCTGATGCAGCTCAACAGGCGCTAAGCCTCGACAAGGTTGTTTCTACCGATCCACCCTACTATGACAACATCGGTTACGCCGATCTCTCGGACTTCTTCTACGCTTGGCTGCGCCGGTCCCTGAAGCCGGTGTTCCCCGAGCTCTTCGCGACCGTTGCCGTGCCGAAGACCGAGGAACTAGTAGCAACCCCCTACCGACACCGGACCAAGAAGGAAGCGGAAGCATTCTTCCTTGGCGGCATGGCGCGAGCGATGCAGTGCTTGGCGGAACGGACGCACCCTACGTTCCCGGTCACCATCTACTACGCCTTCAAGCAATCCGAGGCCCGTGGCGACGGCGGGGTCACGAGCACCGGATGGGAGACCTTTCTCGATGCGGTGACCCGTTCAGGATTCGCGATTAGCGGCACTTGGCCGATGCGCACTGAGCTGACCACACGCAATATTGGACATGGCACCAACTCCCTCGCGTCTAGTGTCATCCTCGTCTGCCGACGCCGACCGACCGACGCTCCCGCCGCCACACGCCGCGAGTTCCTGACGACGCTCCGCTCCGAGCTGCCGCAGGCCCTACGTCTCCTCCAAACCGGCAACGTCGCCCCGGTCGACCTCGCCCAAGCCGCCATCGGCCCCGGCATGGCGGTATACACCCGCTACGCCAAGGCGCTCATCAAGTGGGAACGTGACTTCGACAAGAGGCCAAGCCGACCGATGTCGTTCCGGGCAACGTCGGCTCGCGACACTTCACGATTTCATCCGAGAGGCAGCAGAACCACGCCGGCACCACCTCGACGGCGCTCCGGCAGGATGCGGGACGCGCACTCCTCGAGATCACCCACCCGGTCTCCGAAGTGTTCCCGGAGGCTACCCACGAGCGGAAGCCGTGGAACATCGGACATGACGAAACGACATTGCACGTGTTTGGGCTTGGCGGAGCGAGGCGCAGTCGCGATTCATTGCGGTACCGCTGCCGAACGACCTCCGCCGCCGAGGCGGGGGGCGGAGCATGTGCGGCAGGGTCATTGCGCGTTACCCGTGGGTCAACGTTCAGGTGCTACGCGACCCCGGGTTCATGAGCATGACGATCCCCGAAGCCCATAGCAGCCGGAGGCGGGGCTTTCTCGACACCGCGCTCGTCGTCGACGAGATGATGCAGGCGTTGGGCGAAGCAAATTCGACACGCCTCTCGATCGGTGTGGATGCGTCCACAATCACTCTCCATGAACGCAAACAAGGCCGAAACCACCTTCGTCCATAACCCGATGACTGGCTCTCGGAATCGACGGACGATGATGGTCAAGGCAATTTTAGTAACAATAATTATTTGAATCTGCTACGGTTTTTCCTTGAATCCGGTGAGGACGGTGCCATGGCGACTTATGCAATATGGAACAACAAAGGCGGTGTGGGAAAGAGCTATCTGACGTTCCAGCTCGCGTGCGAATATGCCCGGACGCACCCGGGAGAGCGGGTGCTGGCCGTCGATCTTTGTCCACAAGCGAACTCCTCCGGGATGCTGCTCGGAGGCATGGAGGCCGGAGAGCAGACCCTCGATGAGTTGTCGAGCAGGACACCCCGAAGGAATATCTCCGGATACATGGAAGACCGGATTACCAGTCCCTACGTCAATCCAAAACGCGGATCCGGGTATGTGCTTCAGGTCGCTTCCTTCAACAGGCATGTGCCCAAGAATCTCTACCTGGTGCCGGGGGATGAGCAACTCGAAGTGCAGGCGTCTCGTGTGCTCGCCGCGACGAACCCCGGGCCGCCGGACGCATGGCGTATCGTTCACACTTGGATCAGCGATCTGATCGCTGATGTGAAGCAGTCCTGGAATACCAAGGACGCGACTGTATTTCTCGACTGCAATCCGAGCTTTACCATCTACACTGAGCTAGCTTTGGGAGCGGCCGATCGATTGATCATCCCGTTCTCATCGGACGGATCATCGCGCCGAGCCGTCAGGGCCCTGTTGGCCTTGGTCTATGGCATTGCTCGTCAACAAGGCGCCCAACAATCTCAATATTTCCTGAACGCTGAGCAGTATCGTCTGCCTTTGCCGGACATTTACTGCTATGTTGGCAACCGGCTGACGCAATACATCAAGTCTGCGCAGGCGTTCAAGGCGGTCGTTCGCGCAATCGGAGACGAAATATGGGACGTCTGGAGATCGAACTCGAACCGCTTTTATGTGCACCCATCCGGAGCACTCATCCCAAGTGGGCGAAAGGCATTCGAAAGGATGTTTCAAGCGGAAATACCCGACGCGAACACCGCGTCTGTCGTATCGAGTTCTCTGGGAATTCCTATCTTGGCTCTGACGGCAGGCATCAAGTCCGTAGCGGGCAAAGAAGTGATGGTCAACCAGTCTCAGCTCGATAGACAGCAGCCCGCAATGACGGCACTGGCACGGATGATCGAGTAAGCCCACAGTTTCAGTTCGAGCGGAGCGTGCCACAGATGTCGCACGCCCGAGGGGTCTTCACTTCGGAAAGCACGCGCGCCGCCTCGACTTTGAACTCGTTCGAACCGCGTGTCGAGAGTGTCATTCGACATGCCTCGAATAGGTTCCGATTTCGGGTCCGACTACACGGTACCGATGCGAACCACAATACACGCCAGCCGACCACGGAACAGGAGACCGTCCGGACAAGCGAGAAATGGGAACCAGGGCCGCTTTCGTTGATGTCCTGAAGGAGTCAGGGCCAGCGTTGCCGGGACCAGTCAGTGTCCGGGGTCTGCGACATGGCCGTCTCGTGCTCGGCGTTCTTGCCTTCGTACATCTCCAGCCAGCGGCGTTCGGCCGCGCGTGTACGAAGCGGCAGGTTCTCGCGCGTGCGGCGCACTGCCTCGCTCGTCTTCTCGGGTTCGGATGCGAGCGCATCGTGCATGCGTTCGGCGAAGACCGTGATGTGGCCTCCCCGTTGGAGCGCTTCGACGCCTCCGATAGCCGCTTCCACCACCTCGTGTTCGCTCGCCTCGTCGTTCTCCGGCCAGAATGCGCCGAGAGTGGTCCGCCTCAGCACCTCTCGGCCGATCGGGTGGTCGAGCCAGCGTGTGTACATCGCATCTGCCTGCTGCACGAGAGGCACCTCGGCCGGCGTCCCGTACTTGTTGCCGTGCCGGCGCCTCCAGTCCTCGAGCGGCTCGGTCTCGACGAAGCTCATGTTGGAGGTCAGGATAAGGTGTCCTCCCATCACGACGACCTGCGCCACGATCAGCGCGTCGTTGTGCTCCTCCAACGGACCCTTTGCGTCCGGGAAGCATTCGGCGGGCAGTCCGTGCGCGCGGTCGTTCAGCAGTTGCAGTGCTTCCTCGATCTGCTCCTCCGTCATTTCCTTGACCCGGTACAGTCCCTTGGGCTGCGCCCACAGCTCGCACCACCAGCGCTCACGCTGGCATCTGTGCTGCTCGCGCCTCTTGCCGAGCGCCATGAACTCGTCCTCGATTCCTTTCAGCCGCTCGACCTCGCGCGCCCAGTTGGTCGTGACCGCCCGGGAAGCGAGCTTCTGCGCAATCGCCGGGACGAGTTGCACGAACCGGCCGCTCATCTCGAGGTCGGCGGCGTGCAGACGCCGGTCGCTGTTACGCGCGACCCGACTCTGGTCGATATAGGTTCGCACCGCTCCCTCCCCTGGGCTCCGCCCGCAGTGCTTCGATCCGTTGGCGCCGTCGTTCGACCGCCGCAGCAATGCGCTCGGGTGTACGGTGGATGATGCGCTCCCCGCCGGTTGCCTTGAACGCTGCATAGGCGGCCGCGGCGCGACGGGTGCGTTCGTGCCTTGCTGCACGCTCGGCCTCGGTGAGTTCCTCGTCGGGCGGGAACCGGTTCTCGAATTCGGCAGTGGGTGGTGCCTTGACCATGGTGTTCATGGAGATTCTCCTCAGGCTGGGGGCCGAGGAAACAAGAACATCACACGCCCTCTACGCATCGGAGTCGGCGAACAGCGTGCGTTGCCCGGCTCCCGTGTCAGGCGTTTCGCGCACCAAGCGGGTGATTTCCGGCCAACTCCGAACCAGGCTGTTGTAGGAGAGGGCTTCGGCCGCGCGCTTCTTCCTCTCGCACGACGTGTAGAGACGATAGCAAAGCTCGCGGGCGACTTCGGATTTGGCGCCGAGTTGTGCAGCAAGCTCGGCGGCGGCGCCTTCGCCACCTGCCTCCAGCACGCGGATCAGATGGTGAACCATCTCCCATGCGGTCAGCCTCGCGTCGGTGGTCGGGTCCCAGTCGTCGGGTAGTTGGTCCGGCTTCAGGAGCTGGACTGTGCCGCCCTTCGATGCGAGGATTCCGGCCTCGACCAAGCCGGCGACGCTCGTGTTCTTGGCCTTGGAGAGGGTTTCGGCGACACCATACTCACCCTCGTCGAAGCCGTGCTGCTCGAACCAGGCGACCGCCCAGCGGCTGTCGGCGTCGAAGTCACCTTCCTGCTCGGCGAGCACCTCGTCGAGAATCCGATTGATCAGCGCCAGCGCCTCGCGCACGGACAGGGGCTTGCCAGCCGCGTCGAGCACCTTGGCGTAGCGGGTGTATACCGCCATGCCGGGGCCGATGGCGGCCTGGGCGAGGTCGACCGGGGCGACGTTGCCGGTTTGGAGGAGGCGGAGCGCCTGTGGTACTTCGGAACGGAGCGTGGTCAGATACTCGCGGCGCGTGGTCGCCGGTGCATTTGCCAGACGAGCGCGACAGACGAGAACGATACTGGACGCAAGTGCATTGGAATCAATCACCCGGAGTCCGTGAGGCTGTTCAGTACGCATCGGCCAAGTACCGGTGATCGCGAAGCCGGATCGGATCACGGCGTCCAGGAATGTCTCCCAGCCAGTACTCGTCACCCCCGCGCCAGCTTTCCGTTCCGACTGCTTGAAGGCGTAGTAAATGGTGATCGGGAATCCGCAATGTGCTTGCTCAGAGAGTCGGCGCATTGCCAGCGTCATTCCGTCAAGAAAGAAGATCTCTGCTGCGTCTCTGCCCCCGTGGCGGTATGGGGTAGCCACCAACTCCGCAGCTTTCGGCACGGCAAGGGTCGCAAACAGCTCCGGTAGCATTGGCTTCAGAGAGCGACGGAGCCATACGTAGAAGAAGTCCGACAGGTCAGCGTAACCGATGTTGTCGTAGTAGGGCGGATCCGTGGAAATGACGGGCGATGGTGTGAGCTTGGCCTGTGCAGCATCCATTTGCGTCGCTTGACAATCGGGCACTCCAGTCGCCAAAGATTCTTCAAGTACCTCAGCAACCCAAGAAGCTGTTGCTGCGATACTCCCTGTACCCTTCAAAAGCGGATTCATCTCCACGAAGTCCCACGTCATGGGGATTGCTTGTCGCGAGAATGCGGCCATCGTCGACTCACGGTCCGTGTACCACGCCGTCTGTGTGCAGTTTCGGGTCAGTGCCTTGCTCAGCGCGAACGCCAAATACACCCCGACAGCGTCGGCATACGCCGAGGTGCCGGTACCGCCATCTCGGAGAGGTTTGTCGTTGCCGGAAAGACCAGTCGCCGCGGCGTCGCGTTGCACCCGCTCGCGGGCTTCCTGCACCAAGTCGGAGAAGGTCGTCAGTGCGACAAGTTGGCGGGAGGTGAAGAGGTCGCCCCATGTCGAAAGCCCGTATGGAACGCAAGTGCCGCCGGTAAGCCGTGCAGGCACGTCCCCTTCCGGTCGCCACTCCGGCATCGCCATGCGAGCGGTCTGCTCGTGTACCGAAGTCGGCGCCAGATAGACTCGCCCCCGATTGCCCTCCGCAACGATCGCCATCAACCGAGCGGACATGCGCCCGGCCTTCCCCTCGGCCTTGATGTAGTCCCCCGCGATGGGTGTTCCCGACACCATGCAACGGAAGTTCGCTCCCCGC
>JAJDUQ010000235.1 GCA_022826505.1 Gammaproteobacteria bacterium
CATCGTCGCCGCCGGCTTCACCCTCGGGGTCATGCAGCAGATCGTGCGGGCATTCGGCCGGGTGGAGAACTCGTTCCAGTACCTCGTCAACTCCTGGACCACCATCGTCGAGCTCCTCTCCATCTACAAGCGGCTCCAGGCGTTCGAGGCGGCGATCAACGACCAGCCGCTCCCGAAGATCGACCGCGATTTCATGGAGCACGGGGGCGATCCGGCCTGACCGGTCGATGAGATGGATGGTGGGACCGACTCGGGCCTTGATGCCGTGCAAGCCCGCACTTCGCTTCGGCGGGTTGGCTCCGCGGGCCGCTCGGGCCGCCCGGCAGGCAACGGTACAGACCCCGGGCGCGCGGAACGCCGACGTGCAAACGCGCCGGCCGTCTGCGCCGGCGCTGCGCGCGTTCAGCCCACGAGGCGCGCGTTCGACTCCGCGATCAGCCGCATGTTCTTCTCGACGTCGTAGCGGCCCTCGGTCAAGGTTTCGGGATCCCACTCGCTGCGCTCGACACCGAAAAAATCCCCACCGTAGACATGCAGTGCGCCGGTCATGCGCGCCAGAGGGTTGGTCACCGAGTGGATGACGTTCTCTCCGAGCGGCACGGTGTCCTTGCGACCGAGCGAGCGGGCGCCTTGCGCCTTGAGGAATCCGTCGTCGCGCCCCGGCTCCCGACGCCAGAAGATATTGTCCTCGCGCCCGGTGTAGATGCCGATGACGGCCCACATCCGATGGTCGTGCGGCATCAGCGTCATGTGCGGGCCCCACACGATGTTGAGGATCGTGAGGTCATCGCTGTGGTAGAGCCTCGTCACTCCGGCCCGAGCCGGCTCGCCGAGCCCTCCGAGCACCGCAGACGGGTCCGTGCACGTGCGCTCCACGAGCTCGAGCACGGCCTTGTGCGCATCACCTTCCGCATTGGCCTCGAGACAGTCTGCGGTGAACCGTTCGACGTCGAACATCTTCAACCCTCCCGGATTCGAAGGCGGTATTAGAGCCGTTGTGGACGCCGATTCGCAAACGTCGGGACGCAACGACCTTCGCAACCGACCCGAGCTGACCCGCGCCGGCCCGACGCCGCAATTCGGGGGCGCGGCGACTGGGACGCAGTTCGATTCAGCCGACAAACCACCCGCATCGAATCGAGACCGAGAGCGCGGTCGTGCCCGCAATGCCCGAGCCGTCACCGCCGCCTCGTTCGGTATCATCGCGCCTCTTCCTTCCCGCAGCCCGGATGGGACACGTCATGCCCAGACCGCTCGCCGGTATCGAAAAGTTTCCGCGGATCCGACTCGGCCACGCCCCGACTCCGCTCGACCGCGCGCCGAATCTCGGTGCGTCGCTGGGGATCGATCTCTGGGTCAAGCGCGACGATTGCACCGGGCTCGCTCTCGGGGGCAACAAGGTGCGCCAGCTCGAGTTCTATCTCGGAGACGCTCGGGCACGCGGCGCCGACACCGTGCTCATCACCGGAGCGGTGCAGTCGAACTTCGTGCGGCTCGCCGCAGCCGGCGCGCGCCAACTCGGGATGGACATCCACATCCAGCTTGAAGAGCGGGTTGACGATGCCGACGATCTCTACCGCACCTCCGGCAACGTGCTGCTCGACCGCCTGCTCGGAGCAACCCTGCATCCCTTTCCGGTCGGAGAGGACGAGGCGGCGGCGGATGCGTCGCTGGAGGACCTCGCCCGCTCGGTCACGGCCGGGGGCGGCAAGCCGTACGTCATCCATCTCGGCGCCGACCATCCGCCGATCGGCGGACTCGGCTACGTCGTCGCCGCCAACGAGTGGATGGAGCAGGCCAGGGCGAGGGGCTTCGGGTTCGACGCGGTGGTATGCGCTTCGGGCAGCGCGCTCACCCACGCCGGCACCCTGATCGGCATGCGGGCAATCGGAGAAGAAACGCCCGTGTACGGTGTCTGCGTGCGCCGTGATGCATCCCTGCAGCACGCCCGGGTTGTGAAGCGGGCGGCGGAACTCGCCGCGATGATCGACCGGCCCGCGCTGTTCGATGTGGACGGTGTCGACGTCAGCGACGAGGTCTACCTGCCGGGCTACGGCAAGCTCAACGACGCCGTGCGCGAAGCGGTTTCGATGGCGGCCCGGTGCGAAGCGTTGCTCCTCGATCCCGTGTACACCGGCAAGGCGATGGCGGGCCTGATCGCCCACGTCCGATCCGGGCGAATCGCCGCAGGAAACCGCGTGCTCTTCATCCACACCGGGGGACTGCCCGGGATCTTCGCCTATGCCGCCAAGCTCGAACCGTGGCTTTCGAACGAAGGCGGCCGATGAAGCCGGAGGTCTGGTGAGCGCTTGCCGACACACTCCACCGGGCTCGGGTCCGGTCGTGGCCGATTCGCGACAGACTTGCCTCTCGTTCGGCGGGCGCCGGCCTGCCGATGCGATATTCGTGGCCGCCGGCGACCGCCGGACTTCTCAGGCGCGCACCCGATAGTCGCGCATCACGTCCGGGTCGGGCTCCGCACCGAGGCCGGGGCCTATCGGAATCCGGAACTGTCCTCCCTCGACCGGCGACACGCAATGCGGGTAGAGGGTTGCCTCCAAGCGGGTATAGAAGCGCTCGATCCATCCCCCGCCGGGGGTGCCGGTGAGAGGCATCGCGGCGAGGAGCTGCAGGGTCGCGAGCCACCCCGGACCAAAGTAGGGCGAATGAGGCATCACCGTCAGCCCCCGGGATTCGGCGAGCGCGACAACCTTGAAGAACTCTGTCACGCCGCCCACCTTGGTCACGCTGGGCTGCACGTAGCGCACTGCCTCCGCGTCGATGATGCGCCAGAATTCGACCGCGGTGCATGCGTTCTCACCGCACGCGAGATCGACTCCGGATTCGCGCTGGAGGCGCGCGAGGGCGGAAAAGTCCTCGGGCGGGAAGATCGGCTCTTCCAGCCAGTACAGGTCGTGGGGCTTGAGCCGATTCGCCATGACCTGTGCCTGCACCGGTGTCCACGGGCAGTTCGTGTCGACGCACAGCGGCACGCCTTCCCCCATCGCCTCGCGTGCCGCCGCCACCTCCGGTTCACCCGTCTCGTGAAGCTTGATGGCCGGGTAGCCCTCGTCGAGTGCGGCCCGCACCTTCCCCGCGACGAGTTCCGGGTCCCGGTACTTGAGAAGGCTTGCATAGCCGGGGACGAGCGGCGGCGACGCGGGTCCGCCGAGGAGCTGTCCCAGCGGTACGCCGACCCGCTTGGCAGCGAGGTCCCACAGCGCGATGTCGATCGCGGAAATCGCGAAAATCGTGATTCCGTAGCGCCCGAACAGGTGCAGCGACTGCTGCATCTCGCGCATCAGGGAGGTGACCTGGGTCGCATCGCGGCCAATCAGGACCGGCGCCACCGTCGAGTCGATCATCGCCTGAACGGACGGCATGCAGTTGTAGCTGAACGCCTCTCCCCAGCCGATCAACCCCTCGTCGGTCTCGACTCGCACCACGAGAATGTTGAGCGCTTCCCACGCCCGCCCACCCCAGGCCGGCGGCGGTCCGTCGTGCTCGTGCGGGATGGCGAGGGGAATCGTGTCGATACGCGCGATCTTCATGCGCAGTTCCTTGAACGAGCCGGTCTCCCGACGTCCGTCCCAGTGTAGCCGGAAGGAACGCTCGCGGACTCCCGATTCGCCGGAAGTGACAGAGGCGGACGCGGGCTACTCCAACGCCTCCTCGTAGACGAGGTAGGGCGTCCGGCTCATGCCCAGCGCGGCATAGGCGCGCTGGGCCGCGGCATTCTCGCGCTCCACGTAGAGGCGCAATCCGACCACACCGACGGTGCGGCGCGCCCGATCGCGGACGAATTCGTGCAGCGCGCGATAGACACCCCGGCGGCGGTGCTCCGGCCGCACGTAGACGCTCTGAATCCACCAGATCCGGCCGTTTCTCCAGTCGCTCCACTCGTAGGTGACGAGGAGGGCGCCGACGATTTCCTGCCCGGATTCGGCGACCACGTAGAAGCCGTGGACGGAGTCGCGCAACGCCGCCTCCACTCCGCCCAGCGCAACGTCGTGCGCAAGGGCCTTCGCTTCCGTCTCCAGCGCCATCGCTCGGTTGAATCCAGCCAGAGTCCTGGCGTCGCCGGCACCGGCAAGCCTTGGCTGCACAGGTTGGTATCGGACATTGTCGGCCATCATTCGGCGCTCGCTCTGTCGAGAGCGTTACATGCTAACCCGCAAATTTCACCGATTCGCGAAGCGAAGGGCGGAGCTGCCGGGATCGTATCGCGCGCGATGCCGGCGGACCCGCCTGCCGTGCATCACGGCAAGCCGCGCGGATGTCCGGGTCAGCGCACAAGACCTCTCGGCGGGCCACCGATGAATCACGCGCGGGCGATGTCGATGTCCAGCCAGCCGTGCGGGGTAGTGCGCGCGGCATCACCGGCTCGCAGGAGCACCGTGGTCGTCGCCGACTCGACGATTGCAGGACCGTCAATCCTCTGTCCAGGAACGAGGGCGTCAAATTCGTAGACGGACAGTTCGTGCCAATGGCCGAGATACGCGCGGCGGGTGGCGTCGGGCACGGCCGGCGAGCCTTGCGCGAGGGCCGGCTCGGCGGGCAGCGCCGGCAACCGGCCGACCACGGCGAGACGCGCGTTGACCAGCACCGCCTCCTGGTCGCGCAACGCGTATGTGTACAGGGCCTCGTGGCGGGCATGGAACGCATCGGCGATGGCGGCGATGGGGTCGGGCCCAGACCAGTCGATGCGGTCGAGCGGCACCTCGACCTCGAAGATCTGCTCGCCGTAGCGCATGTCCGCGCTTCGGCGGCAGCGGATGTCGCCCTCGAACGCGGCCTCGGCAACCCGCGCGCGTCCCTGCGCCTCCATTTCGCGGTAGAGCGCATCGAGACCGCCCGCATCGAGCGCACTCGCGTCGCCGATGTGCGTGCGAACCATTTCGTAACGGAGATCGCTCGCAAGCATCCCCCACGCCGAGAACACCGGCGCGAGCCTCGGCACCACCACGCGCGACAGGTCGAGCGCGCGCGCGACGGCCGTCACATGAACGCCCGCCGCACCCCCGAACGACAGCAGCGCAAGGCGCCGCGGATCGATACCGCGACGAACCGAGACGAGCCGGATCCCTTCCGCCATGTGCGTGTTGATGATGCGGTGGATACCCTCTGCCGCCGCCATGCGCTCGATGCCGAGGTCCGCCGCGACGGCATCCACAGCACCAGCGGCGGCCTGCGAATCGAGCCGCTGCCGGCCGCCGAGGAACCGCTCCGAGTCGAGGAATCCGAGCACCAGGTTGGCGTCGGTCACGGTGGGCGCGGTCCCGCCTTTGCCGTAGCCGGCCGGTCCCGGAGCGGCTCCCGCGCTTGCGGGGCCGACATGCAGCACCCCTCCCGCGTCGACGCGCGCGATCGAGCCTCCGCCGGCTCCGATGCTCGCAATGTCGAGACTGTGCAGGGCCACCCGGTGACCGGCGACCCGCCGGTCGGTGGAGACCGCCGCCTCGCCTTCGACGATGAGCGACATGTCGGTGCTGGTGCCACCCATGTCGAAGGCGATGAGATTGCCGTGCTCCAGGATCCGGCTCGCGTGGCGTGCGGCGGCCACCCCGCCCGCCGGCCCCGAGAGAACGCCGCCCGCGGCGAGCCTGACCGCATCGGCCACGGTCGCGAGCCCGCCGTGCGACTGCATGATGAGCACCGGGCCGGCGTAGCCGGCCTCGGTCAGGCGTTCGACCAGGCGCTCCAGGTAGCCCTCCAGCACGGGGCCGACGTAGGCGTTGACCACTGTCGTGCAGACGCGCTCGAACTCCTTGATTTGGGGAAACACGTCTGAGGAGAGGGACACGTAGACTCCGGGGAGGCCGCGGGCGAGCGCCTCGGCGGTGGTGCGCTCGTGCTCCGGGGAACGGTAGGCGTGGAGGTAACACACCGCCACTGCCTCGACCTGTTCGGTGGCGAGGGTGCGGATTGCGGAGCGCATCGAGGCATGCTTCAGCGGAGTCGACGCGATGCCGTCCGCCCGGATGCGCTCGCGCACCGGCAGCCGCAGATGACGCGGGACCAGGGGCTCAGGCGCCGGCTGTCGGAGCGCGTAGCGGTCGTCCTTGAGCCCCTCGCGCATCTCCAGGACGTCGCGGTGCCCCTCGGTGGTGAGCAGGCCGAGCTTCGCTCCCTTGCGCTCGAGCAGCGCATTGGTGGCGACCGTGGTGCCGTGAACGATGCGCTCGGTCGAGCCGAGGAGCGCAGCCCGGTCGATGCCGAGCGAGCCGGCGAGCAGGTCCAGCCCCGTGAGTACGCCAATGGACTGGTCCTGAGGCGTCGATGCGGACTTTGCGGTCGTGATCCGCCCTCGGTCGTCGACGGCGACGAGATCGGTGAACGTGCCCCCGACGTCGATACCGATCCGGTATCCGGTTGCTGCCTCTTTCATGACCGAGTGCATTTCCCCGTTTCGCGACAACTTCGATCCGACTTCCTCGTGCAGTACATCCTCTCAAGCACGTGACCCATCTCCATCACGCAAGCGGACTGGCGGGTAAGCCTCGACGATGCACACGGCATTCAGCCCCAAGCCGTCCGGACTCGACTGGATCGAGGATGAAACATCAGCCTCCACCATGGTGTTTCGGTGCGAAAAGAATTGACATGAACATTTCAGCGTTTTCATACTTGTTTCATGCAAACCATGATCCAGATTCGAAATGTCCCGGAGACGCTGCACCGGCGTCTGAAGGCCCGTGCCGCCATCGAAGGTCTCTCGATGTCGCGCTACATCCTGCGTGAAATGGAGAAGGCACTGGAGCGCCCGAGCCGCCGGGAGCTGCTCGAGGCGATACGTTCGCAGCCGGAACCGGACTTGCATCCACCGCCGGCCGAGATTCTCCGGCAGGAGCGGGAATCGCGTTGATGGTGCTGGATGCATCCGGTGCCGTCGAGTTTCTGCTGAACACCGCAGCCGGAAAGAGCCTCGGAGCGCGGCTGGCCGATGAGACCGTGGTCGTTCATGTACCGCACCTGATCGATCTGGAAATTGCACAGGTATTGCGCCGGTACGCGCGGCACGGAACGCTGAGCGCACGAACGGGGATACTGGCCCTTGAGCGGTGGCGCAGCCTGGACGTCCAGCGCTATTCCCACGAGCCGTTCCTCGGTCGAATCTGGCAGCTCCGTGACAACGTCACCGCGTACGACGCCATCTACGTCGCGCTGGCGGAGGCGCTGTCGACGGTGCTCGTCACCGGAGACCGAAAGCTCGTCGGCACGCCGGGAGTGAATGCCCACATCGAGTTCATTTCGGGCTCGTCATACTCGTGACGAACCCATCGCGCAGATTCCGCCACCGCGCATCGGCGCTGCGTTCACCCGGATCACCCCATCCCCCACCCCCGCCGGAACGCACTTGGATCACGTCCCCCGGCCTGAGCTCGATCCCCGCTTCCTTGGTCTTCAGCTCCCGCGTGCGTCGCCCCCGGGAGCGCAGCGTGTAGCGGTGGGGCAGTCCGTCGCGCCCTCCGTTCATCCCGCAGGCCGCGTACTTCACCCCGTCCCCGGCCGTGTTCCCTGCTGCCGGTTCCTCCGTCTCGAGTTCAAGCTCCAGTTCGCACCCCGGCCCGCCGCGGTAGCGACCGTCGCCGCCGCTGTCCGGACGAAACTCGTGGTGGCGAAAGAACAGCGGGAAGCGCACCTCGGCCACCTCGACGCTGCCGAACTTGATGCCGCCCGCCGCCTGCCACTCACCGCCGGCCGGCCAGCCGTCGCCGGCTGAGGAGGCGCCGCCACCCGGGCGGGCGTGGAACATGTGCCAGATGAACGTCCGGCCGTTGCGCGGGTCGGTGCCCTGGATGGCGATGCGGAAGCGCCGGCCCCACCCCGCCATCACGCGGTCCGGACAGGCCGGCTCCAGCGCACGCATGATCGCCTCCATGATCTCCTGCGCGCAGTGGTTGGTGGCGAGCGTCACCGGCGCGCCCTCGCGCGCCCAGACCACGGTTCCCTCCTTCGCAATCACGTCAAGCGGGCGGAACGTGCCGTCGTTCTTCGGGGTGTCGGGGTCGATGAGGTAGGCGAGCGCCATCGCCACCGCGGAGCGCATGTTCGGGTAGGACGAGTTGACGAATCCGAGCACCTGCGGGTGGGAGTCGCCGAGATCGATGCGCAGATCGCTGCCGCGCACCGTCACCCGGGCGCGGATGTGGATGTCGTGGAACCCGTGTCCGTCGTCGTCGAGATGGGCGACACCCTCGTACTCCCCGTCCGGCCACTCGGCGATCACGGCGCGGGCCTGTCGCTCGGCGCCATCGAGCACCGCCTCGACCGCGGCGTGGGTGGTCTCCGATCCGAACTCGTCGATCAGCGCCTCGAGCCGGCGCTCGCCCACCCGGGCCGAGCCGATCATCGCCGCCACGTCGCCCCGGAAGTCCCGGGGATGGCGGACGTTGAGCACGATCATCTCGTACACGTCCTCGCGCAGCCGTCCCCGGTCGTAAAGCCGCAGCGGCGGGATGCGCAGGCCCTCCTGCCAGATCTCGGTCGCGAGGGGGTTGTAGGCGCCGTGGGTGGCCCCGCCGATGTCGCTCTGATGCGAGCGGTTGATCGACCAGAACGCGAACCGGTCGCCGTCGAAGACCGGCACGAAGGCGGTCAGGTCCGGGAGGTGGTTGCCGCCCCGGTAGGGGTCGTTCAGCGCGAACACGTCGCCGGGGTGGATGTCCTCGCCGAACCGGTCGCTGACCGCCTTCGCCGCCCACGGCAGGGCGCCGACGTGGATGGGGACGTGCTCGGCCTGCGCGACGAGGCGCCCGTCGGGGTAGCAGATGGCGGTCGAGAAGTCGCGGCTCGAGTTGAGGATCTGGGAATACGACGTGCGCAGCATCGCCTCCCCCATCTCCTCGACAATGGCGCCGAGCCGGTGCTGCACGACCGAAACGGTAATCGGATCGACCATTCGACCTCCCGAGCAATACATCGCCTGTCACGGTCCATTCGTCCCGATGCGCACGCCGGGCTCAAGTCAACGACGCGAGGCCTCTGCATCGAGTCGTGGCCTGCAAGGTGTTGGCGAGGCGGTTCACGGTACGGCGCACGGGGTGTCGCGGCACTCCCCGCCTCAGCCCAGGCACCGGCGATACAGGGCGATCAGCCGCTCCCAGTGCCGTTCGGCGGCGGGCTTGTCGTAACACCAGCGCTCTGGAAACACGAACCCGTGGTGGACGCCGGGGTGGATCTCGAGCTCGCCGGCTGCTCCCGACCGAACGAAATGCCCCCGCAGCTCTTCCACCATGTCGAGTGGGGCGACCTCGTCATGCTCGGCGCACGAGATGTAGAGTTCTCCCCGGGTCCTTGCGAACGTGAGATGCGGGCTCTCCTCGGCGTCGCTCACGAGCCAGGTACCGTGGAATGATGCGGCCGCCGCGACCCGGTCGGGATAACGGGCCGCCGCGGCGAGCGCGTAGGGACCGCTCATGCAGTAACCGTGGGTCCCCGCCGGTCCGTCCGAGGCCTCCTTGTGGCTGGCCGCGTAGTCGAGCATGACGCCGATGTCCTCCATGACCGGCGGAATGGCCATCCGGGTTCGGACCGAGCGCATTCTCGCGTGATCCGGGCTTGCCGGATCGAGTACGTCCGGGCCGTACCTGGTATCGCGCCCGGCCCGGTAGTAGAGATTGGGAAGCATCACGAAATAGCCGACGATCGCGAGTCGTCGCGCCATGTCGTGGATTTCCTCGCGAATCCCGGGAGCGTCCATCAGGAAGAACACCGCGGGCCAGGGCCCGCCCCGCTCCGGGCGGCAGACGAAGGTCTCCATCGCGCCGTCCGAGGTGGCGATGTCGACGAGCTCCTCTCTCATGTTCCTGTCCTCCCCTTCGGCGTGCCTCGCTCCCGCCCGAATCTCCGGAGCAGTGTGCAATGATAGGCACACCGTCGCCTCGCGTCCTGACGGCGACCCTTCGACGATCGGCGGGAGTGGAGCGAATGAACGAAATCGGCAGACTCGAGCTGATTCGCGAATCCCTGGTCGCGGTCGTCAACGAGATGCGCGCAAACGTCATCCATTCGTCGTACTCATCGATCATCTACGAAGGGCACGATTTCTCGTGCGCCCTGGTCGCAGGCGACGGCCGGCTCATCGCGCAGGGTTTGGACGACAACCCCATCCACAACTTCGCGGTGCCGTACTCGACCGCCGAGGTGGTGCGGGCATTTGGCGACGACATCCACGAAGGTGACATCTTTCTTCACAACGACCCCTACACCGGCGGCACGCATCTCAACGACGTGCTGATGCTCTACCCCGTGTTCCACGACGGACGCCTCGCGATGTTCACCGCCACCCGCTGCCACTGGGGAGACGTGGGGGGCATGACGCCGGGAAGCCTCTCCGGGCGGGTGCAGGAGATCTATCAGGAAGGGCTGCGCGTCGTGCCGACCCGAATCTGCGACCGCGGTCGCATGAACGACGCCTGGCTTTCTCTGCTCTTCGACAACATGCGCATCACCCGCGAGCGCCGGGGAGACTTCAACACCATGCTCGGAACGTCGCGCAAGGCGGCCGAGCACGTGGGCCGGCTGTTCGCACGGTTCGGAGGCAGGGCTCTGCTCGATGCGATCGAAGAGCTGATCGAGCGGGCCGAGAATGTGATGCGCGGACGTATCGCCGAGATCCCGGACGGGACGTACCACGCGGAGGGCTATCTCGACAGCGACGGCCACGGCGCGGCTCCGCTGCGCGGCCGGCTCGCACTCACCGTCGCGGGCGACCGCATCGTCGCCGACTTCACCGGCTCATCGCCCCAGACCAAGGGGCCGACCAACGTCGGGCCGGCGATGGCGTTCAACGCGGTTGCGAGCATCGTGAAGTCGTTCCTGGATCCGGACACGCCGGTGAACCACGGCTCGTTCAATCCGATCGAGATCGTGAATCCGCCCGGCGGCTTCCTCAACGCGACGCTGCCCGCCCCGTGCGGCGGGATGGCCGAGTGCCGGGCGCTGATGTGCGGCCTCGTGGTCTCCGCGCTGGGCCAGGCGCTTCCCGAAAGACGGGTCGGCGATCTGAAAGGCGGCGGCAACCACGTCTACGTCTCCGGACCGCACCGGGACCGGGACGGCATCTTCCTGTTTTACGAGTATCCCGCGGCCGGCACCGGGGCAACCGGCCGGACCGACGGCAACCACGCGGTGCGCGCGTTTCCCGAGGGCGACTTCAACGCGGTGCAATCGGCGGAGGTGGTCGAAGCGCAGTCCCCGCTGCGCATCGAGTCGCATGGCCTGCGGGAAGGCTCGTGCGGCGACGGGGAGTTCCGGGGCGGGCTGGGGTTGCGGCGCGACGTGCGCATCCTCGGCGACGAGGCAAGTCTTTCGGTGCTCGCGGACAAGAACATCATCCCGCCGTTCGGCGTGGCCGGCGGAGTGGGCGGCGCCGCCAATCGGTTTACCGTCATCCGTAACGGCGAGACCGTCGAGCCGTCGCCGGTGCCGGGCAAGGTCGGAGATTTCGGTCTCCAGGCCGGCGACGTGGTGCGCATGGAGACCTCGGGCGGCGGCGGCTACGGAGACCCCCTGGCTCGTGCGCCGGACAGGGTGCGGGACGACGTGACGCTCGGATACATCAGCCCGGACCAGGCGAAGAATCGCTACGGTGTGGTCATCGACCCCGGCGGCGATGTCGATGCGCTCGAAACCGAGAAGCAGCGTGGCCGGCTGCGGTCTTCGCAGGAGTACGCGGCGGTCACCGTCTCGAACGAGCCGGACCTCGATGGTCCGCGCAGACGCATCCGGCTTCCCGCCGCCCTTGCCCGCAGGCTCGACATCGACAGCGGCGCGCTCGTCGAAATCGCGACTCCCGCCTGCGGGGCGGCGTTGCGCGGATGGGCCGAGATCGCCGATCGCACCGACCTTGCGCTGAGCACGGAGGCGCTGGCGGCTCTCGGTGCGCAGGCGGGCGATGCCGTCGAGATCCGCGCGGTGCACATCGGTCCGCGCTGAGCGATGCAAGCGGTGCAGGAGCACGCATGGACGAGTGTCGGGCGGACCGCATTGTCATGAAATCGAGCCACCCCGGCCCTTGCAGAACGTCTCGAACCGTGGAGGCGGGACGATGATCGACCACGACATGTGAAGACACCGACAAGGAGCCCGCACAATGTGGAGAAACACGTGTGCAGCACTGGTCCCGGTCACTTTGATGTCCCTCAAGAAGGACGGGACACTCGAGGTGCGCGGCTACGTCGGGCTGGCGCTGTTCGGGAAGACCGTGGTCTGGACCAGAATCGAGTAGTCGCCCGTTCGAGATGTCGGAACCGACGCATCGCCCTATGCGGATCGACCATGCTCCATATCAGCGACATCCTGATCGAGCGCAATGATCTCGAGTCGTTCGCCGATCTCGTCGACGCGGTCAGGAGCCGCGCGCGTGAGGAGCGGTTCCTTCGCATCGACGTGAAGCCGCCGTTCGCGGACACTCCGGAGCGCTGGGAAGATGTCCTCGAAAGCGCGTTCACCTCGGCGACGGGCCGGTAGCCGGCGATGCGATGGGAGGAGCATTCCAACGACGAGACGGTCGCGACCGCCGCCGATGTGGTCGACGTGGCGTTCCGTCTGTCGGGCCGGTGGCTGCCCGTGGATCACGCCTGCGCCCTGCGAACCGCCGTCGTGAAGGTTCTTCCGTGGCTCGCGGACGAGCCGGCCGCGGGAATCCACTCGATCCACGGCGCCGCATCCGGCAACGGCTGGGAACGGCCCGGCCGCGAAACCGGGGAGATGCTGTCGCTCTCGCGCCGCACCCGTCTGATGCTGCGCGTGCCGGTGCGCCGTGCGGAGGACACCAGCGGGCTCAGCGACTGCCGGCTCGACATCGATGGTTGCGAGGTCGTCACCGGCGCGCGCCAGCCACGTCCGTTGACACCCACCGGCACCGTGTTCGCCCGTTACGTGGTGGACCGGGAAGGCGGGGACGAGGAACGCTTCGTCGAGCACGTGGCGTCGGCGCTCGAAGCGCTTTCGGTGCCGGCACGCAAGCTCCTGTGCGGACGCTCGTATCGAGTCAAGTCAGCCGAGGGCATGCTCGAAGCTCGCAGTGTGCTCATCGCCGACCTCGGCCCCGAGGAATCGCTCACCGTCCAGTGCCGCGGAATCGGGCCGGGCCGCCTCCTCGGGTGCGGGCTGTTCGTGCAGCACAAGGATATCGGACCGGTGCGAACGGCAGCCGGGGATGCCTGATCCGTCACCGCATCGCCGAACCTCGCGAACCGGTGAGACATGCGCATCTCACTCGGCCCGTCCCGGGCACGGACAGTGACTTGGGACGCTGACGGGAATTGACTTGCCACGTGCCGAAGATGCTATCCCGCGGAAACAGGCTCCCCACAGGTTCAGTCGGCAACTTGATTGGGATCGCTGTCCTCAGGATGCGCTGAGATGTCGCGAGCACCACCGACCAAGGCAGGCGCCGCCCCACCCACGACCTGCATCGAGGCGGAGCCGTTCGCGTTGCGTGTCACCGACGACAGCATGGAGCCCGAGTTCACTACGGGCTGCATCATCATCGTCGATCCCACCGGGGTCGCGAAGAACGGGGCGTTCGTGCTGGCCGAGATCGACGGCGCGTACCTCTTTCGAAGACTGGAGCGAACCGACGAGGGCGACCGGCTCGTCGCGCTCAACGACGGCTACGCGCCCGTCGCGCTCGCCGCGGGACTCGCGTCGGTGCGCGGCGTGGTAGTCCAGCGCGCGGGTGCACGGCGCAGCTATCACAAGCGATACGACTGAGCGCCCGCGGGCAGAAGGATCGCCGCGCTCGCCGTCTCCTCGCCGGAGCACGGTGCCGACGCGCACACCGTGTACCAATCAGGCGAAGACCACCCAGGTCGTCGCGATGTACTTCACCCCGCGCTCGAGGACGACCCCGCGATGTTCGTGGGTCCAGAACGGCGGAAAGAGCAGCAGCTTGCCTTCCTGCGGCTTCACCTTCACTGCCTGGTGGCGAAACTCCGTCTCGCCGCCCGGGCCGTCCGCGTCGTTGAGATACCAGATCGCGACGAGCTGGCGGTGGCTCAGTTCGTGGCTGCCCCCATCGATGTGCCAGTGGTAGAACTCGCCGGGAACGGTGCGCTGCACCGCGTAACCGACGTCCTTGAAACGGCCGCCGAAGAACGGGTACAACCCGGCCACGGCATCGAGCGCCGAGACGAGCGATTGGAACAACGCGGCGTCGAGATTCTTCCAGTGCGACTTTCCGCTGATGACGAGGTCGGTCGAGCGCTTGACGGACCGGTCGACGGTCGCGTGATGACCGACCCGGCCCTCGTACTGCTCGGGCTCGCAGGCCTCAAAGCGTCGCACCATCTCGCGGCAGACCTCGCTCGGGAGCGCCCCGGGAACCTCGAAAATGAAGCTCCCGGGCGCGGCCTCACGCAGCTCCACCGTCCTCGTCCCCATCGTGCGTCGAGTCACGTTTACACTCGGCCTCGCTGATTCGATGCGCGGCAGATGTTGCGCCGGACGAATTCGCACCGTGGCTCGTGCCGGCGTCCGACACCATAACCGAATCCCGGGGCCGGGCTGACACGATGGCGATACGCCTCAAGAGCAAGTGGCATCACTCCGATCGCAACGAAGAGCGACGCAAGACGTTCGCCGACAGTGCCGGCGCGCTCGCATTCATCGTGTGGCGCCTGTCGGTCGAGCATGCCAGGGAGATTCACCGGGAAGGATTCGACTATGCATCCGACCGCGAGCGGGTCCGTGTCATCTCGGAGTACTGCGCCTTCGCCGTTCAACTCGTGGACCGACTCGCGCATCAACGAATCGATGACGAGGCGCGTTCCGCACTCGTCGTCGCGCTCGGACGACGTCTTGCCGACCAGATGCAGGACAACCTGCTCGACATCGCCGGCCCCGGCGACTACCGCGCGCCGTTCGTCGAGATGCTCAACGAACGGCTCGACGACTATTCGCGGTTCGACTTCGACGACGAGGAGCCCGGGTTCGAATCGCTGCGCTACTTCGGCGATCGGGTGATGCGCTCGATGGGCGTCAGCCAGACCAACCGCTGGGTGATGGACCACGTCATGGAGGTCTCCGCCCCCGAGATGTTCGAGAAGGTGTCCACGAGCGTGCACAATCTGCTTGATTCCGCCGCTTGAACGAGCGGGCGCCGGCCTCCGCGCTCGGACTCAGGCGTGGTCGCGGGGGGAGCCGAAGCGAGCAAACACGAGCGGCGCTCCCACCACGATGAGCCCGATCCGGACGACGTGATGGGTCGCGACGAACGCGGTTTCGATACCGAGCGACAGCGCGACGAGGCTCATCTCCGCCAATCCTCCCGGGGCGTACGCGAGCACGATGGAACGCCAGTCGATTCCGGTGGCGGGGGCAAGCACCAGTGCGAAGGCGACGGTGGCGGCGAGCATCACCGCCGTGGAGACCACCGCGGCGGCCATGAGACCGAGCACCCTGCGCACGGACACGCTGCTGAATCGCGCCCCGATGGCCGAACCGATCACCACCTGCGCCACCGCGACCACCTCCCACGGCGGAGCCGACTCGTTCAGTCCGGTCGCGTGAACCACCGCGCTCGCCAGCAGCGGCCCTGATAGACGGTACGCAGGCAGCCGGACAAGCCGGCCCGCAATCACTCCCGCGATCGCGCATGCTGCGAGCACCGTGATGTCGATGAGTCCGATCGCGCTGATCGACGGTCCGATCGAGGACGGCGTGGTGACGACCCCGGTCATGTAGCGGTACCAGAGCGGAATGGTCAGGACCACCAGCAGCACCCGCGAGAGTTGAACGAGCGCGATGGTGCGATCGTCGGCCCCCATCGCCGCGCCGGTGATGACCATCTCGCTGAGACCGCCTGGTGCGGCGGAGAAATACGCAGTGGGTGCGTCGAGGCCCACGATTCGGTGGAAATAGAGGAAGAGGACGCCGACCAGAAAGCCCAGATGAAGCACCAGACATCCAATAGTGAGCGGCCACTCACGTGCCTTGTCCAGCACTTCCGGGGTGAAGCTCGCGCCCAGCAGTACCCCGATGATGGCCACCATGATCGAACGCATCGGACCGGGCACGTGGAGCCTGGCGCCGCCGAGCGATGCCACCGTCGTCGCGACCATCGCGCCGAGCATCCACGCAAGGGGCAGGTTCCACCAGGCGAAAAGCGCGCCGCCGGCGGTGCCGATGAGGAGGGTACGGCCGAGCCGTCGTGCGAGCGGCGCGGGTCCCGAGCCTTCAGTGCCCAGGACTGGCCTCACTGGCGCCGGCCAGTCCGACACCGCCGGCCGGCACCGCAGTCGACTCGAGCGTCACCACCCCGTGCCTTGCGTCATGGAGTTGGGCGCAACTTACGGCAGGCTCGAAAACGTGACAACTCGCCGGCTCGTATAATCGAGGCGGACCAGTGCCCGCATGACCCGTGGGCTCGGGGCCGGACATGCGATGCGCAAGCGGCCCCGCCCGCCTTGCGTACGCATCGCCGCGATCAGGACTCGGGAGCAAGCTCAGTGACAGGCACCATCATGCCGCTCGACGACATCCGGGTGCTCGATGTCGCCACCTTCGTCGCCGCGCCGTTCGCCGGCACCTGTCTTGCGGAGTTCGGAGCCGACGTCGTCAAGATCGAGCGCCCGGGGGTCGGCGACGATCTGCGGCGCCTCGGTACTCCGAGCGAGGCAGGCGACACCTACTGGTGGCTCAACGACGCACGAAACAAGAAATGCGTCACGCTGAACCTCAAGGACGAGCGCGGTGCGGATCTCTTCCGTCGACTCGCGGCGACGGCCGACGTGGTCATCGAGAACTTCCGGCCGGGAACGATGGAGCGATGGAGCCTCGGATTCCCCGAGCTGCTCGCGGTCAATCCGAAGCTCGTGATGCTGCGCGTCTCGGCCTACGGCCAGACGGGACCGAAATCCGGATTGCCCGGATTCGCACGCATCGCACAGGCGTACGCGGGTCTTTCCTACGTCACCGGCCAACCGGACACCCCACCGCTCATCGCGGGCTCGACGACACTGGCCGACTACCTGACCGGCCTCTACGGCGCGTTCGGCGTGATGCTGGCGCTACGGGCCCGGGAGAGGACCGGGCGCGGCCAGTTCATCGACATCGGACTGCACGACGGCATCTTCCGTTTCCTGGACGAGATCGCGGCGGTCTACGACAAGACCGGTCACATTCGAGAGCGAAGCGGCACCGAAACCCACACCGCGACTCCACACAGCCACTACCCCTGCGCGGACGGAAGCTGGGTGGCGATTGCGTGCACCAACGACAAGATGTTCGCCCGCCTCGCGCAGGTGATGGGTCAGCCGGAGCTTGCCGTCGACGAACGTTTCGAGTTCAAGAGATCGCGGCTCGAGCGGCGCGACGAGGTCAACGCGATCGTGCGCGCGTGGACGTCGAACCACGACCGGGAGACGGTCATCCGCCGTTGCTCGGACGGTGAGGTCCCGTGCGGCCCGGTGTGCAGCATCGAGGACATCTTCCGCGAGGAGCAGTTCTGGGTGCGAGACACCCTCACCCGCATCACGGACCCGCGCATCGGCGACCTCGCGGTCCAGGGCACGGTCCCGAAGCTGTCCGACACTCCCGGCGGCATCCGCCATCTGGGTACCACCCTCGCGGCCCACAACCACGCTGTCTACGGCGAGGAGCTGGGTCTCACGAACGAAGAGATGGCGGCATTGACGGAAGCGGGAGTGATCTGAACGTCCCGCGGCTCGAGAAACCCGCTCCAATGCGCCGGCTTCGTCGAGGAAGGACCGCGTCGTTCGCATCCGCACCGATGTCGGGAAGCCGTCGTGACCGGCGCCCGAATACGGGGCCGACAACTTCGTGACAGTCACATTCCTCCCGAACGCCGAAGTCCTCCGGGCGACGGTGGGACGGGACGTGGCCACGAAAGTCACCGGAGTCGTCCGGCTGCTTCAACCATTATCGCGCGAAACGACGAGGACGGCACCTCCGGCATGCGCTCGGTTCGGACAAGGAGAAGAGCTTCTGAAAGGTCTGTCCGGTGCCTGCCCTTCGGCGCGTGTGACCGAATCGGAAGGATTTCGGAAAAATCCGAAATGGTTCAAGTTTCCCTGCTTTTTCTCTCTCGGCGATTCTCCCCTCCGAGCACTCCCTCACCAACCAGTCGCGCGCACTCGTCATCGGAATAGGAGAGCTCTCGTTTGAGGACTTCGAGGGTGTCGGCGCCGAGCCGCGGCGCTCGACGGCGAATCGAGCCCGGGGTATCCGACAGGCGCGGCACCACCTCCGGCGCGCGGTACTCGCCAAGCTCGTCATCACGCTCCCATCGATAGCCGCGGGCGGCAAGGTGTTGGTCGGTCGCCATGTCGGCCACGGAATTGATGGGACCGGCGATGAGGCCGTGTTCGCTGAAACGCTCGACCAGGCCCTGGCGTGTCTGCGACCGTGCCCAGTCGGCGAACTCACCGCAGAGCTCGTCCCGATGCTTCGTTCTCGAGCGAAGATCCGCGAAACGAGAATCGGCGAGCCACTCGGGACGTCCCATCAGCCGCGCGAGTCGCTGGAACTGCGCATCGTTCTGGACGGACACGCAAATCCATCGGTCGTCACCGGTGCGGAAATGCCCGGTGGGGGCACCGCCGAGACTGTGATTTCCGTTCCGGCTCCAGACTTCCCGCGACAGGTCGAAGTAGCTCAGCAGCGGACTGGTCATCCTGAATGTGTCTGCAGAAACCCTGCCGGCAACCATATCACTCGACGATGCGCACTGCCTGCGCCGTGTGCCGCTGCTCGTGTCCGCTCCCGGTGTCACCGGTACGGGCCACGAACCACGCCCGACAGCGGCACCGCCCGATGATTGCCTGCGTTCAATGCGCGGCCCGCTCGCTGCGCAGGATCCGACCAGGCTTCGCGCCCGTCCACTCGCCGCCACGCCAAATCTGCTTGCCGTTGACGATGACCTGATAGATCCCGGTGGCCTGACGCGTGGGCACGCTGAAATCGGACTCGTCGATGACCCGCTCGGCGTCGAACAGCACCAGATCCGCATGGGCTCCGACACGGACCGTGCCTCGGTCGGTGAGACCGAAGACGCGGGCGGGGACTCCGGTCATGCGATGGACCGCCTCCTCGAGAGGGAACAGACCGAGCTCGCGGCAGTAGTGCCCGAGTACTCTGGGGAACGTGCCCCAGAGCCGGGGGTGCGGAAACGCATCGTGCGGGAGGCCGTCCGAGCCGATCATCGCGTCCTGAAACCGCAGGATCCGCTGCAGGTCCTCTTCGTTCATCTTGAAGTAGATTCCCCCGGCGGGGCTCAGACGCTCGACCGCCTCTTCCACGCTGCAGCCCCAGTCGGATCGGATGCTCTCGAAATCGCGTCCCTTGAGCTCCGGGTGTTGTGCCGACCAGGTCACGATGACGCGATCGGTCCCGGTGATCCAGTCCGCGAGCAGCACCGTCGAACCTGCGATATAGGGATAGACGTCCAGGTTGACGCTCTGCTTCGCCCGCGCATGCGCGATGGCGGAAAGCGTCTTCCGGCTCATCCCCCAGCTCGCCCGGCCGTTGCACTTGTGGTGCGAGATGACCACGGGGACGCCTGCGCGCTGTCCTATCTCCAGGGTTTCGCTCACCGAATCGAGGATCGCCGTTCCTTCGTCGCGCATGTGCGTGGCGTAGATGCCGCCGTATGCGACGAGCCGGTTCGCGAGAGTGACGACCTCATCGGTCGGTGCCTCGAACGCGGGCGGATAGGCGAGCCCGGTGCTCAGGCCGATGCAGCCGGCCTCGAGGGCTTCGTCGAGCAGCGTCTCCATGCCCGCAATCTCGGCCGCGGTCGCCGCGCGGTATACGTCGTCCATGACAGTCGCCCGCAGCGCGGTGTGGCCCACCAGTGGCGCAAGATTGAGAGCGGGCGGCGAAGCTTCGATCTCGGCCATGTACTCGCGCATCGTCGCGAATCGGTACCACCTGCCGTCTCCAAGCAGGTTCATCGGCGGCGGCGGCTCACGGCCGGCGAACGGAGCGAGGCTGATTCCGCAATTCCCGGTCACCACCGAGGTCACACCCTGGCTGATCTTCGGCGTCATGTCGGGGCTCGAGAGCACCGCCCGATCGTCGTGCGTGTGCGTGTCGATGAACCCGGGAGCGACGATGAGCCCGGAAGCGTCGATCTTGCTGGTGGCTTCGATGCGGGCATCGAGGTGATCTCCGAGCGCGACGATGCGGTCGCCGGTGACGGCGACGTCGAGGTGGACACGGACTCCACCCGTGCCGTCGATGACATCGCCGGAGTGAATCAGCAAATCGCAGGTGGTCGGAACGGTTGGCATTGGCTGGTTCTCCAGGACGGCCGTTGTTCGCACCGAACCATCACGGTTCGGTCGCGGTCAAACTGACTGGATTCTGGCAGGGCGTGGCTCGGCCGCGTCGAGAGGCCGAGTTGTGCATCAATGGTTCTTCCCCGATGCACTCGATGCGATTTCGCATTGCCTGATCTCGAGACATGTCGTCGAACTTGCATGGCACGCGGTCGCCGACTCGCCCTGGCCGCCGGCGTCTTGGCTCTGGGTCGCCGGCTACACCGTGGCTGCCTTCGTGCTCGCCGGTTGGGGCTGCCGACGCGACGAAGGCGAGCGCTATCGCTGATTGGAGGCGATTGCGCCGTCGGGGACTCAAATCGGGTTCGGGCACGGCCGGCCTGCGAAGAACGCATCGAGGTTGTCCAGGCAGCAGTACCCCATCGCGTCCCGCGTCTCGTGGCTCGCGCTGCCGATATGCGGGAGCAGAAAGGTGTTGGCGAGTTCCCGATAGCGGGGATCGAGATTCGGTTCGCCCGCGAAGACGTCGAGACCGGCCGCCGCGACCTTGCCGGAGTGCAGTGCGTCGACCAGTGCGTCGTCGTCCACGAGATCGCCGCGCGCGGTATTGACGACCACCGCGCCGTCGGGCAGCAGCGCGATGCGTTCGGCGTCGAGGAACTTGCGCGTCTCGGGTGTCGAGGGCGCGTTGATGGACAGGAAGTCGCTCGCCGCGAGCAGTGACTCCACGGTGTCGTGCCAGATCGCGTCACCTTCCAGCTCCGGCGGAAGGCGAGTGCGGTTGTTGTAGTGGACCTCCATGTCGAAGCCCCGTGCGCGGCGCGCCACCGCACGGCCGATTCTGCCCATCCCGAAGATTCCGAGTCGCTTTCCCGTCACGTGCACGCCGAGCATCATGGTGGAGTCCCATCCCACCCATTCGCCGGCCCGCACCATTCGATCGCCCTCGGCCCCGCGCCGGGCCGCGCCGAGCAGGCAGAGCATCGCAACGTCGGCAGTGGCGTCGTTGAGGACGTCCGGGGTGTTGGTGACCACAATGCCGCGCGCCCTGGCCGCCTCCACCGCGACGTGCTCGTAGCCGACCGAGTACGTCGCGATGATGCCTACGCTCTCGGGAAGACGTCCGATGACTTCGGCCGTCACGGGGTCGCCGCCGGCGCAGAAGATTCCATCCTTTCCCTCGCCGGCGTCTGCCAGACCCTGTGCCGAGTAGATGCGATCTTCGGGATTGAGCGTCGCGTGGTAGTCGCGGGCCAGCCGCTCCTCGACGTTTGGCGGCATGCGGCGCGTGCAGAGAATCCTGGGCTTGTCAGGCATCGCATTGCTTTCCTTGGTTTGGGGCGAATCGTCGACGCACGCGAATCGGCAAGCCGGAACCGTTCATGGCGCCATCGCCGCGTCCGACTCGATGCGCCGGCTCGAACGCTCAGCCGCCACCGGTCGGATCATCGGATATCTTCACGATGAGCTTGCCGAAGTTCTCGCCCTCAAGCAGTCCGAGAAATGCCTCGACCGCGTTGTCGATGCCCTCCACCACGTCCTCCTTGTAGACGATGCTCCCTTCGCGGAGCCAGCCGGAGACCTCGCGCGCGAAGTCGGGGATTCGGTGACGGTGGT
Source organism: Gammaproteobacteria bacterium (assembly GCA_022826505.1). GTDB lineage: Bacteria > Pseudomonadota > Gammaproteobacteria > HK1 > HK1 > HK1. The sequence goes on from JAJDUQ010000235.1 coordinate 21,867, forward strand.
CGAAGATGATGAATCCGCGCACCGTCAGGCGGCGGGTGAGAATGACGCGCATCGCTCCCGCGAGGCGGTCCGGTCCCGGCGGCGGCCCGGTGTCGTTGTAGTGGGCGATGCTGCCGCAAACGGGGATGCGGCCATGCACGTTCATCAAGCCGATGACGGCATCGAAGACCTTGCCACCGACGTTTTCGAAGTAGACGTCGATTCCATCCGGACATGCGGCTTTCAGAGCGTCGGCGAGATCGGGCTCGCGGTGGCTCACGCAGGCGTCGAGCCCCAGAATGTCGACCGCGTACCGGCACTTCGCCTGCGCACCCGCCACCCCCACGACCCGGCACCCCTTGAGCTTCGCGATCTGGCCGACCAGCGAACCGACCGCCCCCGTGGCGGCAGATACCACCACCGTCTCCCCCTCCTTCGGTTGACCGAGGTCGAGGAGTCCGACATACCCCGTGAGTCCCGGCATGCCGAGTATGCCGAGAGCGGTGGATATCGGGGCGAGCGAGGGGTCGACGGTGCGCATCCCCTTCCCGTCGGAGATGGCGTACCGCTGCCATCCGGTACGTCCGTACACGATGTCGCCGGCGGAGTAGTCCGGATGGCGTGACTCCTCCACCACGCTGACCGCGCCGCCCTCCATCGTCTGGCCGATCCGGACCGGCGGCACGTAGGACTTCACGTCGTTCATGCGACCGCGCATGTACGGATCGAGCGAGAGATAGACGGTGCGCAAACGCATTTCGCCTTCGCTCGGGGACGCCGTCGGTTCATCGACGGTCGCGAAATCGGTCGGCTTCGGGGCGCCCACCGGGCGTGCGGCCAAGGTAATCCTGCGGTTGGTCGTCGTGGTCATGGGAGTCGGAATCTCGTGGGTCGCGTTCCGTCCTGCGTGCTCCGGCAGCCGCAGAGACGGTGGTATCGGATTCGTCGCAACTTCGTGACGGACATGGATGGGATGCCAGGATTCGAACCCGGGAGTGCAGGAAACAACCCCCCTGTTGCATGGTGATTCAACACATTGACGTATCGGGCGAATTTCCCTTCATCGGAACTCTGCATCCGCCACCGCACCCACCACTGCGGCTGCCACTCGGCGTCACGGCACGAGACTATACGAGACCATTTCCGGAGATGTACACCGATGCCCGGCGGTCGGGATTGGCCGCATTGCAAGGAGCCAGCTCGAGTCCGGCTATCGGCACGCGATGTCTCCGGTTTCCTTCACGAATTCGTGAAGCGGCTTCTTCTCCGTCAGTGTTTCGAGAAAGGCGACGAGATCGGCCTGTTCGCGTGCGCTCAGGTCCAGACGGCGCAGAATCCTTTCACCTGCGGCGTGCAGCCGTGCCTCGTCGATCGTCGAATAGTGGCGGGCGACATCGGCGAGCGTCTCGAGGCTGCCGGCGTGCATGTAGGGTGCGGTGAGCGCCACGTTGCGCAGGCCCGGCACCCTGAACTCGCCGAAGTTGCTGTGGCGCAGGCGAACATGGCGGGTCTTGGCGGCAGTGGAGCGTTCGGCATCGTCGTTGAAGCGGCCCAGCAGGGTGTACTGGCTGCGCCGCAACTTGCGGATCCCGCCGTGCCGACCGGGATCGACCCGACCGGGATCGACGAAATGCGACACGCCGGCATCGGCGAACTCGCCGTTGGTAAATGCCGGCCCGAAGTGGCAGAAGGCGCAGTTGCCCCGGCCGACGAACAGGCGCAGGCCACGTTGGGCGGCGGCGGGATAGCGAGCTTGGCCGACTGCATCGTCGCGCGCCAGGGCGTCACGGAAATCGTCGAACGGGGTGCGGTTGCTGATCCGGGTTTCCAGGAACGCCGCCAGTGCCTTGCCGAGATCGACGAACACCTGCTCGTCGTCTGCGCCGGGTACTGCGCCGAACGCGCGCCGGTAGCCGCAGGAGAGCTTCCGATCGGTGCGCACGAGCCGCGCCGCGCCCACCGGGCCGACGCCCATTTCACGCCGGTCGAGCAGGGGCCGCAGGTTTTGCGCCCAGAGCGAGTCCTGCGCACCGTCCCAGCCGAACCAGCGGTTGAAGCGCAGGTTGAACAGGCTGGGTGCGTTGCGGTCGACGATCCGGTGCCCGCGGCTGCGCGCCAGGCCGTCGGTCCACGACCGGTCCGGCGGGTGACAGGTTGCGCAGGAGACCGCATCGGAGATCGACAGGCGCCGATCGAAGAACAGCGCCCGGCCGAAGGCAATGGCAGCCGGTTTGCCGGAAACTCGATTGCTCGGATCGGGCCGCGAAGCCGGTGGCCATGGGCCATGGCGCAGGATTCGGCGTTTTTCCTCGGCGGTGAAGTCGAGCGCCGGCGCCGGCGCGACAATTCCGACGAACAGGAAGAGCACGATTGGAATTCCCGACAGCCCGGCCGCCAGTCGGGCGGCGACGGACGCGACGCAGCGCCGTGGCGGCACGCCGGCGCCGTTCCGGCCGTCAGATTCTCCCGGACCGGCGCGCCCTCGGGTCACTCCAGCACCGTTTCCGCGGTCAGGTTCTCCCGGCCCGCCGGGCCACGCACCTCCAGAATGAGCTGCCATCGCCCCGGCATGTGGAACAACAGGCCTTCGGCCGTTCCGGACGATTCGTTCAGGGTCACCGCGGGCCGGTAGTTCATTTCGTGCCGGTGGTCGGGCATCCAGCCGCGGACCGCGACCCGGTCGACGGGCGGCCCGCACAGATGGAAATGGATGGAAAAATGCTCGCTGACCGGGGTGGACGCAGGTTCCGAGCGCCACCATGCCGTCCATGGCGTGCCGACGATTCTCTCGCCTCCGGTCCAGCCCGGTGGAGGGGCGCAGGCCGCCGCTTCGCCGACCGCGAGCACGGGTGCGAGGACGAGCGCGAACGCGCCTGCCAGCGCCGTTCTGCGGAGGGACCATCGGGCCATCGCGCGCGGTCGCCGTTGCACCGGTAGCGGCGGGGTCATCGCGGGTCAGCGCAGTTGCGCCAGATGCGGCCGGATCATCGCCTCGGCGTTGCGCCAGGCAATCTTTTCGGCGAGGTCGGGCGGCAGGTCCGTCAGCCACTGCCGGGTCCACTCGGCGTGTTCCGCCACATAGTGCCAGCGCTCCGGCGTGTAGGTGTCGGTGCCGACCGTGATGCGGTCCGGGAACGCGGTGAACAGGCGGCGCCAGTCTTCGTCGACCCGACCGCCGTGGGCGTGTTGGCTGCGGAAGGCCAGGTCGGTCCACAGGTTCGCGTGCTTCGCGAGCATCGGGCCGACGACATCCGGATCGTCGAAGCCGGCGTGGGCCCACAGCACCCGGGCTTCCGGCCATTGCGCGAAGATTCCGTCGACCGCTCCGGCGTCCGAATGGGCGTGCAGGAGAAGATTGTGCTGCCGGGCCAGCTCGATCATGCGCCGCGGCACGGCCCTGTCGATTTGCGAGGCGAAGAGGTGGAATTCCCCGACCGCGACCCACTTGAAGCGCTGCAGACGGTCCTCGAGAAAGTCGATCACCGACGGATCGTCGACCCAGGTTCCGGTCTCGCCGCGCCGGCGGTAGGGGCGCAGGCTGGGCAGGACGAGGTCCGGCGCGGCGGCGTGGAGCGCGCGAGTGCCGGCGTCGCCCGAGCTCGACACCAGCGCCCGCTTCAGCCCCGCCTGCTCCAGAAGGGCGACGGCTTCGCCGGCGGAGAACCGCTTGGCCGCGTCGTGGCTGAAATGGATATGGACGTCGAAGAGCGGCATCGGCGCGCCGACGGCATCGGCCGCGGCGGGCAACAGCGCCGCGGCGGCGGAGGTTGCAAGAAAGCGACGGCGCGAGATCATGGCATGGCTCCTTCCTGCTGGCCTGTCCTAACCCTGTCATTCCCGGCCGCTGCATGGCAAGCCAACCGCCGGCAGACCGCTTTCCCGTTCGAGTCCGTCAGAGCACGCCGGCCGCGGCGACCGCGTCCGCGCCGAGGAACCGGCCGAGCCGCTCCAGCTCGGACCGGAGCGCATCCAGGCGGCCCTTGCCCGCTTTCACCCCGGGTTCCCACCACAGGTTGTTGACGGCGAGGCAGCCGCGGTCGCGGTGGAACTTCATGCAGGCGCGGCCCACCATGCGGTCGCCCTCGAGCAGGGGCAGGACGTAGTAGCCGTACCGGCGCCGGGCTTTCGGCACGAAAGCCTCGAATCGGTAGTCGAAGCCGAACAGGCGCAGGGTCCGGCTGCGGTCGCGTACCACGGGGTCGAACGGGCTCAGGAAGCGCAGCCGGGGCGGCGGCTTCGGAAGGTCGGCGAGCTGGTCCTCGATATGCCGCCAGGCGAGCGAGGGACGCGGTCTGCCTCCGCCCGCGGGCTCGACAAGGACGGATTGCAGGCGGTTTCGGTTGGCCTCGACCCAGGCCCTTGCCTCGGCCGGCGAGACCGCATCCCAGAAGGCCGCGATTTCGCCATGGGTGGCGATTCCGAGGCGATCGAGCCCGGAGGTGCAGGCCCAGTCGACGTGTGCGTCGCGATCCGGCGGCTCTCGGCGCCAGCGCTCGGGGATGACCCGCTCGGTGAGGTCGTAGACTTTCTGGAAGCTCTCGCGGCGCGCGACGGACAGCTCACCCGACCACCAGAGATACTCCAGCGCGGACTTGGCCGGACCCCAGCCCCACCAGGAGCCGGCGCGCGGGCTGTCGCCTATGTCGAGGTCGCGCGACATGGTGGGGCCGTTGACGCGGACATGATTGAGAACATCCGCGATGACCCGGTCGGCGTCCGGGCCGATCCGCTCGGCGAACCACGAATCGCAGCGTCGCCTCGCCGCCATGCGTCGGAAGCGGTGGGTCCAGTGTCCGAACCAGCGGATGGGGATGACGCTGGCGTCGTGGGTCCAGTGCTCGAACAACCGGCGATCGCGGTCCAGCAGGCGGTCGAGGTCGTGCCGCCGGTAGGTTCGGTTGCGCGAGAACAGCGTGAGGTGGTGGGCGCGCTCGACGGTGACGATGCTGTCGAGCTGGACGAAGCCCATGCGTTCGATCAGGTCGTAGAGCCCGTCCGGACCCATCTTCCGCCCGGGACGGTCGGTGAGGCCCTGCAGGCTCAGGAGCAGCCTGCGCGCAGTGCGGCAGTCGACGACGAGAGGTCGGTTCATGGGGCGAGGCTAGATCGTTTTCCTGCCGCACGGAAAGGGATTGACCTCCACTGCGACACTGGACGGCGTCTCCGGCGAAGTGGCGGCTGTCACGAGACAAGCTCCCCGTGGGCGTTTCTTGCACGCTCCCCGGAGGGCGCCCACCTTCGCACATCACCCAGTGCGAGCAGAATCTCCGCAGAGCGCCTCGGAGAAACTGCGCCCGCTCACTTGGCGCATCGCGCGCCGCCTGGTGGAGCGCAGCGACGCGGCCCGACGACGGGACTCCGGCGGACGCGAACCGGAACAAGGTTTCAGCGTTCCGTTGGCGAATCCAGGACGGTCCCTGGCACTCCGAGTATGTTGGGAGTCAGCAATAGCGAGGACCCGTTGACCAATAGCAACCTACCGCCATCAGGTCGCCGAATTGATTGGCTGGGGTGCCAGGATTCGAACCTGGGAATGCGGGAGTCAAAGTCCCGTGCCTTACCGCTTGGCTACACCCCAAGATTGACCGATGAGGTCGAGTCCGCCGGCCGATCCGACGGCCGGCTCGCAAAATCGAGCAGTGGCGAGCGATTCATCCCTTGCGCCGCCAACCCTCGCCACGGCGGAGGTACCGAGCTTGCAATCTCGATAGCCTCCTCGCGGGTGTTCAGCGGCGCAAATACTGTTGCACCGGTGCCGGTCATTCGCCCTCGGGCGTGTTGCGACAGCCAGTCCATCGCATCGCCCACTTCCGGGTGGAGTTTCCTCACCACCTGCTCACAGTCATTGCGAGTGGCGGCGAGCAGGCACCGAACACTCACCGGCAATTTCGACGAGTCGGAGCCGTCTTGCAGCAGGTCGGTCATTCTGATTCTGGGGGAATTACGTGTCAACGCGGGTGCGTCGAACACGACAGCGGTGGAGACTGCGAAGGGAAGCACGACCAGTACGTACCAGGGCTGCTCCAGGGTCAGTGGAACCAGACGCTCGCCCACGCCCTCCGCCCACGCGGCCATGCCTCGCACGAATACGGGCACATCGGCACCGAGCTCGACGGCAAGCCCCGCCAATCTGTCGACATCCATCCCGAGATCCCAGAGCCGGTTGAGCCCCACCAGCGCCGATGCCGCATCGCTGCTCCCGCCGCCGAGACCGCCGCCGAGTGGAATCCGCTTCTTGACCGCGATGTCCACACCGTCTTCGACCCCGGTTGCGTCACGCAGCATCCGTGCGGCCCGAATGACGAGGTCGTGCGCTTCGTCCACGCCCGCAAGCGCGGTGGTCCGTCGCACCAGGGTGTCGTTGCGGCGCGTGATGTGCACCCGGTCCGCGAGGTCGACGAACTGGAAGATTGTCTGAAGCTCGTGATAGCGGTCCGGTCGCCGCCCGACGATGTGCAGGAACAGGTTGAGCTTGGCCGGCGCGGGCAGTTCGATCACGTCATCGCCACATCGCCCGCGTCCTGCTCTGTGTACGCTCACGCCGAACCGCTTTCCGCCTTCCATCTGCGGATCACGATCGTCGCGTCGACGGTGTCGTTCGTGAACCGAATGCGTTGGGGGAGTGCAAGATCGGCCAGGGCGCCATACCGCTCGTAGACCACCGTCCATCCCGCCTGCTCCAGATGGGCGAGACGTCCGAGGTCGTCGAATTTCATGCTTGACGTGGTGCCGTCAGGGGAGGGTGCTCCGACGATCCAGTAACGAAGCCCCCGCAGCGGCACGGACCAGCCGATCTCCTTCTCCAGGAGCGATTCCGGCGAGGCAGCTCTGACCCGGCGACCGTCCGGAAACCTCGCCTCGACCTCGGCATCCGATCCTTCGATCTCGAACAGTCCGACGCCGAGCGGTCCCACGAATCTCACGAAATAGGAATCGTTCGTCTGGCGCCATCGCACAGACACTCGCAACGCTTCGCCGCCGGTACGCGCCGCAAGAGTTCCGAGCATGAACCAGTTCCGAAATCGGGACAGCGCGCGGGTGTGCGCCTGCCACGAGGTGTCGACCTGCGTCGCCTCTTCCTTGGACGGAAGGAGCCCCCGCAACGTCTCGCAACCCGACGTCAGCACCGCCATGACCGCGAGCCCGGACATCGCGGCTCGTCTCGAGATCCGCAGGTGACCGGCAGCGCGCACCCCGAGGGGGCAAGTGTTCTCCCGCGTTGCCGCCGCGGGCGCAGGCGGGCGTTCAGGCATGGCTCGCGTGGCCTCGGGCTCTAGGGCCCGAAGCGCTCCATGACGTCGAGCAGTCGCTCGTCGTCCGGTGCCGACTCGAGCGCCGTGCTCCATACGGCACGTGCCTCTACCCTGTTGCCCAACACCCAGAGCACCTCGCCGAGGTGAGCGGCGATTTCGGGGTCGGGGTTGATGGACATCGCGCGGCGCAGTTGTACAAGTGCCTCCCGGTGCCGTCCCAGACGATGAAGAACCCACCCCAGGGAATCGACGATGTAGTGATCGTCGGGCTTGAGCTCGATTGCGCGCTTGATGAGCGCATAGGCCTCTTCATACCGGTCGGTACGGTCGGCGAGGGTATATCCCAGTGCATTGAGGGCGTCGGCGTTGTCCGGCTCGCGCGAGATGATCGCGCGCATGTCGCGCTCGAGGATGTCCAGGCGATCCATCTTCACGGCAAGCATCCCGCGCGCGTACAGGAGGTCCGAGTTTCCGGGGAACGACTCGAGGGATGTATCGTAGACCTCCATCGCTTCGTCGTAGCGCGCCACGCGGGTGAGCAACCCTGCTTCGGCGCTGTAGATTCGAACCGCTTCGCGCGCGGTCTCGCTGCGCACTCCATGCAGGTGACGCAGGGCCGCTTCGACGTTTCCGTTGTCCGCCAGCAGCACCGCCACCCTGATCTGCGCATTCAATCGGTGCTCCCCGCGGCGGACCCGTCTGTACGAGGCGATGGCATCGGCGGTTCGTTGCTGAGACTCGGCAATTCTGGCGAGGTAGTAGTGCGCGACGTCCCGCCGAGAATCCCGGCTCGCGAGCCGCTCGAACTGCTCTGTCGCTTCGTCGAGCCGATTCGTCTGCACGAGCAGCAACCCGAGGGCGTATCGGGCGTCGTCGTTCCCGGGCTGCTCGGCCACCAGATACTCGAACTCCGTACGAGCCTCCTCGTAGCGTTTGGCGTCCACGAGCATGCGCGCATAGGTCATGCGGACCGTTCCCGACTCGGGGGCGTTCGCGAGAAATTCCTCCAGCACGCTGAACGCGCCTTCGAAGTCGTCCCCACTCTGACGCAGCCGCGCCCGCAAGACTGCGGTCCGAGCATTGCCGGGATCGATTTCGTACGAGCGGTCGGCCACCACCGACGCCTCTTCGACGTTGCCCGTCCGCACGAGAAGCCGGGCGAGCGCAAGCTGCGCCTCCGAATCGTCCTCATGTCCAACGACGAGCTTCCTCATCGTGGCCACCGCAGCCTCTGCGTCCTTCTCCGCGCCAAGGAGCTCGGCGGCACGATGAAATCCCGTACCCGGAGGGGTGGACAACGTCGCCACGATTTCGTTGAGGTGTTCGACCGCCGAATCGATGTCACCGGCGCGTATCAGCAGGGATGCGAGAACCTGTCGCGCTTCGACGCTCGATGAATCGACATCGTTCCACAATCGTGCCGCTTCGAGCGCGAGTTCTTCGGAATGGGCGAATACCGCGAGCTTCGTTGCTCGTGCCGCGACGCCGGCGTCTCGGGTCTCCTTGGCGACATCGAGATAATTGGTGAGCGCGAGCTGAAAATCACCGCGGTGGCTGGCGAGCTCTCCCACCAGCAACCGGTACAGCACGTTTCCGTCGAAGGTGTGTCGGGCGGAGGAAAGATCGGTGGCGCCTTGCGACGGGGCCGCGCCCGATTCCTCGGTCACGGGGCCGAGCGCGCCGCATCCCGAGAGGGTGCTGGCCACGATCGTGGCCGCAAGTGCGAATCCCCCGATCCGCCGGATCGCGGGCATGCACGGCACGCTGGCCGTGCTGTTCCACTCCTGCAACGCAGCTATGGCCACCGGACGCCCTCGGAACAGCTTGTGCGCACCATCAATCATCGTCGGTACAATACGTTTGCCACTATACTTCATGCAGAAATTCAGGCAATCGGCGCGACGCGGGTCGAGCCGCGCCGTACTCGACGCTCTGGCCGACACATCCCGCGAATCGTCATGTCGATCATCGCCCTTGGATTGAATCACACCACCGCCCCGCTCGATCTTCGTGAACGTGCGGTGGTCGACGACGAGGGGATGCCCTCGGCGCTGCGGTCGTTGTCGAACTTCCCGGGGGTGAGCGAAGCAGCGATACTGTCGACCTGCAACCGCACCGACCTGTACTGCGGCCTGGGTGCCGGTCAGGATCTGCCAACCCGCTGGTTCGGCGATTTTCTGGGAATCGACCGCCGCGACCTCGCGGGCCATCTCTACGTTCATCGTGAAGATGACGCGGTGCGTCACGTCATGCGCGTCGCAAGCGGCCTCGACTCGATGGTGCTCGGTGAGCCGCAGATTCTCGGGCAGCTCAAGCAGGCGTACGGGCTGGCTCGGCGCGAAGGTTCGCTCGGCGTCGTGCTCGACAAGTTGTTTCAGCGCTCGTTCTCGGTGGCGAAGCGGGTTCGTACAGATACCGACATCGGCGCAAGCCCTGTTTCGGTGGCCTACGCGGCGGTGACGCTCGCGTGCCGGATTTTCGGAGACCTCGATTCCCGCACCGCTCTTCTGGTCGGTGCCGGCGAGACGGTCGAGCTCTGCGCGCGTCATCTCGCATCGAGTGGAATCGGGAGGATGGTGATCGCGAACCGGACTCTGGAGCATGCCCGCCGAATCGCGACCGCGTTGGGCGCCTACGCCATCGGGCTCGACGAAGTGTCGCTCCATCTCGCCGAGGCGGACATCGTCATCTCGTCGACCGGCAGTCGCGAGCCGGTCATCACGTTCGAGCAGACGAAATCCGCGGTGAGCCGTCGCCGGCGGCGTCCGATGTTCATGGCGGACCTGGCGGTTCCGCACGACATCGATCGGGACGCCGGCAATCTCCCGGACGTGTACCTGTACAGCGTCGACGATCTCGCGGACGTGATCGAGGAAGGTCGCCAGCGGCGCGCGGCGGCGGCAGGGGTGGCGGAAGGAATCATCGACCAGCAGGTGGCGGAATTCATGGCGTGGATGCGCGGGCGACGCGTGTCCTCGATCATCGTCCAGGTACGGGAATCGGCCGCCGTCGCCAGAGAGGAAGTGCTCGAGAAGGCGCGACGGCGGCTCCAGGGAGGCGAATCGCCGGACGAAGTCATCGAGTACGTCGCCCGCACGCTCACCAACAAGCTGCTTCACACGCCCAGCACCGGCATCCGTGAAGCGGGGGAGAACGATCGACAGGACATCGTCGAAGCGGCGAGGACGCTCTTCGGAGTCGACGGCGAGGGCGGGGAATCGGCTTCCGAGCCGGATGCCGGGGGCATGCGATGAATCCGTCCCTGATGGACAAGCTGGAAGGATTGCGCGAGCGCTACGTCGAGGTCGGCGCGTTGCTCGCCGAGCCCGAGGTCGCATCCGATCCGTCCCGGCTCCGCTCGCTTGCCAGGGAGCATGCCGGACTGAGTCCGATCGTGGAGTGCTTCGTCAACTACAACGAGACGATGGACTCGATCGAGGATGCCCGCGAAATACTCGCCAGCCAGGATCCGGATCTGCGCGAGCTCGCGCAGGAAGAGCTCGACCAAGCGGAAAGCCGTCGCACCAGTCTCGAGAACGAACTGAAGGTTCTGCTGCTGCCGGCCGATCCGGCCGACGCGGGCAACGTGTATCTCGAGATCCGGGCCGGCACCGGTGGCGACGAGGCCGCGCTCTTCGCCGGCGATCTGCTCAGGATGTATCTGCGTTACGGTGAGCTCCGCGGATGGAATTGCGCAATCGTGAGCGAGAGCCCGGGCGAGCACGGCGGATACAAGGAGGTCATCATGCGAATCGCCGGGCGAGGTGTCTACTCGCGGCTCAAGTTCGAGTCCGGCGGCCACCGTGTCCAACGGGTTCCGGAAACCGAGTCGCAGGGGCGAATCCACACCTCGGCGTGCACGGTCGCGGTTTTGCCGGAGGCGGACGAGATCGGAGAGATCGAGATTGATCATTCGGATCTGAGGATCGACACGTTCCGTGCCTCCGGAGCAGGGGGACAGCACGTGAACAAGACAGACTCCGCCATCCGGATCACCCACCTGCCGACCAACACCGTCGTGGAATGCCAGGACGAACGCTCGCAGCACAAGAACCGGGCGCGGGCGATGTCGTTGCTGAAGGCACGCCTCCTTGCCGCGGAGCGCGAGCGTCGGGATTCCGAGCGGGCGGAGACCCGGAAGCTGCTCGTCGGCAGCGGCGACCGCTCGCAACGCATCCGCACCTACAACTTCCCGCAGGGGCGGGTGACGGATCACCGCATCAACCTGACTCTATACAAGTTGGGCGACATCATGGCCGGGGGTTTGGGGGAGGTCATCGAGGCGCTGGTCAGCGAGGATCAGGCCGAGCAGCTTGCATTGCTCGGTGGGTGACGGCGGGGCGATCGGAGGTTATGAGCTCTCGTTGTCTCGCACGAATTCAAGCGTGACTTGGTCAACTGCAATTACGCGTTCAATGGTTGCCTTTACCGGACGGTAGGAAGGATATGATGGATGTCTGTATTCAAATCGAATGGTCATCTTCACCAGACCTGATTCCTCTTCAATCGACAAGACAGGGTCGAAAGGTGGCGCCGTTCGTTCTCCACCGAGCTCTCTAGAATTGAATAGACGCGCAACATATTCGTCTGAATTGATTTTTCCTTGCTGAGTGGCATCGTTGCGATCTTTCCGAATCGCAATGATCACGGCGCCTCGGCCATACTTGGCATGATAGAAATCGTGGCTCTCGTGTAGGGAGGAGTCGAACAGTCGCGTCATTTGTTCTGCTCTCGCAGGTTCAACAAACGAAGTTTCAGATCGAAAGTGCGGAATGGTGCCGGGGACTCACTTCTCGCCGACCACCACCCGCAAGGCCCGAGCCGCCTCCTCCACCCCCGCAGTATCGACGTCGAGATGCGTGACGGCGCGCATCAGGCGCTTGTCCATCGCCCCGATGCGTACCCCGTGCCGCAGGAGCCGCTCCGAGACCTGCGGCGCGGTGAGTCCGGTGCCGGCGACGTCGAACCAGATCATGTTGGTCTCGATGGCGTCGGGGTCGAGCCCGATGCCGTCGATCTGGGCGATGAGCCGCGCGAAGCGTTTCGCGTTGTCGTGATCCTCGGCGAGCCGGTCGACGTTGTGCTTCAGCGCGTAGACCCCGGCTGCGGCGATGATGCCGGCCTGGCGCATCGCGCCGCCGAACTGGTGCTTGTGCCGGAGCGCCTGCCCAATGAAGTCATGCGAGCCCGCGAGCACGCCGCCGACCGGCGCCCCGAGCCCCTTGCTCATGTCGATCCACGCCGAGTCGTAGCCGCTTGCGAAATCCGCAGCGGACACCCCGGAAGCGACCACCGCGTTCATCAGCCGCGCGCCGTCCATGTGGGTGGCGAGCCCGCGTTCGTGGGCCGCATCGGCAATCTCGTTCAGGGTACGGACGCTCCACACCGCCCCGCCCCCAAGATTGGTCGTGTTCTCGACCGAGACCAGTCGAGAGCGCTGAAAGTGAGGGCCGTTGCCACGAATCGCCTCACGCACCTGGTCCGCGGTGAACATCCCGCGCTCGCCGGGAAGGGGGCGCAGCATCACTCCCGAAAGGGCGGCTGGGGCCCCGCCCTCGAAGTGCATGGCGTGGCTGGTCTCGTGGAGGATGATCTCGTCGCCGGGCTGGGTGTGGGTGCGGTAGGCGATCTCGTTGCACATGGTGCCGGAGGGCAGGAACAGCGCCGCGTCCTTGCCGAGCAGCTCCGCCACCATCGAGCACAGCTCGCGCACCGTCGGATCCTCGTTGCGCTGCTCGTCTCCGACCTCTGCGTTCGCCATCGCCTCGCGCATGGCCCGCGACGGGCGGGTCTGGGTGTCGCTGTAGAGATCGACTCTCGGTCGTTCGCTCATCTCACCGTCACTCCCTCATGCTCAGCCGGTCCTGGAAGTTGTACCACGCCATCGCCAGCGGCACCGGCCAGGAGCCGCCGCGGAACGGAAACCGCGCAGGGAAGGGGCGTTCGGCGAACAGGGTGTGGCCGTCGTTGCGCTCGAGGATGCGCGCCGCGACCTTGTGGCCGAGCCAGGTGCCCATCGGCAACCCGGCGTAGCAGTAGCCCATCGCGTAGTGGATGCCGTCCTCGACGCCGAGGTGCGGCCAGAGGTCCAGCGTCCCCGCGCAGTATCCGCTCCATGCCCGGCTCAGGCGCACGCCTTCGAGCTCCGGGAAGGTCGCGACGAGTCGGGCGTGCAGACGCCTGCCCATGAGCGCGAGATCGTCGGTCATGGTGCCGGTCAGGCCGCCGAAGAGAATCCGGGGCTCGTCCGGTGCGCGCCGGAGGAAATCGATGTTGTTCACGTAGTCGTGGTAGGTGCGGTGCCCGGGCAGGGCGCGTTCGAGCTGCTCGGTGGAAAGGGTCTCGGTCGCCACCATGAAGCCCCGGAACGGCACGATCCGGCGGTAGTGCCAGGGTGTCGCCCGCCCGGTGTAGCCGTTGGTCGCGATGACCACATCGCGCGCGCGGACCGCACCCCGCGCGGTGTGTACTTCGAAGACGCCGCGCTCGCGCCGGATTCCGGTCACCCGGGTGGAACCGAATATGCCCACTCCCGCGTTGCGTGCCCGTTCCAGCAGGCCCAGATGATAGAGCCCCGGATGGATGCTGCCGAGCGAGGGCATGATCGCGCCGCCCCGGAACCGCTGCGAGCCGATCTCGCGGCGCTGCTCGGCGTGAGGAACCATCTCGAACGGCTCACCCAGGAGGCGTTCCTTGAGTTCCAGGTCTCGGGCGAGCGCCTCGTACTGCTTCGCGGTTGCGGTGGCGACGAAGCGCCCGCAGCGGGTGAAGTAGCACGCGATCTGCTCGTGCTCCACGAGCTCCGCCACGTAGTCCCAGGCTGCGCCGAGTTCGCGATAGACGGCGACCGCCTTCGCCTCTCCCAGCGTGTCGACGAGCTCGCCGAGCCCGTGCTTGCACACCTTGCCGACGAAGCCGGCGTTGCGCGAGCTCGCGCCGAATCCCGGCGTGTCCGCTTCGAGCACCGCCACGTCGCGGCCGCCCCTCGCCAGAGTCAGAGCGCACGACAGCCCCGTGTAGCCGGAGCCGACGACAGCGACATCGGTCTCGGCGGGGAGGGGAGCGGGCGTTTCCTCGGGGCGAGGCGCCGCGTGCCACCACCAGGGTTCGGCGCGAAAGTCCTCGGCGAAGATCGGATCGCTCACGTGATGGACATCCAGCCCGCACCAACCCCGAAGGTGAAGCGGCCGCGGGACAGGTTGTCGATGGTGGAGACGAGCTTCGCAGTCTCGATGGCACCGCGGTGAGGCACGACCGTGACCGAAGTCGGAAGGCGGGCCCGAGTGGTGACCGCGGCCAGGAAGGAGAGAAGTGTGAACTGTTCCAGGCATTCGCCGGACGCCGAGCCGGGGAACGCACCAGTGTCGCTGCAGGGATAGCGGGAATCGATCGCGCGCGGCACGATCAGGTGGTCGGGGACCGCGAGCCAGGAGAAACCGAGCGCTTTGGCGCGCGTGGCGATGGCCTCGATGCTGGCGCGGTCCGCCGGCGGTCCGCGGGTGGGAATGGCAAGTCCGAACTCCATCGGGTGCTCCCGCTTCGCGTCGGTGGTACGCGAGTACATGCTAGCGGAGGAACACGAGGTGGTGCCACGCAACGACGACGAACGGCGCATTGACGCGGTACTGTTCGACTGTGACGGCGTGCTCGTGGACAGCGAGCGGGTCGCGGCCGAGTGCATCGTCGAGTTCGCGGCCCGTTTCGGCGCGAGATTCGAGTTCGACGAAGCGCTGGAGCGGTTTACCGGAGCGCGGATGGCGGACAACCTGCGCGACATCGAGGAACGCGGGAAGTGCAAGCTGCCCGACGACTTCGAAGACAGGCTTCGGTCCCATATGGCGGTGCAATTCGAAACCCGACTCCGTCCGATCGATGGCGCTGCGGCGCTCGTCGAGGCTCTCGACCTGCCGTACTGCGTGGTGTCGAACGGACCGCGTTCGAAGATGGAGATCACCCTGCGCATTGCGGGTCTGCTCGAAAAATTCGCCGGCCGCATCGTCAGCGCCTACGAGGTGGGGGTGTGGAAGCCGGACCCCGGGCTCTTCCTGCACGCCGCGCGGATGCTCGGGACCCCGCCCGAGCGGTGCGCGGTGGTCGAGGACAGCGACTACGGCATCGCGGCCGGCGTTGCGGCCGGCATGCAGGTCTTCGCGCTGGTTCCGAAAGCTCGGACGCACTCGATGCCCGATGGGGTGGTGGCGGTGTCGTCGCTCGGTGAACTGCGCGAGCCATTCCGATGTCCGGAATTCCCGCATTGAAAGACGCGGAGCGGCAGTTCGTCGCGTCGATGCGTGTCGCCCGGCTCGCAACGGCGGACGCGAGCGGCGCTCCGCATGTCGTCCCGGTGTGCTATGCGCTCATTGGCGACGACCTCTACGTGACCATCGACGAGAAGCCGAAGCGATCGGGGGTCCGCGCGATGAAGCGGCTTCGCAACATCGACGAGAACCCCGATGTCGCCGTCGTCGTCGACCGTTACGAGGAGGACTGGACCCGACTCGCCTGGGTGATGCTGCGCGGCCGCGCCGAGATCCTCGATGCCGGCGACGAGCATGATCGCGCGCAGTCCGCATTGCGCGAGCGGTATCCGCAGTACCGTGCGATGCGGCTCGAGCCGCTGCCGGTCATTGCGATGCGGATCGATCGCGTGAATTCGTGGGGCGCGCTCGCCACCCGGGCCGAAGAATCGGCCGCGCCTGTCCAGGTCGTGGAGGAATGACGGCAGCGGCGTTCGTGGAGCCTCTGGCAGCCATCCCCGGCCCGGAGCCGCTCCAGCGTCGGGGAGGGAGCGAGAGCTCCGTCGGTCCGCGATATGGAAGTCGAAACGCTGCGATGTTGCCGGCCCCGACTCGAATTCCAGAGCATGACGGTGCTCGCCGTGGAGGCTGTCTCCCGCTGACCGTGGGTACTCCTGCTCGTGAACCCTCCGCACCGCGTCGGGTGAGTGGCCTGTGATGTGCGCTGCCGACGTCCATGCCGTCATTCCCGTGAAGAATCTCGGGAATGCGAAGCAGCGGCTCGCCGGAGTTCTCGGCCAGCCGGAGCGCACCGCACTGTTTCGGGCCATGCTCGAAGACGTGCTCGAGGCGCTCTCGAGGGTGACCTCTCTTGCCGGCATCGTGCTCGTCACCCGTGACGAGACAGCGATGGCGCTTGCAAAGGTCTACGGCGCGCAGTGTCTGATCGAACCGGAGAATCGTGGCCACACCGCGGCGGTCGAACTCGCGGCCGGGACGCTCGCCCGGTGGGGCGTGGGCTCGCTGCTGCAGCTTCCCGGAGACATCCCGCGCGTGACATCGCACGAGATTGAGGCGGTCATTGCCGCGCATGCCGCCGCCCCGGCCGTCACCATCGCGCCGTCGCGCGACTACCGCGGTTCGAACGCAGTGTTGTGCTCGCCGCCGGACGTGTTTCCGTTCCGGTTCGGCGACGACAGCTTCCATCCCCATCTCGCCGCCGCACGCGCCATCGGGATCGAGCCGACGGTCATCGAACGTGCGGGGATCGGGCTCGACATCGACACCCCGGACGACCTGGAGGCATTCCTCGCGTCGCCGTCGGACACGCGGGCGTACCGGCTTCTTGCCGGCGATTCGCGGCCAGGTGCAACGTGACCGGCAAGCCGGGCGAGGACGCTGGCGACAAGTTGCCTTCCATGAGCGCCGAACGCGCCATCCCGTCGACACGGGCTTCCCGCGGGTTCAGTTGACGACAGGAGGTGGAGCACTGTCTCGAGGCAGATTCTCCGGCGCGATTCGCGCCAGTCTCGCGTGCGCGCGGTGGCCGCATTTCCGGCACCGGGTGGGACGGACGCGATTCGGCGGCCGGGAACGCGAGACCGCGGCATTGAAGCCGACGATCGATGCTCGAGCTGGATGGGCTCACGAACCCGGTGGTCGATCGTCAGTCCGTCGGTCGACGCTGCATTTCACGGTCGACGTACGCGTAGACCGCCTCTGCGCTGGCAATCAGGTTGCCGGCGTCGTCGTGCACCAGCGATGATGCAAAGTAGATGCGCCGGCCGGCGCGGAGGAGTTCGGCGGTGCAGGTCAGTCTGGAACCCTTCGGCCGGCCGGTGTAGTTCACGTTCAGGGACACGGTGACGTTGCCGCGACGCTTTTCCGGGTCGGGATCGTAGATGCCGCAGAATCCGGTCGCGGCGTCGATGAGGGCCGCGGTGACACCGCCGTGGATGCCGCCCTGGCGGTTCCTGTGGCGCTCGTCCAGATCGACGACGACCCGCGCGTACCCTTCGCGCCATTCGACGAGTTCGAATCCGAGGCTCCCGTTCAGTCCCTTCGTGAATCCGCTTGCAGCGATATCGGCCATGCCGGCTGTCCGTGAAATCGATTGAAGCCTCCGATATGCCCGAACCTGACGTACAAGGCAATTCCTGCGTGCTCGGCACCGGTGGGGACCGAGATCGGGGGCTCGGTTGCAATTGGAAGGGACCCGTGTGCGGAATTCCGGAGACTGTCCCGCTCGGGTCATCCGGTTCTTTGCGGTGCGGGAGACGGAATCGCAAGAAAGCTTACAATGGCGTGACCGCATGCGCCGAAGAGAACGAACTCTGCATTCGGCTGGGAGCACCGCTCGACGGCCACGCGACCGCCCAATCGGCCCGCTCCGCGAACTGATCATGTCGGGTTCATTCACCAGGCAATACGGCATCGCGAAACACGATTGCGTACGGGCCGTCTTCAGCGGCCTCGGCGTTGTCGAAATCGTATTCGGACAGTGACCCTTGATACCGCTGCGTGACGACAACCCGAGCTCGATCACCCCCTATGTGAGCTGGGTGTTCATCGGGGCGTGTGTGCTCGTCTTCCTCTGGCAGCTCTCGCTCGGACCACGCGACGGTCAGATCGCCGTGTTCGCACTGGGGGTCATCCCGGCCATTGTCTTCGAGGGTGCCCGCCTGCCGCCGGAATTGGTCATGGTGCCGCCGGCAGCCACCGTGTTCACGTCGATGTTCCTGCACGGAGGATGGATGCATCTCATCGGCAACATGCTCTATCTCTGGATCTTCGGCGACAACGTCGAGGACAGCATGGGCCACGGGCGTTTCGTGGTCTTCTACTTGCTGTGCGGAGTGGCGGCGGTGCTGGCGCAGGCGCTGCCGGACACGGGCTCGCAGGTGCCGATGATCGGGGCGAGCGGAGCCATCTCTGGCGTGCTCGGGGCCTATCTGCTGCTCCACCCCCACGCCCGTGTACTGGTGCTGATTCCGCTCGGCTTCTTCACCCAGATCGTCTACCTGCGCGCGGGTATCGTGCTGGGGCTGTGGTTCGCCCTGCAGCTCTTCAACTCGCTGGTGGCGCCGTCGGGCGGGGGCGGAGTCGCGTTCGGAGCCCACATCGGCGGGTTCGTCGCCGGACTCGCGCTGATTCCCCTGTTCAAGCGGCGCAATGTTCGGCTGCTGCACCCGGGCCGACGCCGGCGGTAGCCCTCGCGCCGTTCCGGGACCGATCCGCTCTCGTCGTCAGCCGCCTCCAAACGCACACCACACGTCCCGCGGCCTCCAACCGCCGAGTTGCCGACGCCCGGAACAGTTCGGACCCATCCGGTGTTCAGTGCGCGAGAATGACCGGGACCGTCGCGTGCATCATGATGTGGCGCGTTGCGCCACCGAATATGAGCTGCCGCAATCGGCTCTGGGTATACGCACCCTTGACGAGCAGGTCCGCCCCGACGTCGGCGCACTCGTCGAGCACGACCTCTCCGGGCGAGCGCATGCCGGGATCGATGATCCGGGTGGTAGCGGAAATACCGTTGCGCACGAGATGTCCGCACAGCTCGTCCGCGCCGGGACCGGGAACGCCCCAACCCTGGACCGCGACGACGGTGACGGTGCTGGCGCGCGTGAGCAACGGCATCGCGAACGCGACCGTTCGTGCCGTCTCCGTGCTGTTGTTCCAGGCAATGACGACGTTTTCTCCGAGGCCGTTGCCGGCTCTTTCGGGTGCGAGGACAACCGGGCGTCCGCTCTCGAACAACGCCGCTTCCGCCATCACATGCCAGTCCACCCAGGGATGCCCGAACTCGCGACCGATCACGATGAGATCGAACACCCGGCCGTGATCCCCGATGACCTGGCCTTCGAGTCCTTCCAATTCCTGCCAGCCGATGACCACACCGCCGGACGGCTCGGTCAACGAGCCCGTCACCATGGCGCGTCCGGCGACACAGTCGTCGAAGCGCGCCCTGGCGCGGTCGCCGAGTCGCCGGCCTTCCTCCTTGAGCTGGGTCAGGTACGAATCGGCGAGAACGATTCCCTCCCCGTCGATGATCTGCGGAGGGCGCATCACGAACAGCCCCTCGATATAGCTGTCGAACCGATCGGCGAACTGCCGGCTGACATCGAGCGCAGCCTCGGCCGCATCATCGTCGTAGAACGGAAGCAGGATCGTCTTCATGGTCACACGCCTCCGAGACTCTGTCGTGGATGAGGTCCAAGGGTAACACCACGTTGCGGAGCCATCAGACGCGACTCCCGGCTGCATTCGTCGGCGCCGAACTCTTCCCGACCGCCCTGGGCTCATCCCTCGATGCCGTCCACCGAACGCTCACGCAGCATTCGCTGCCACAGTGCCTCGGCTTCGTCCGGCGTCGCGTGCCGCCACAGCGCCATGTACTCTCCCGTCATTGCGAGAAACCGCTTCTTCTCCGTCGCCTGCCACTGCGCGAGCGACCATGGGACTATCGGCCCTTGCGGTATCGCGACCCCCCCGAAGTGCATCGCGGCGATTCGTCCGCCGTCGGTCCGTTCGACTGTGCATTCCACGAGCGCGTATTCGTCGTTCTCGAAGAAGTGAATGCGATCCAGACCGGCGTCGCCGAGTCCATACAGCACCTCTCCGGGCGCGCGCGCGCCTTCGGCCGAGACGAGATACGGATACGATTCGTCAGGCACCAGCGCCACCGCAGCGTCGGGCATCCACGCCGCCTCGATGCACACCTCGGGATGCTCGCGACCGAGCACGAGTGCCCGAACGTCCCTGTCCCGCATCGAGCCGTAGACGAAGAGCGGCCGATTCATCGCGACGCAGCGCTTTCGACGGCACGCCACGCCAGGTCGAATACGCGGTGTCCGCGACTCCGGCCGCGGCTTTCGAAGCGCGTCTCGCGGCGGCGTTCGGGTCGGGGCATGAACCGGTCAGGGTGCGCGCAGTTGGAGAATCCGGGATGCGAGTCGAGCACCTCGAACATGTGCTCCGCATAAGGCTCCCAGTCCGTCGCGAGATGCAGCCTGCCGCCGAGCTGCAGGACCCGGTGGACGAGCGCCGTGAACCTCGGTTGAACGAGACGTCGCTTGTGGTGACGCTTCTTCGGCCACGGATCCGGAAACCACACCAGCACCTCCTCCACGCTCGAAGGTTCGAGCCAGTGCTCCAGCACCTCGAGCGCGTCGGCCATCGCGACGCGGACGTTGCCGAGCCCGGCCTCTTCGCAGCGTGCGAGCAGGCGACCGACCCCGGGCGGATAGACCTCGATGCCGAAAAAGTCGCGCCCGGGCTCACTGCCCGCGAGCGCGAGCAGGGCATCTCCGGTACCGAAACCGACCTCCACCGTCCGCGAAGCGCGACGGCCGAACAGGCAGTCCAGGTCGACAGCATCCCCGGAGAACTCAACCAGATACCGATCACCGAGCTCGGCGATTGCCCGTCGCTGTGCCGCGGTCATTCGTCCCGCTCGAACGACGAAGCTCCGCACCGTACGGCGCCGCGTGGCGTCCCCGGCGTGCCCGTTCAGCACCCTCGAATCGTTGCCGTCGGCCGATCGATTGCCGGGGATTCCTTTCAACTGGCGTCAGACGAACATTGCGGCGAATGGAGAAGGCGGCCTCGCGCAGCGTGCGCGCCGCGTCGTCGGTTCGCTGACTTCGACCGCAAGACGACCTGCGGCGAGTTCAAGCGGACCAACCGACGAATCGACAGTGGCGACGCCGGTGACGAGATGCGGGTTGCCGTTCGCCGAAACTTGCATCCTGGAATTCCTGCTGCCGAATTCGGCCATGCCCGAATGTGGAGCCTCGTACGAAAAGCCGGGGCACGGCGTCCCCGCTCCGGTTAGGCTACGAGCGGTACCGGCACAGATCAACCGGCCGTGGGCTGATGGCAGGGCTATTTCATGCTAGCTGCAAAGAGGTGACGGCATGACCGTGAGGTTGGGGTCTGGCTTTTTCGCAGCGCCTCGTCTATAAGGGGGATATGGCGGATGCGTTCGACAAGGCGCAGGTGGTGGTCGGCGAGGTCGAG
>JAJDUQ010000071.1 GCA_022826505.1 Gammaproteobacteria bacterium
TCAACGGGACGCTCCACACCCACCCGCGGCCGGCCATGCCCCATGCGTTGGCGAGTTCCGAGCTGGGCATTGAATTGGGAGGAGCATTCCACCGAGGCCGCGGCGGTCCGGGTGGGTGGTGGATCCTCTTCGAGCCGGAGCTGCACTTGGGCGAGGAGATTCTGGTGCCGGACCTCGCGGGCTGGCGCCGGGAGCGGATGCCGGAGTATCCCGAGACGGCCTATGCGACCCTCGCGCCGGACTGGGTGTGCGAGGTGCTCTCGGCCTCCACGCGCCGGCTCGACCTGCACGAGAAGCGCCCGGCCTACGCCCGCGAAGGGGTGGGGTATCTGTGGCTCGTCGACCCGGTGGACCGCACCCTGGAGGCCTTCGAGCTGCGTGACGGGCAGTGGGTGCTGATCGCGACGGCGAAGGACGACGACCCGGTGAGCGTCCGCCCCTTCGATGCGATTACCTTCAGCCTCGGCGACCTCTGGCCCCCGAGGCAGCAGGAGGGCTGAGGAACCTGGCGCCCGAACGGCTCAGGCGCGGTCGGGCGTCGATCTTCCCTCACCGCGAGTGAACCCCTCGAACAGGCCCTCGAGCCGCGCCATGCACTGGCGGAGCTCCGCGACATCGCGACGCAACTCGCGCTGTCCCGGCACAAGGGCCGTTCCGAGGGCGATGGCGCTCCCGACGATTGCAATGATGATCGCGATGGTGTCGGGATTCATGGGATGTGCTTCGTGAACGCCAGTACGGGACTGCACCTGCCCACAGTCAAGCGCCGCACCGGAGTTGTGCTACGGGACCCTGAACCTCGAGCTGGCCCTCAAAGCGAAGCGCCCGAAAACGCGCAACTACGCACAATACCGCCCCATAACGCTCCAGAACGCACAAGAGCGGCGAAGACCGCTCCTCAGGAATTCTGAACCCGCCACTTCCACCGCTCTTTTGCGGCGGCCCTGCTGGCAGCCTTCATGCGTTGTTGCATGACCTCCTCGCCTACCCGGCTCCCACGAGTCGCCGCCGCCGCGGACGCTGCCTCGCCGGCCATTTGCCTGGCTGCGGCGCGACGGACGCCAAAGCTGCTATCGGCTACCTTCTCACCCACCTTCGCCAGCACAGCACCGCCTGCGGCTCCTGCAGCCGCGCCGGCTGCGGCCTTCCCTGCGGCCCCTGCGGATTGCCCCATCGCCTGTGCTTTCAAGAACGGCACCATCGCGAGGCCAGCACCGGCAGTCACCGCAATGCCGCCCCCAATCGTGCTCGCCATCGACCCGACGAAGGCGTACATCACGCCCATGACCACCATCGCGGTGACGCCGCCGATCACTTGCGCCGCATCGATGTCGCCCGTGTCTGTGACCGTAGCCTTGACCTCCTCCGCCACGACCGCCCCGACAGATAGCAGAAGGAGAACGAACACGCCCGTCAGCAGCAGCGTGATCATGTACCCCAACCACTTGTCGAAGATCGGCCGTGTGGGCCGGAACAGCACCCCCAAGATTACGAATGGTCCGAGCCCCGTCATCACGGCTAGACCTACCTTGCTGATGAGTAGTAGCGACATCGCGCAGACAAGAGCGAAGGCTGCGGCAAGGAGCAAGGCCGTCGTCGCTAGGGCACCAAAAATCAGATCTCCACCACTCAGGTCGGCTCCGTACAACTCGATTATCGGCTTGACCGTCGCACTCAGCGCTCCGGGCACGTCCGCATCGTCCTTGATCTTCGTCGACATCAGGGCGGCAATCCTCACCGGCATATCTTGGGCTTGATCCATTACCCATTCGATGTACATCTTCGCTGGACCCACCACCGCGGTCACCGCCGCGACCAGCACCATTTGTTGCATTGCCACCGGGACTGGAAGCTCCCGGCCCGTCGCTAGTCTCCATCCGATCAGCACCACAAAGAGCGTCGCCGCGGCCGTCATAAGGCTTCCCGTCGTGAAAAGAGCTCTCATAACCCACTCGGCCTGCATGGCATCAACGACGCTGCTCGTCTCCGTCCACACCGCGCTGATGATCTGATCGATGAAGGATTCATTCATCACCCCATTCCTTCACACAGCACAGCGTGATCCACGCCGTAGTAGGCCCAGGCGGCACGCCTCTCCCGGTGAAGTCGGTCTTCCGGGTCATATTGCATATGCCGAAGCTCCCACTTCACCGAACTCCCTGGGTCTGTAGCCCGGATGGCGGCCACTAATGCCGCAGGAGGATTTCGCAGCTCGTATGCGCAGACATACTCCACCGCCGTCAATCCTTGCGGTTTTCCGATTGCTGCGAACTTGCGGGCCTTTGCCTTGCCCCATTTTCGATAGAGCCCGCGGGGTCCGAGATTCAGCTCTATCCACGTCAACCCCAAGGCGTACAAATCCAGCGAGCAGAACTCCTCCCACAGCGGGTCTCCCGCAACCAGCGCATCCGCTTCGGTCTCCGAGAATCGCAATCCCCGAACTCGCTTAAACCCCGTGCGTAACCCTGCGGTCGCTTGTGCTCGCTGCTGCGCATGTTCCGGCACATCACAATAGAGCACTTGGTAATAGCTCCTGTGTATGTCTCTCGACTCGTGGGACCTCCATCCCTGCTCGATGTCTCCACTTTCGGTCACCCACGCATTCGCCGTCATGCGTACCCCGGCCGGCCAAGGCTCCTCCGCCGAGACGGCGGCGACCATCACTACCGTCACCAACCCCCATATCCACCGCATGCTTCGTCTCCCCTTCTACGGCAAGTGCTTGGCGCCTATCTTGGCGGACCAATTCAGAAGTCCCTCGTGAGCCTGCATTTGCAGTACCGTTGCGAGGAGCTGGTTGTGTTCGTTGAGTTGCAGGGCGATTTCGATCAGCACCAATGTTTGCAAGTCCAAGACCTGCTTTACTTCGCTTGCCTGTTTCAATGCATCCTGCAAACCCACGAGCGCCGGACGGCGCCTTTCGGCCAGGAAGTAGGCGTCCTCGGCACGATGCTGGTAGTAGGCCCACACCCGAGCACGTTCGTTCCATCGTCTCTCCGTTTCTTGCGACGCTCTCTCACCCTGCCCTGGAACATCCTGAAGCAGCGGAACACGAGCTCGCCGGCGTACGTCCTCGATTCCGCTCGTGCCCGTTCCTCCTCCGGCGAGATTCGCGAACACCCGTTTGACTTCCTCCAAGGGAGGCGCGCCGTGCATTTCCGCGAGCGACTGCAGGGAGTCTCCGTACCCGGACACACCCCGAAGGGTGAACACGATTTCCTTGGCCTTCTCCAAGTGCTCCTTTGCCGCGGCCAGTTGGCGCGACCGTAGGGCCTGCGCCGGGGCATCATGTACCGGAATCCCGGCCCACGCTGGCGGCGTCGCACACACCAATGCCGCCAGCAGCCACCCGGCCTTCGCTCCTATTCTCGTCATCGCATGAGCTCCTCGATCCACATCATCGGGTCCATCCCGGCGGCGCCCTCGTCGAAGCGTCGCATCGTGCGGGAGGACGGACTCAGGAGCGCAATCTCGGGAACGGTGCCCAGGTCGAAGTCGAGCACCACCGAGGTCTGCCCCTGCTTGAGCAGGAAGCATCGGGAATCCTTTTGCCAGCGACTGAGCCTGGCGAACTCCTCCGCGGTGAGTCCCAGGCGGTGGACATAGGTCGCTTCCGTGCAGTCCTCGTTCGGCAGGAATATCTTGGTCACGCTCTGGCCCAGGATGGCCGATGCGATCTGGCTGTCGGTGGCGTCCTCCGGACTCTGCGTAGCCCCCACGAGGATCCCTCCGGCTTTCCGAATGGTCTTTAGAAGATCCTTGATCTTGACCCGGAAGTAGTCGTCATCGAGGAGCTTCCAGAACTCATCGAGCACCCAGGCATGCCGGTGCCGACCGTGATACAGCCGACCCCACTGCATGAGGTACTCCACGATGGGTGTGCGGACCTTCGGATCATCCATCACCGCCGTCAGGTCGCAGCCCACCACCGGCCGGGCGGTATCGAGCGGCGCCGCGCTCGGCGTATCGAACACCCACCCGTACCGCCCGCCTTCCAGCCATGGCCCCAGGCGGGCGGCCACCCCATGCGGATCCGTCGCGTCCAGGGCGCCGACCAGGCCCGTGAGACGGCGGAGCTCCGGCGCCTCGAAGTCCCATACCGAGCGCACGGCGGCGAGCACCGCGGCACTGTCGGCCGCAGTCCACGGCTCGCCCACCATCGCATGCACCAGATCATGCACGAACCCCTCCGCCACCGGAGTGCGCGGGAAGCCGAACGGGTCGAACCCCGTGGCGTGGTCCTCGTCGATCACGACGTAGCTGCCGCCGAGGGCGCGCGTGGTGAGCTCCAGGCCCCGATCCTTGTCGAGCACCATCGCGCGCACTCCCATCTGCACGAACCGGCACAGCCAGAAGGCGAGCAGCGAGGTCTTGCCCGAGCCCGTCATGCCGCAGACGAAGGTGTTGCCGGCGTCCTCGATATGGTGGCTGAACGGATAGACTGTGCCGGTCGCGGTACGGTGGATCACCACCGGTTCGTCCCAATGGTGCTCTCCCTCCCGGCGCGCGTCTCCGTAGAGCGGGGCGAAGTCCACGAAGTTGCGGTGCGATACCGTGCTGGCCCGAGGACGCTGCGCCAGCGCGCCGGGGAGCTGCCCCCACCACTGCGCCTCGAGCCCCAGGTCCTCGCGCACCGCGAGCAGGCCGGGTGCACCCACGGCATCCACCCCATCGGCGACGTCATCAAGGAGCTGGTGCGCGTCGTCTGAGAAGACCATCACGCACCCTTGGTGCGTGCCCATCACCAGGTGCCCCGAGCGCAGCTCATCGAGGGCCTGTCCGATCCCCGCCACTTGCGAGAAGGCGTCGTCGCCGTGCGCCTGCAACTGGTCGCGCTTGAGCCGCATCTTGCGCCGGCCGGTGTCGCGGGCCGAGCACGAGAAGGAATGCGTCGCGATGAAATCTAGCGGCGCGACCCGCAGCGTTTCAAACATTCGCGGGTAGGTCACCGCTGGATATTCGCGGATCCCGATCCCCACCGCGAAGCGCTGCGAGGCGCCGGAGCGGATTTCCACGGTCTCCGGATAGAAGGACACGCGGCTTCGCAGCACCGCGCGGGACAGGTCCCCGGGGAACAGCGCCACCGCAGGTCCCGGCTCTCCGCCGTTGGCGAGGAAGGCGAAGTTTTCCAGAATCTCGCTGCCGCGATTGCCGCCGCCCAAGTCGAAGAACCCGAAGGGGCGCGGTCCCCAGGCCGAGAGGCCGCGCTCCAGTTGCCGTGCCCGGCCCTCGATGCCGCGGATGGCCCGGAACATGCGCTCGCGCGCCTGTGCCGTGTCCACGGACACGAGGCCGAGCTGCCACCACCTGTCCGTGGGTCCGCCGATGTCCTGCACCAGCCAGACCCAAATCCGGATTCCGTACACCGGCTGGCCATCAAGCGAAGCGGCATACCCCCCGACCACGGCATCGGCGAACGCCTGGCCCGACGTGGGCGCCGGCCAGATGGGCTGGGGTCGGGCCAGATGAATCCAGTGCGTCCAGAGACTCACCCCTTCGGCGGCAATCCCGCGGTAGGCTTGCATCAGCCCTTCGCGCGCCGCCTCGAGCTGCCCGTCGGTGAGGCCCCCGGCGTGGATCCCGTCGAGCGCCCACCCCATGACCAAGTGCCCGGTGCGCAGCTTTGCAACGTGCTCCGTCAGATGCGCCTCGAGTTCGATAGGCGCGCGCAGCGCCCCGTCGAGCCGGCGTCGCTTCGCCGACAGCGCCGCGGCGTTCATGGGCCGTAGGACCGCGCGCGGAAGTGTCCCCGGGTGCGGCCTCCGCGCAGCTCCGCATCCACCCAGGCCATCGCCAGTTCGAAGATCCGCTCGTCCTCGCGACACATCATCCAGGCCGCGCCATGCAACGGGAAGATCAGCAGCAACACCGCCTCCTCGCTCGTGTTGAACCAGATCCCGAGCACGATCACGAGCGAGAAGATCGCCATCGACGCCGGCACCCCGAACAGCATCGAGGGCCGGGTCAGGCCGAGATACAGCGGCTCCTCGCGCATCTACCCGCCCCCCACGATCAATGCCGCAATCTGCGGGGCGCCGATCATCACCGCGATCGCGAAGATCACGACACTTCCCGTCAGCCACTCCATTCGCCCCCGGGCGCACAGGAAGGCCACCACGATGATCGCCACCGTGCCGACGCCGGTCACCACGGCGTTGTCGAAGAAGCCGAGGATGATGTTGAGCGCGTCGGCGAAGGGGTTTGCGGTCTGCGCCTGCGCAGGCCCGCACACGGCCGCCAGGAAGACAGTCAGGCCGAGCTGGGCCGCGTCCTGAAGACGGCCTCCCTTACCCGGCACTCCTGCAGCAGCCGCAGCACGGTGGCCGGCTCCCGGAAGCGGCGCGGTGTCCCGCGAAAGCTCGTCAGCCGCCGCCGGCGGCGGCCTTCCACCAAGACGATCTCGAAATGCCAGAGCGAGCCGTTGAACCAATGCACGACCACCCGCGCATCGCGGCGCCGCGCGCGTTCTCGAAACTCCGCCAGCGAAATCGCCTGCATCCGGCGTGCTTGTACCGTTCATGCCGTCACCTTCCATTATTCCTCAGCCGGGTGTTTGCAAGACACCGCCGTTCGCAACGCTTCGCCTATCGGCTCATCGACGGCGAGTGCTCGACGTCAAGCGCGGGACCTTCGGCCTCGAGGGCGCGCTGGCGGCCGAGCTCCACCGCCTTGCAGGCTCCCTCTCTCACCTGGCGGGAAACCGCGGTGGGTCCTTCGGCCTTGAGCAGTCGGGCGAAGCTCGTCCTAGCGCCTTCATGGTCCCCGGCCAATCTCGCCACCACGGCCGCCGCGCCGAGGGTCGCCGCAACCTCTCGCGCCGCACGCTCGCCCTCGCCGGTTCCGGCGGCGCACAAGACGAGCGGCCTCTTTCCTGCCTTCAGGGAAAGCCGCTTCGCCAAGACCTCCAAGCCTATCGGAAGCGTGGTGAGCTCTGCGTACACCCTCGCACCGGTCGCCTCGTGGACGGCTTTGCCGTTCGAGTTGCCCACCGCCACGTAGATCGGCCCCCGGCCGCTGTCTTCCCCTATCACATCCGCCCCGATCTCCGGATCCATCCTGCCCTTCGGCAATCCGTGCTCCCGAGCCAGGCGCCTCACGTACGCCGCGTCATAGCACCAGTGCATCAGTGGCGTGTTGTGCCCATGCTTGTGCATCAGAAACTTCCCTGCGCTTTCCAGTGCCTCTATCGCCTGGTCGTTCGCTCTGCCCTCTTCCTCCGGAACCTTCGCCCGCTCGCCGGCCGCCCTCGTCGCGGCTTCGATCTCTTCCGCCCGCGACGACAGCCCCATTCCCTCGAGTCCCACGATGACTTCCTGCTCTTTGTTCGTTGTAGGCAGCTTCCCGTCGATGTTCCACTTCATGCCTTCTCTCCTCTATCGGCTCATCGACGGCGAGTGCTCGACGTCACGCGCGGGACCTTCGGCCTCTCGGGCGCGCTGGCGGCGCAGCGCCACCGCTTGGCAGGCCCCCTCTCTCACCTGGCGGGACACCGCGGCGGGTCCTTCGGCCTTGAGTAGATCCGCGAAATCCGTGTCCTTCGCTCCGCGCTTCGCACCGAACTTCGGCAATACCACCGCCGCGCCCGTTGCTTCCGCCGCGGCCCGGGCGGCGAACTCGCCGGGGTTGCGCCGCTCTCCCTTGCCGTCTTTGCCTAGATGATCGTCGTCGCCGCAGATCACCATCGGCCGCTTGCCGTTTCGCTCAGCCAGCCCTTCGGCAATTGCGCGCATGTTGCCGTCCGACATTGCGGCCCACACCGGCGCCCCGGTCGCCTCGTGAATCGCCGCCGCGGTGGCAAAGCCCGAGGCGACGTAGACCGGACCGCGGCCCGGGTCTTTCCCCACCAGGGCAGCGCCGCCGCTCATGCGCGCACCGCGGGCATTGTGTTTCTGCCCATCGGGACCGATGCGCTGGACGGACTGGATCTTCCCCTCCACATCGCGAATCGGAATCACGATGTCGCCCCGGTCGCCCTTCACGTCGGCTCGCACCGAGGCACTGTCTATGCCCTTGGAGACGAGGTATTGATGGCCCGCGTCGAGCCGACCCATGGAGGCCATTTCCTGCTCGAGCTCCGCGGCGCGCTCGGCTTGTTCGCGCTCGCGCCTGGCCTCGCGCTCCCTGCGCTGCGCCTCTACCTGCGCCGTGTCGACGCCGTGCAGCACGCCGGCGCCCGCCTTCCACGTACCCTTGTCCCCGGAGCGGTGGTTCTGGTACCACCCCGCCATCGGCGCGTCCGCATGCCCCACGTAGGCCCCGTCACGCCTGCCCGGGGCCGCGCCGTCCACCGGCACCCGATGGAGCTCCCCGTCGAATTGCGGAGGCCCATCGAGCACCAGCCCGGCGCCGGCGAGCACTTCGCCGAACTCGGCGACTGGATCCCGTGGTTTCCACCGAGCGAGCTCCGCGGAGTCGGCCCGGTCTGTCGGCGCGTACCAGCGCTTCGCCTTCCAGTCCCACTTCGCGCCGGCGTCCTTGGCCGCCTCGCGCTCCTCGAACGGCACATAGAGGTAGTTGCGCCCGGGCGTCCGCTTCTCCCGCCAGCCAGGTCCGCCCTCGTACTCCGCCCTTGTCGCCCCCACCGCAGCCCGAGATCGGTCCGGTTCCCACCGCTCGAGATCAGATCGGTCTTCCAGGTCCTCCGGCACGTACCAGCGCGCCGCACTCCGGTCCCACTTGGCGCCGGCTTCCTTCGCTTCCCGGCGCTCCTCATAGGGCACGTCCAAGTAGTCGCGGCCCGCCGCTTCGACCCTGCCCGGCCACGGGGCAATCGATGCCCCTCCTCCCGGACGCTCGATAGTCACTCGTCGCTCGAAAGCCCCATCGAACTTCCCCTCCGTGAAATCCCGACGCAACTCGTAGACGTTGCGACAATCGTACCCTCGGGCGAAAGCGCTCTCACTTTCGCCCTCCCAGGACAGGCACGCCGCCACGTCCTTTCGGCCGAAGCCGTAATGCTCTCCATTGGAGAACAGCACGGTGAGACCATGGCGCTCGGCCGGCTCCCGGCTGTTTTTTGCCACCACCACGCCCACCGTGCCGGTAGAGTTCTTGCCCATGTCCACGTCCAGGCGCACCAGGTCGCCGACCCCCAGCCGATCCACAAATGTCTCGCGCCTCTCTTCGCGCTCCTGGCGGTACACCTCGAGCCGCGCCGTATCGACACCGAGCTCGCCATGCTTCGGGGCAGCACCCACCTCCGCGGCCGGTCCCCGGTCCCTGGGCTCCCACCGATCCAGACCGGACGCATCTTCCAGGTCCTCCGGTGCGTACCAGCGTTTCGCGTCGCGATCCCACTTCGCCCCGGCCGCCTTCGCTTCCTTGCGCTCGTTGTACGGGACATCGAGATACCGGCGCTCGCGCGGCTTGTCCGCGCTGCGCGCCTTCGCCGCCGTGCGGACCTGCCCCCGCTCGCGCAGGATCTCGACTTCGGGGCGCTTCTCGACTTCGAGCGTGTACTCCACGATGCGCGCCGCGTCGCGGCCCGCCTTGAAGACTTCGGCCGGGTCCTCGCGCAGCGCCTTGAGCCACGACTTGATGTAGGCCGCATGCTGGCCCGGATGAAACCCCGTGCCCATCTCCTGCGCGAGCAGGAACGACGCGAGCTCGGCGCGCAGCTCCTCGCGCGCATACCTCTCCCGGTCGCCGCGGTAGCCGACGAGCTCGCGATTCAGTCTCGACTCATGCCCGGTCGCGTGCGCGAACTCGTGCAGCACGATCTCGTGGTAGCCCTCCGAGTCCTTGAAGGCGCCCTTTGGCGGCATGCCGATGGTGTCGGTGCCCGGCCGGTAGTGCGGCGGGTCGTTGCGCGCATCGTGCACCACGTGGACCGTGGAGTGTTCGAGGACCTTCGCCACCCTCGCGTTCGTCTCCGGACCGGGCGGTGGCGCCTTGTGTGGCGGCAGGCCGTCGATCTGGCTCGCGTGGAACACCACCGCCCGGCACGGAACCGGGCGGTCGCGCTCGACCGTGCGATAGCGGAGCTTTCCCGCCTCGTCCCTCACCGGGTTGCCGGCCTCGTCGAGGACCTTCTCCCGCGTCTCGCGTGACCAGTACGTGATCACCTGCCCGTGCTCGCCGCGGCGCACCTGCGCGCCCAGGCTCTCCGCCTGGCGATAGGTGCACCACCGCGGATCCTCCGGTCCGCTCAGCACGATCGCGTTGTCGCCCCGGTACGGCCTGCCCGTTGCGGCGTTGATCGGGCGCCCGGGCACCTGCCCCGGTTCCCACGACCTGACCCACGGCGCGGTCCCGTCCTCGATCTCGCGGATCATCCGCTCCGCGGCCTCGTGGGCGAGCCGCTGATAGTTCGTCGTTGTGGCCATGACCCGTCACCCCCTGAGCTCCGGGGGCAGGTCGTTGCCCTCGACGATTTCGGCCAGCGTCAGCGAGTCGTCCTCGAGGAGGGCCGCGGCCCACAGCTCCTCGTCCGATACTCCCTTCGTGTCGACGAAGGTGGCGTCGACGGCGGTGTACGCTTCGTCGTCGAATTGCCCGCCCGGAAGGGTATCCGGGTCGGGGTTCCTGTCGATGCTCGTTTGCACAGTCGTCTCCTCTTGCTTGCAACAAGGCTCAACGGTCGGGCGAGTGGTCTACCTCCCTCGTTCGCTCGACTTCCTCTCGGATCGCCCGGTAGCGGGCTCTTGCCAGCTCCGCCCCGGGCCGGTCCCCGAGCGCGGTGCGCACTTCGGCCAGCCGCCGCAAGTCCGCCGCGCTTCGCTCTCGTGCACTGCGCTCGCGTTCCGTTTCCTTCGCAGTGCGGGCGCAGCGCCTCCCTTCGCGCTTCGCCTTCTCCCACTTGCGCCGGCCCTGCCCGTTGCGGGCGCGGCCGGTCATGCGCCGTGGCGTCGCCGTCACGTCCATCCCCTGCTCGCGCGCGAGCTCGGCGAACCGGGCCCGCGCGGCCTGGAACGCGCCCGGCGCCAGCCGGAACCGCTCCCGTCCGGGACCCTGGCGCGCAATCACCACGTGGGCATGCGGGTGTGGGGTGTCTTCGTGCACGACGATCAGGCTGCGGTGCCCGGGGGCGAGCTCCGCAACCCACGCTTCGGTTGTCTCGTAGAGTATATCCCGCTCCACCGGCACAGGCACCGAGACCATCAGGTTCACGGTGAGGCCGCGGTTCTTGCGCCGCGACGTGTCTCCCGCCACCACCTCGTCGACGAACTCGCGCCACCGTTCGCCCTCGGCCATTTCCCCGTCCTCACGTGCGTGGTCGAGCTCGCCCTTGCGCGTGATGTAGCGCACGTGCCGGCGCAGCCCTCCGGCGTCCGTGGTGGTCGAGAGCACCTTGAGCACCACCTCGCGGCTTCTGCCCTTGGAGGACACCCGGCGCGCAGCGCCGGCCGCCGTCGTATCGAAGGCGCGCACGGCCCCGGAGCGGCGTCGTGGCGCCTTTGCGCTGCGGGGCCCGGAATGCCCGCTTCCCGGCAGCCGCGGCGTGCGGTCACGCTGGCCGTACATGCTCAGTCGCACGCACAGCCGCTCTTCCTCCTCTTCGAGGTTGTCCTTCGGCAGTTCCGGGATCCTGGGCGTGTACACTGAGGCCACCTTTCACGGAAGACCCATCGTGACGGCGGACACGCTGACCCTCGCGGCTGCCATCATCGGAAGACGCATCCATGGAAAGCATATCGGCGGAACTCATCGCGATACTCGGCGTCGGCCTCACGCTCGGCCTCATCATGCTGCGCCAGGGCGCGCGCCTTGACCGGCGCATCGACCGCCTCGAAGAGCAGACCAAGCAGCGTTTCGACAAGCTCGAAGAGCGTACCGACCTGCGCTTCAACAGACTCGAAGAACGGACCGACCAACGCTTTGACAAGCTCGAAGAGCACGTCACGGCGCTCGATGCCGACCTGCGCGGCCAGATGGGCGAGGTACGCGAGCGCATGGCCAAGCTTGAGGGCCTCCTCGAGGGCCTGCGCGAAGCCATCACCGGCAAGCGGGCAGCCTGATGCATGCACCGCTTGAAGCGCACCGCGCGTCACGATTGAACCTCGGTTAGTCCCTGTGATGGCGGACCCGCTGACCCTCGCAGCTGCCATCATCGGAACCGGAATCGCACTCGCGGCGCCCAACGTGGCTCTTTTCGCGTGGATCAAGAGCGGACTCACCGGATTTCTGAAGGGCCTCGGACTTACCGGACGGGCAGCACCGATACCGGAAGCCGGCTGAGGTACGGCACTCACTACTCTTCCTGTTACGCGGCGCGAGCGCGTCGTGCGCGCGTCAGGTCATAGTCGCCCTGCATCCGGACCCAGAAGTCCGCGCTCCCCCAGCCGAGCGCCTCGAGCGCGAGCGCCATCTCGACCGACACCGCCGCGCGGGCGTTGAGGACGCGAGAGAACGCCGCGCGCGAGACCCCGAGCTGCCTTGCCGCTTCCCCGACCGTCCAACCCATCGTCTCGACGCTCTCGCGGATGCACTCGCCCGGATGCACCGGATCCATACGCATTTCCATCACATGCCCCTCAGTGATAGTCAACCAAATCGACGTCCACCGCCTCACCGGCCTCGAAGCGGAAGACGATGCGCCAGTTCCCCGATACGGCCACGCTCCAATGCCCCTGGTACTCGCCTCGCAACGGATGCAACCGAAAGCCAGGCTGATCCAGGTCGCGCGGATGCCGGGCAGAGCGCAGCATGTACAGGATGCGTCGTATCCGCGTGACGTGTGCCGCGTGCAGGCTGCGCGCGTCATTGCGCTCGTAGAGTCGTCGCAATCCCTTGTGCTTAATGTACATGTCCTGATTGAAGCGCGACGCGCGTCACGATTCAACCTCCGCTAGTCTCCCCCGCCTTCCCAGGCGCCCGCGGCCATCGGCTGCCGTGCGCGGGGCGTGCTCACACGAAGAGCCTCTCGAGCGAGGCGAGGAGGGCGGTCGTGCGCTCGCGCGCCGCCTTGGTTTCGACCGTCGCCAGGCGCAGCGTGACCTCCGGCACCTTGACCGCGCGCCCGCTGTTAGCCGCGCGCGCGAGCTGATTGAGGTTGCGGCCGATGCCGAGCAGTCGCGCGTTGTGCTGGCGCAGCGCCTTGGTGAGCTCGCGGAGCTCTCCCGTCTGGGGCTCCATCGCGCTTTGCGCGAGCGCTTCGCGCATCCACGCCGACCGGCGGCAGTCGCCGCGTTGTGCCGCGGCATCGAGCAGTGCCGCCAGCTCCGGCGTCATGCGCAGGGCCACCAACACGCTGAGATCTGGCAACTCGAAGCCTCCAACGTTAGGATAGAGGCAGGATACTCAATTTGTATAACAAATTGAATCGGGGAGGCCTTTCGGCCCTCCCCGGCGCCGCCTGCCGGCGGCGCGTGGAGCGGTCTTCGCCGCTCTTGTGCGTTTTGGAGCGCTGTAGCGCGTTGTTGCGCGTACTTGCGCGGTCTTCAGCCTTCTTGCACTATCCGTGGGCCGGTCTTTTGCGGTGTTGTGCGCTGTGAGTCAGAAATATTCACTCTTGTCCGACCTTCGCTCGGATCCCGCCGGCTACCGGCGTGGTGATCGCGAGCTTGCCGAACACTTCGACGACATCGAGGCCGCAGTCGCGGAGGGCTTCTCGCTTCGCCGCTGCTACGACGCGCTTCGCAGCGCCGGCGCGGTGACCCTCAGCTACAGCGCCTTCCGGCGCACGGTGCAGCGGCTGCGCCAGACGAGGAACACTGACGACGCCCCTGCCGCTTCGTCTGCCAGCGATGCCCCAGCACGGGCGAGCCGGGCACAGCACGGCGAGTCGTCCGGCGCCAAGCCCGCCGGATTTCGCAAAGCCCAATGGCCCCTTCGACGCACCCCACAGGAGTAACCGCCATGCTCATCATCACCCTTCAAGCCAAAGGCGGCGTTGGCAAGAGCTTCGTCACCAGCGCGCTCACGCAGTTCTGCCACTCCATCGGGCAGCCCGTCGCGCTCTTCGACGCCGATCCGAACAACGCCACCCTGCTCGCCACGCCAGCGCTCCGGGCCGAGGCCCTCGACCTGCTCGGAGGAGGGGAGGGCATGGCGATCGACGAGGCGGCATTTGATGGCCTCATGGAGCGCATGACGACGGAGCCCGCCGACAAGGTGCTGCTCGTCGACGCCGGCGCGACCACGTTCCTGCCGCTGTTCAACTACGTGGTGTCGCACGCGATATGGGAGCTTTGCACCGAGTACCAGCACCCGCTGGTCCTGCACCCCGTCATCACCGGCGGTCCGGATTGCGAGGAAAGCGTGCTCGGCTTCGCGACGCTCGCCTCGCAGGTCGAGTGTCCCTTCCTCATCACCACCAACCCCTATCACGGACCGGTGAGTATCCAGGGGCACCCCATCGACGAGCACCCGGCCTACCAGGAGCACTCCGGCTCCGTGCTTGCCCGAGTGGACCTTCCCGCCTATCCCTCGCCCCTGTTTGCGCGCGACGTGCGCGAACTGCTCGCGCACCACATGACCTTCGCCGAGGCCATCGAGAACAAGAACACCGCCCTCATGACCCGCCAGCGGCTGCGCCAGGTCTACACCGCCCTGATGGCCACCTTCGCCCAGGCGCTCGACAGCTTCTTTCCGCCTCCGCAGTCGGAGCCGCCCGCCAAGCCGCCGAAGCGCACCCGCGCTTCCAAAGGCTCGTGAGCGAGAGCCCGGCCCAGGAGCGGCTCCTGGGAGAAGCCCGGCAACTCAACCTGCTGATCTCGGAGCAGGACCCGGTCCTCATCCTCGTCGAGCGCCTGGAGCGCATCTTCCGCCCGGCGCTGGACGAGAATCTGCCCGCGAACCTCGCAGGCCAGCTCACCACCGCGCTCGAGGAGGACGCCGACTTCGCCCGGGCGCTCGCCGGCAGGGTAGGGCAGGCACTCCTCGAGGACGAGGCCCTTCTCGCAGCCTTCACCGAACGCCTGGCCGAGGCCGCGCGGCCAGGCCCGGACTTCGTCGGGCTCGTCGCCAACCAGGTTGCCGCCGCCTTACAGGCCCAAGTCCCGCAGGAGGCCCCCGGGTCCTCGAAAGATGACTCCCCCCGCGAGACGCCGACGATCCAGGCACCGAGCCCCGCCGATGCTTCACCGCACCCACCGAATGTCCCTACACCGCCGCGGACCGAGCGCCCGGCCGTCGGCCAGGTCCTCCTCGCTGCAACCGGCGAGCGCGCGGAACGCCTGTCCGACGCCCTCGAGCCTTTGGGCCGCCCGCTTGTCACCATCACTGCCATCGTGGTCGCGCTCCTCGCCGGCGCCGGCTTCGCCTACCTCAGCGTGTTCTTCTTCTGAGCTTCACCCCTATCGCAATCCGACTCGCCCGCTTCGAGAGCCCGCTATGACGGCGTGGCGGGACGCGAGAGTTGACGCTCGCAGCCACCCGGTGAGAGAGTCCGAACTTCTGCATCCTCCCGCGTGGGGGATGAACCGAGAATGAACGCTACCAGCTTCAACCCGCTCGCCGTCGCTCGCGACCTCAAGGCCGCTGGTGCCGAACCAGCTCACGCCGGTAACCTCGCCGAAGGGATGCAGTACGAGCTAGTGCATTCAACCCCGAGCGCCGCCGCGCGCTGGAATAGTTGAAGGAGGACGATTGTGAAGTGGACGATTAGTAGCAGATTCTTTCTTATCTGTGTCTCTCTGGCTTTGGTTGTTGGCCTTTCAGGCCAAAAGGCATTAGCGGAAGGCGACAATGTTCAGGGCGGTAATGGTGATGAAACGTGGCTTCAGGGATTTGCCAATAAGCACTACAAGGGGAACATGTCTGCCATTTTCGCTTACGAGAGCTTTGATCGCGATGACACGCGTGGTTATGTCGTTTGGATGAAGACTCCGACTGAATTGCGGTAGTGACGTGAGGTCTTTAGCGAAGTTGGTGAGCGCCGCTGGGCATTCGCCTGCCGCAGTTTACGTGTCGATGCCCATTGGTTTGGTGAGCGTAGGCGTGCTTGGGGCACTTATCGGTACATTAGCCGGATTTGCTGGTCCTGAGCCCACTGTTACGGCCGCGTTCATCACAACGTCTCTGTCTGTATTTGGTGGGCTATCCGCTTGGGTTCTCAAACGCTTCAATCCTTTGGAGGTGATCGCGACTTCTTTAGCCGTTTTGGTTTTCACTGCGAGCTTTGCATTCATGCTCAGTGTTTCAAATGATTGGCGTGAAGAGGAGTCGGACTGGCGACATCGCAAGGCGGAGATATTGCACCTTAAGCAGATTGAGCAGTGCTCTAAGGCGGAGAGTTATTTTGACTCCGAACGAGTGAAGCTTGGGCTTCCGCCCCTCGGGCCAGAATACTATTGCCGGAAGCCACCTTGGCGGGGGATGTCCCGCACGTTGTTGAATCCCTTCTAAGAGAGGAGGCGACTGCATCACCCGCCCCCGACACCCGATGAACGCCAGCGCTTTCGACTCTCTTGCCGCAGCACGGCGTCTCGAGGCGGCCGGCATGGAACGCCCGCAGGCCGAAGCCACCGCGGCCGAGCTGTACCGTGCCTTGTGGATTCAGGGTGCTGCGCTCGTCGGCGCGCAGATCGCCATCGCCGGAATCATCGTCGCCCTCTTGAGCCAATAGGCTGCGCTCGGAGGTCCCGACCAAGCGCGGCTGGCGAGGAGATGGGATGAGTCGAGAATGAACGCCACCAGCTTCAACCCGCTCGCCGTCGCTCGCGACCTCAAGGCCGCTGGCGTCGAGCCAACCCATGCCGACGCCATCGCCGAAGGAATGCGTCAGGCCGCCCTCGCCGATCATGAACACCTCGCCACGAAGGCCGATGTTTCCGCTTTGCGCATCGAGATGCGAATCTACGGTGCACTCACGCTCGCCATCGCGGCCAAGCTGTTCGGGATCTTCGACGCCGACGCCGCCATACTCTGAAGGCAAGTCTGCGTCCTGATCCGGAATTCGTCGCACTCGAGTTGATCATCGTGCCCGGTCAGAGAGAGCTACGTCGTGACGTAGCGAACCTCTGCGAGCGCATGGCAGCGCATGGCGCGGCTTGAAGGGTTGTTCGAGGGGTTCACGCGCAGCACAGGCACGGCCAGCGCTGAAGGGTAGGGCCGTAGGCGTTACACAGGTTGCCGCCATATGGAGGAGAGGGCCTTGAAACGAACCAGATTTACCGTAGTGGTGGCGCTTGGTTTCGCCTTGAGCCTTTCGGGTTGCTCATATGTGACGGTAGAGCACGAGGACGGCATGGTTGTTGCCGTAGGGAAGGGGTCGGCACGCCATCAACCCAAATCCCTCATGGTCTTCACTCATCTAGCTGCCCAAGATGCGTGCAGCAAGAGTGTTGCCGCTCATCCGAATGACCGAGCAGAAGCAGAACTCCTCTTACTCACTGCTACCACAGCAGCACAACTCCGGAAGAAGTTGAAAGATGGTCAAATCCAGCCTCGGGAAGGTTTACAGATGTTGAAAGAGATGGTGACTACCAAGTACGAGATATACGGCTACTCACCAAGAGAAAAAGTTGACGAATTCAAAGAACTCGTCGAATCCTTGAAGGAGCTGGCCGAAGAAGGTAAGGGACTTCTCAACCTATTTGGAACGCACACGTACACCGTCACGTTGGATTGCACTGAGGTCCGATGAGTCAGTAGGGATGCTGAGTATCCCTAGACCGCTCCATTTAGAGAATAGTCGGAGCGGTAAGTGTGGTGCTGCGACAGACGCTCCCACCTGTCAACTCGAGGCGTCGTCCATTGCCGAGAGCAGGGCACGGGTGCGCCGCACAGGTCGCTCGGGAAACCTTGCCATAGCGGCTCCGGGCGGCGTGTGCGGCCCGCTCGTCTCCGGTGCTTGCGAGCACGGCGAGAGTGACCACGGACTGACACGCGGGCGCGCCCCCGCCTGCTCCGGCCGCCCGTCCCGGCTCCGGGATACCCCCTGACCCCCGAATTCCTGTACCTTTAGCGCGTCTCCACAACCGAGCGTCCCGTCCCTGGGGACCGCGCCGGCTCGCTCTCGGCCTGGTCCCCTTCCTGCAAGACCGGTCGTCTCGCAGGTCCAGGGTTTGCAAGGCCCTGTCCAATGAAGGTCACCGCCACGCCCGTCGTCGTCCTGTGCGCGCTCGCCGCAGGATGCCTGCGCCCCCCGCCGCTCCCCGAATGCGGGATCGAGGGCGAGCTGGTGTCTGCCTCCGGCGAGGCGGTGGAGTACCTCGATCCGGCGCCGCCCGCGCCCGCGCTCGGCGCCTCGCCCGAGCACGCGAGCGTCTTCCCCCCGCCCCCGCAGGGTCCGCGCATCACGCTCGAGTACCGCCCCGGGGATCTCGTGAGCGAGCCGCTTCGCCGCGCCGCGGCCCGCGTCGGCTGGACCGTGCTGTGGGACTACCCGCACGACATCGTGGTGGAGACCTCCCTGACGCTGCGCGGCACGGTGCGCCAGGTCGCCCACGATCTGGCCCGGGTCCTCCACGCGAGCGGCAAGTCGATCGGCGTGGTGGCGCACCCGAACAAGACCCTTCGCGTGGTGTACCGCAAATGACCCGCTTCCAGCTCTACGCCGCGATCGGCGTCCTCGCCCTGCTCGTCGTGCTCGGCCTCCTCGTCGGCTGCGTGCCTTCCCCCCTCGTCGAGGACATCGACGCGCACCAGGACCGGCTTCTCGACGAGGCCGTGCTCGCCGACTACCAGCTGCAGTCGCCGCGCACCCCGCGGCTGTTCCACGACGCGGACGAGGCGTGGTTGGGCGGGCCCGTGGCGACGCTGCGCCGTCCCGCCGATCCGCGCCTGGACGTAACTTACGCCTTCTCGTCTGCGAGCGGCGCCACGCTCCAGCAGATCGCTTCCGACATCACCGTGATCACGGGCCACCCCGTGTCGCTGTCCCCCGACCTCTACATCGCCCGCGTGCAGCGCGCCGGCGTGCGGCTCGCCGGTGCCGGCGATGCGTTCGTGACGTCGGAGCCCGCCGAGGAGGACGCGCTGCCGTCCATCGTCCACCGCGCGATCACCTACCGCCACCACGGCCCGCTGCACGAGTTCCTCGATCGCGTGGCCACCGAGCTCGGCATCACCTGGCGGTGGGACTCAGGCCGCATCGTCTTCGAGCGCTTCGTCACCCGCACCTTCCGCGTCGCGTTGCTGCCGGGCACCGTCACCAGCGAGCTCACGCTCACCGGCACCGCGGTCACCACCGCGGTCGCGCTCGCCACCGCAGGGGCGGAGGAGGGCGCCAGCAGCACCCAGTCGGGCGGCGACACGCCCCTGAGCGGCTCCACGCAGAGCACGGCGCTCAGCACCACCATCGACCCCTGGCCGGCGCTCACCGCGGCGGTGAGCGCCATGCTCTCGCCGGCCGGCGAGCTCGTCGCCTCGAGCTCGCTCGGGACGCTCACGGTCCGCGACGTGCCTTCCGCCGTCGACGCGATCGCCGCCTACCTCGAGGTCGAGAACCGCTACCTGACGCGCATGGTCAACTTCGAGATCCGGCTGCTCGGCATCCGCACCGACGAGTCGAGCGATCACGCGATCGACTGGTCGCTCGTGCGCGGCGGCGGCATCGGCATCACCGTGGACGGTCCGGACACTGCTCCTGCGGCCGGCGCCGGCGGTGTGGCGGTGACCGTGATCCGCCCGACCTCGCGCCTCGCCGGCACCCACCTCATCGCCCGGGCGCTGCGCGCGCGCAACACCGTGACCTCCGATACCGTCTTTCGTGCGGTGGGTCTCAGCAATTCGATCATCCCCGTGCAGCTCACGTCCACCGACGGCTACACCGCGGCGCACGCGATCACGCTGCCCGAGACCGGCGACCCGATCGAAGTGAGCACGGCGGGGCGGATCACCACCGGGACCGTCATGCAGCTCATGCCGCGCCTGATGACCGACGAGGAGCTGCTGCTGCGCATCAACCTCGATCTCTCCACGCTGCTCGGCCGGCGCGACCTGCCGGGCGGCGTGCAGGTCCCGATCACGCGCCAGCAGGCCATCGCCCCGACCGCGACGGTGCGAAGCGGCGACATCCTCATCCTCGACTCCTTCGCCGAGGACGTGGAGGAGCGCCGCGACCAGGGCCTGCACGACGCGATCCCCTGGTGGGCGGGCGGACAGCGGGTCGCCCGCCGCCAGCGCACGCACCTGGTGCTCATCGTGCGCCCCACGCTCGTCAACACGCTCGAGCGCACCCTGTGAGCAACGCCACCGCCTCCGGCCCCGAGCTCGTGCGCATCGCCGACGTGCGCGCACGTCTCGTGGTCGGCCTCGAGTGGCACGAGCGTCCCTCCGGGCGGCCCGCGGTGCAGATCGCGCGGTCGCGCTCCGCGCACGCCCACGTCGCCACGGGCGGCTCCGTGGGGCTTGCGCCCGCGCG
The DNA here is from genome assembly GCA_022826505.1 of Gammaproteobacteria bacterium. Lineage (GTDB taxonomy): Bacteria > Pseudomonadota > Gammaproteobacteria > HK1 > HK1 > HK1. The sequence continues at coordinate 20,249 of JAJDUQ010000071.1, forward strand.
CGGCTTCGCCGGGCAGCGCAGCGCCGCAGGCTCGCTGGCCGCGGCCTCCGCCGGCGAGTCCATCGTGATCCTCGCCGACGTCACCCATGCGCAGCACGGGGCGGGCTACTGGTACTGCCTGCTGACCGCGGGCGGCGTGCAGCGCGACCAGCTCTACACCGGCTCCGAAGCGCTCGCCGAGGCCCAGGCCCAGGCCGCGAGCGATCGGCTCATCCTCGGCGACACGACCGCGCTTCGCTGCCTCGGGCATCCGCCGCCGGCGCTCGCGGATCTCTTCCGCGACGCGCCCCAGGACGCGGGCGGGGCGCTGCGCCGGGCGCTGCGCGAGAGCCCGCGGCGCCTCGTGCGCACGCGCTCGGCGCTCTACTACCCCCTGCGTGCCGCCGTGCTCCTCGGCTGCGCCGCCGCGGCGAGCTTCGCCGGCTGGCAGTTCTACCAGGCGCGCGAGGCCGGGAAGCCCGACCCCGAGGCGCTCGCCCGGGCCAAGGCGCTCAGGGACCACCGCACGCTCTACGAGGCCCACACCCGCGGGCCGACCTTCTCGGAGTTCTCGGGCCCGCTGCTCGCCCACCTGGCGCGCCACGCGCCCCCCTACGTCGTCGGCTGGCGCCGCTCCCTCGTGCACTGCTCGCGCGAGTCCGCCTTCACCCCGGGCGGAGACAACACCTGCACCGTGCGCTACACGCGCGCGATCCCGAGCGCGTTCAACGTGCTCCACCTCTCGCGACGGCTCGGGCTCGCAACGCTCGATCTCTTTCCCATGCGCGCCGCGACCCCGGCGGAAGCCGCCAGGACCGTGCTCTCCGAAGAGGTCGCGACCTTCCGGCTGCCCATGCCCGACTTCGAGCAATCGCTCGCCCTGCAGCAGATCCCCGACACCGCCATCCACGAGCTCGCCGCGGCATGCCAGGACCTCTCCGCCGTCCCGGGCGCGCGCTGCGATCACCGCGTCCCCGAAACGCTCGCCTTCTCGAACATCAAGTACGTCCCCCTGGCGCGGCGCTTCCGGCTCGGGGGCATGAAGCTCGTTGTTCCCCTCTACGCGATGCCCCAGGCCGCGGCCGCGTTCGACGCGCTGCCCTTCCTCCAGCTCACCAGCCTCTCGCTCGGGGAGACCCCGGCCGAGAGCGCCACGATGGACGCCTCCTATGTCCTGCGCTAGGTCCCTCGCCGCCGCCCTGGTCCTGCTCGCCCCGCTGCCCGGTGTGTCCCAGGACACGGGCCTTGCCCCGGACACCTTCGCCACCCTCCAGGCCGAGCGCGACATCGAGGCGCTCAGGGCCGAGATCGCGGCCCTTCGCCTGAAGCGCGCCCGCGACGAGCAGGAGCTCGATCACCTGCACAACCCTCCGGAGCCTCCGGCCCCGGCCGGCGTCCGGCCCGCGGTCCCGCCGGCCGCTCCCGAGCCGGAGTCCGAGCCCGAGCCCGGTCCCGAAGAGCCGCCGCCGGAGTACCCGCCGCTTGCGCCGGAGCTGCCGATGCTCGTGCGCACCTTCGGCCCCTACGCGGTCATCCGCTGGGGACCGCTCACCTATACCCTGCAGGCGGGCGAGCCGCTCGGCGCCGGCTGGACCCTGCGGGAGTTCTCCGCGACCTACGCCGTCCTGGCGAGCCCCGAGGCGCAGGTGATCGCCACCGCCGGGCGCCAGCGCGCGAACTGACATGGCCCGCGCCGCGCTCAGACACGTGCAGGACGAGGCGGAGCTTCGCCCCGTCACGCAGCTCATCACCAGCGCCTCGCAGTCCGGCGACCTCGACGCGGCCCACCGGCGCTCCGGCGACGCCATCGCCTACTCCAGCGGCGAGCTCGATTCGGAACACGAAACCGCCGTGGTCCTGATGTCGCACCGCTTCGCGCGCCACCCCGACTACACCGCCGCCCGGCGCCGGCTCATCGACCACGTCTACACCATCTTCGATGCGAGCAGCGTCCAGTTCGCCACCACCACCCCCGACATCATCCGCCGGCTCTACCGGCTGCACGATCTCGGCGCCATCGACGAGGCGCCCGCCCACAGCGCGAGCGCCTCGGAGATCCTCGCCCGTCTCGAGAAGACGGTGCGCGAGGCCATGGAGCGCAACGCGAGCGATATCCACATCACCGTGTCGGCCACCGGCACCGTCGTGCGCCTGCGCGTCGACAGCACTGTCAACCGCCTCGCCATGTACTCCGTCGACGAAGGCATGCAGATGGTGCGCGCGGCCTACCAGACCCAGATCGAGACCCGCTCCGGCCAGGGCGAGTTCAACCCGCACGCGGCCCAGGACGCGAAGCTCATCACCCACGTCAACGTCGACGGCGTGCGCCGCGAGGTGCACCTGCGCTACGCGCACAACCCCAACCACGACGGCCTGCACGTCGCGATGCGCCTGTCCACCGACACGCGGCTTCGCACCACCGATCTCTCCGAGCTCGGCTACCTGCCCGGCCAGGTCGCGCTCATCCGGCGCATGCTGCGCGTCCACGGCGGACTCGTCGTCTTCGCAGGCCCCGTGGGCTCGGGCAAGACCACGAGCCTCGCCGCCCTGCTCACCGGCCACCTGGAAGAGGTCGGCGGCCGCAAGGTCGTGTTGAGCATCGAGGATCCGGTGGAGGTCCCCATTCCCGGCGCCGACCAGGCTGCGGTGGTGCGCGACCCCGACCGCGACGTCTCGCCCTTTGCCGATGCGCTTCGCTCCGCGATGCGCCGCGATCCCGACATCGTGCTGCTCGGCGAGACCCGCGACCAGCACACCGCCGTCTCGCTCGCCTACGCGGTGGTGTCCGGCCACGACATCTACACCACCACCCACGCGCGCAGCGCCTGGCGCATCATCGACCGGCTCGAGGACCTCGGCCGGGGGCTCGGCGACAACCCGCTCTCACGTCCCCGGATCTGCCATGACGAGTTCCTGCTCGGCATGGTCTACCAGCGCCTCGCTCCGCTCACCTGTCCCACCTGTGCGATCCCGGCCGAGCGCGCGGGCGAGGCCGGCATCCCGGACGCGCTGCGCCGCCACACCGACACCGCGCTTGCCGCGGCCTTCGGGCGCGACACCGATCTCTCCCGCGTCGCCTGGCGCGCCGCCGTGCCGGAGTGCCCCGACTGCCGCGGCGCCGGCACCCGGGGCCGCGCGGTGTGCGCCGAGGTCGTCATGCCCACCGAGGAGGAGTACGTGGCCCTTGCGCGCGGCGACACGCCGGCGGCGGTCGCGAGCTGGCGCGCGCGCCGCGACGTGGCGCAAGGCTTCGGCATGAGCGCCCACGAGGTCGCGCTTCATCGCGTCGCCCGCGGCGAGCTCTGCCCGACGCTCTACGAGGCCATCTTCCAGCCGCTCGAGGACCGCCCGGACGCCTCCCGTGCGCCGGCTCGCCTTACCGTCGTCGGCGACGGCCACCACCCGGTGCCCTCCGCGCAATGAAGCGCGCGCCTCCCACCGAGCGGCTGCTCGACTCCCCGCTCGGCCCGGCCTTTGCCCGCGCCCGGCGCGCGCTGTGGCGCTTCCAGTTCCTCCACCCGCGGCTCCGCCAGCGCCTCTACCGCCGCCTCGCCGCGAACCTCAACGCCAACATCCCGCTCTATGAGACCTTCCGGATCCTCGCCTCGCGCTACGCGCACCGGGGCGATCAGCGCGCCGGCCTCTACCGCCAGTGGGCCGACGACATGACCGGCGCGACGCTGGCCGATGCCTTCCGCGGCTGGATACCCCCGACCGAGCACGCCACCATCGGCGCGGCCGATCGCGCCGGCGCCGCCGCGCAGGGGCTCCAGGACGTAGCCGACTACATCGACCAGATGCTCAGCATCAAGAAGGCGCTGCGCTCGGCGTTCAGCTACCCCTTCGTGCTCGTCATCGTGCTTGCCGTCTACACCATCGTGTGGGCGCACTACATCGTCCCCGAAATGCAGCTCGACCGCGCGCAGCTCTCGCCCGAGTCGCTGCGCGTCCTCGACTTCGCCGACGCGCTCGCCGTCTGGACCCCCGTGGGCGTGCCCGCGGTGCTCGGCCTGGTCGCGCTCGTGTGGTGGAGTCTCGGGCGCTACGTCGGCCCGGGCCGAGACCTGCTCGATCGCGCCGTGCCCTGGAAGGTCTACAAGCAGTACCAGAGCGCGAACTTCCTCGTCTCCGTCCACACCCTGCTCCGCGCGGCGATCCCGCTTCGCGATTGCCTTGCGCACCTTCGCGAGGGCGCTTCCCCGTGGCTGCGCCACCGCATCGACGCGCTGGCCGACGCCCTGGTCGGTCACGACCCTGCCACGGCGCTTGCCGAGATCGTGGACGACGAGCTCGGCGACGACATCGCCATCGCGTCGCTCGCCGGAACGATCGAGGCCACCCTCGCGACCGCCGCCACCGAGATTCACGTCACCACCACCGAGCGCCTGCAGGCCACCGCGACGCGCGCCAACGTCGTCGCGCTCGCCGTCATCGCACTCTACATGGTCCTTCTCGTCGGATCGCTGTTCAGCTTCGGCGTGGATCTCTCCACCGCCGTCAGTTAGGAGGCCACCATGCGCCAGCGCGGCTTCACCCTCATGGAAATGCTCCTGGTCATCGCCATCATCGGCGCGTTCGTCTACTTCATGTTCAACCTGTTCGGCGAGTCCCGGGACTCCGCGAGCGCCATCCGCACCGCGAACCGCGTCGCCAACATCATCGCGGACACCACCGATCTGCTGTCGGGCCAGGCCGATACCACCGCGTGCGTCGACGCCACCGTGATCTCGAACGGGGCCATCCCCGACGAGATGGTCTCCGGGACCAGCATCAGCAACTCTTACGGTGGCGACGTCACCCTCGCCTCGGGCGGTCTCGGCGGCGCGAGCGCCAACGCCTGTGTGCTCACTTTCGAGGACGTGCCCCAGGACGACTGCTCGCGCATCGTGCGGCGCACCGAGCAGCTCGCCGACCGAATTAGCGTCGACGGCACGAACGTAAAGCGCTATGGCCGGGATCTCGACATATCCAGCCTCGGCACACAGTGCTCATCGGCGAATCAACTGGACCTGGTCTGGACCTACCGCGTGTTGTGACCTCCCGCTTCCAGCACGGCTTTGCGCTCCTCTCCCTCCTGCTCGCGCTCGCGCTCGGGGGCGCGCTCCTCTACGGCTATTACGAGTTCGTCCACCGGCAGCGCCACCTCGACGACGCCAAGACCCTCGCCCTTCGCCTCGTGCAGTACAACGCGGCCGTCGCACAGCGCATCCTCGACGAGGCCCACACCTTCACGCCCGGTACCTGGACCGGGGTCGCGTGGCTCCAGAACGCGACGACCTGCACAGGCGGCTCCTACACCCCGCCCGCCACCGATCCGGACCGCACATACCTCCCGTGCGACTTCCCGGCGCGCTGGCCCTACTCGCTCGGACCCCACAGCGACGGGACCAACACCGGCACCGCCCAGGAGGTCACCACCACTTTGGTCGAGTTCGGCACCACCACGCCGGCCCTGCCCGAGATCCGCGGCCAGACCCACGAAGTCACCGCCGCGCGGGTGCGCAAGCACGCGCTCACGATTCTCTCCGCAAACGTCATTCACCAGGACATCCTCCTCCATCCCGTCGGCACGCTGCCTCCCACGGAAATCCGCGCGATCGCGAGCACCATCGGCGCGGCGCCGGAGCTCTACCTGCGCGTCGACGGCACGAACCACATGGAGGCCGATCTCGACGGCGGCACCTTCAATGTCGTCAACATCAGCGACGTCGAAAGCACCCTGGGGGGCATCGCCTTCATGGGCAATCTTGCAGTCGGCGACAGCGTCGACAAGTGGCCGTGCCCCCCCGGACTCGCCCCGCGCATCCAGGTCGCCGGCATACCTCAGAACGTGCCCGGCGCCACTACCCAACCCCTCGCAGCCTGGCAGTTCGACTTCTCGGAGTCCGCCACCGCGTTCACTCTGCGAGGCCAAGTGATCACCGCGACCGGTCCCGTGGCGTCCCCTCGCCTGTTGCGGGTGGCGGTGATCGGCCAATGCACCTGAACAGGAGACAGCACCATGCGTTACACGCCCCTTGCCTCAGCACTTCTCCTCGCCGGCGCCGCGGCGCTCGCTCACGCCGGCGAGACCGCCGGCGACCTCCCGACCAACCATCAAGCCGCGATGCTCACGGTGACCGTCGAAGTCATCGCGACCGGAGGGCATGCCGACACCGCCGATCAAGCGGACCAGGCAACGCAGGCAACGACCACGCCCCATGCGACTTATGCTGACTCTGCCGGCAGCTCCGGCAGCGCGTCGAATCTCAGCGCTCCGGACTGCCCCACTGTCGGGGACTGGCACTACGTCGTTGACAGCAGAACAGGTCAACTCCGATGCGAGCGGGACGGCGGCGGCAACCCCAACAAATGACCTATCCGCCCGCGAACTGGCGGCGGCTCGGGGATCTCCTCCTGCGGCGACGCGAGCGCGCCTGAGCGCTCCCTTGCGTCGCACCTGGCGAACCTCTCATCAGGGACGTGAAGAAACTGCCTTCCCGAGCCGCCGCCGATTTTGCGCCCGGCCTGTCCCTCGGCCCCTTTCCCTTGGATTGACCCTATGGCAACTCCGTTGATGAAGGCGATCGCCGCCCTCGCGGCGCTCGCGCTGGTGGGCGAGGCGTACGCCGCAGGTCCCTTGCCCACCCCCGTACTCGACCGCATCGTCCAGCTCGAGGCTCCGCACGCACTCGTCTACGCCATGCGAGGCATGCTCGGCGATGGGTCCACGTATGTGGGCTTCGCGGTGGTGTGCCCGACGCGCGGGCGCGACCGGATCGTCGTCGAAGTGCACCTTGGCGGATGTCCGCACGACCGCCGGCCCGTTCAGCTCGCGGTACGCCGCGCCGACGGGGCCGTCGAGCGCTTTGGCCCGGTGCTGACGGCCGGGCCGGAGTCGGGTTTCCATAGCCCACAACTCACCGATCCCCGCGAGGCCGAACGCTTCGCGAAGGCGGCCCTCCGACCCGGTTCCCTGATCTCGAACGGGTACAACTCCTTCTGGAATCGCGCCAGCGAGACTAGGAACCGCGAGGCGAGGGAGACTTTTCTGGCTTGCCTGAGGACGACGCCAGGGACGTGAAGAGCCGCTTTCCCGAGCCGCCGTCTCGCGACCCTCCCGGAGACACCGGGCATGACCGAGACCTCCGCCCAAGAAGGTCTTCAATCCAATCCCTGCGGCCAGCTCCCCGATGAGCGCTTGGGCGCGCGGCTTGGATTCTGTGTCACGATACCGGAGGGCACCTCGCCTGAGCGCATGCGGGAAGGACGGATGGAAATGGCCACACTGGAGATTGAGAGATTCGCGAGGGTACGGCCCCAGCATATCGAGGACTGGCTGGAAGACGATCCGGACCAGTACCTCGCGCCGGAGGAGCGGGAGCTGGTTGATGAGGCGCGGGCCTTCGTGCGATCGCTTGAGTTCGAGCCGTTGGGCGCGAAGGCGCTGCTGTGGGCACACGTCCGCGCAGAGGAAGCGGTCGCCTTCGCGATGGAGGAAGGGTTGAGGCGCACGCCCTTCGTCGCGGCGATGCACAAGCTCATGATCGCCGAGGGCGCGACGGCGCAAGTGCGCGGCGTGGTGCTGGAACGCTTCCTGCCGCGGCTCGCGGCGCTGCGCCAACGTGGCGGCTGAACTGCCGGACCCGTTCTGCTATCCCGGCACGCGGATCCTGCGAAACCGGTTCGGTCACCAGCGTGACGATTGGCTCGAAGAAGCAGAGGAATTCGCATACAGCTACCGGCGCGAATTCCTGCCTCCGGAGAGCTTCCGGCCGGACATGCGCGGCCTGAAGAAGATACACCAGCAGCTTCTAGGCGATGTGTACGAGTGGGCCGGCTACGCCCGGCACGAGCCGGTGATCGTGGACGGGCGGTTCATACAGCCTCGGGAGCACAGCTTGCGCAAGGGCGGGGTGGAATTCGCAACGTCCGAATACTCGCGGGTGGCGCTGCCACGGGAGCTTGCACTGCGCCGGGACGAACTCGACGAGCTCCGCGACCGCGGCACACTGAAGGCGTCTCACTGGTGGGGATGCACGGCCGAAGCGCTCGGTCTCATCAATTGGGCTCACCCGTTTCGCGAGGGCAACGGTCGGGCGATGCGCCACTTTGCGACGTGCTCGGCCGAATGCTACGGGTTCGGCTGCACCGTGCCAAGACGAGGGGAGTGGATGGAGGCGAGCAGGATGGCGCTGCGCACCAACTCTGCGCAGCCGTTCGGAGCGCTGCTGGCCAAAAGTACCGTCCCGCGGCCTCGGGCGGTGGCAGATTCGATCGGACGCGGGTCGACCGTGTTGCGGATATTGCAGGGAATGGCGCGAACCGTGGAGGAGCCGGATCGGCGTGAGGCGCTGTTGCGGTTGACGGCGGAATTGAGACGGGCGCGTGCTCCAGACCGGATGAGGGATAGGTGAGAGGGTGGCCTGCAGGCCGCAAGCACGGCTGTGGGATGCACGATGAGCCAGAGTAAGAACGACGCCGTCGAGCAGGAAGTGACGCGCCGCGCCGCGGAGGAAATGGCGGCTGCAGATGCGCAGACCCTCGAGGAGCTGCGCGCCTTCGTGCGCTCGCTGGAATACACGCGATTGAGCGACGAGGCGGTGCGCAACATGGAAGCGCTGTTTCGTCTTGCTGAGGTGTGTGCAGCCGACCAGGGAAACGCCTACCTGGCGTCATCGCAAGGTTTGTGCGTAGACATACGTTAACGCCGGGAGCCTACGCGGGGATTCTGGCCGCGTAGACGTTGAGGGGGCGTACGTTGGTGCACTCGGCTGCGACCGAGCTCCAGTCGTAGTCACCGGTCAGG
>JAJDUQ010000264.1 GCA_022826505.1 Gammaproteobacteria bacterium
CTCGCGCAGCCAACGACCGGCAAACCCCGTGTCCGCCTGCTCCATGACGCTGTGTCTACCACAACGACCTTTGAATGGCCAGCGCCAAATCGAGTCAGGACCCCGATTACACCATCAGGACGACTTTTGATTAGCCCTGAACCACTCGCGAACGAAGCCGCGCAATTGACCGAGATCGCGCAGGATCAGGTGTCGGATCGCCGCCTCACCCGGTGAGGCATTGAGATCGTCCGTAGTCTCGTTGAAGAGTGAATAGGCAACTGCCGAGAAGCCTGCGAGGTGGTATGCGGCGGCGGCGATGATTCGGCGGAAGCCGCGATCGGGCGCTTCTGGGTCGCCGTTGCGGACAAGAGCTTCAAAGGCGTTGGCCGCTCGTTCGAACGCTTTGCTGGTCAGCTCCGACGCGCCCGCCTGAACCCGCAGGGCCATTGCGCCCCGAAGCAAGGCAAAGCCGTGTTCGGCAAGATCGGTTTCAATTGTCGCGCCCAGCGGCGGCGCATTCGGTGGCAGCACGCCGTCCTCGCGCATCAGCGACCAAGCCGCACCGCGATAGAGCAGGCGCCCGAGGATGCCGTCAACGGTCGCGGTCTCCAGGAACGTGGTCAGTTCGTCAATTGTCTCCAAGGTCTTTCGCCTCCTCGTACATGGTGGCGATGAAGTCTTGGTGATCTTCGACGTGGATGTTCACGACGTAGTGGTCTCGATTGGTGCCCGTGGCGTCGAGGTCCTGTTTCAGCGAAGCGTGCGGGCCGTTGCCCGACACGGTGAAAAGCATGTGGTCGATGCGGTCCGCGCGGAGGGATTTCAGACCCACCTCGTCACGGACGCTGCGGCCCAGTGCGTTGTCGTCCGGGTCGTTGCTTTCCAGCAGGCGGTTGGCGACGAACAGCAGCGAGTCGGGCGTACAACGACCGCTATCGCGGTTGAGCACCTTGCGAGCGCTCGTGACTGTGGCCTTGCCGAGTACCTTGTTGCTCTTGGCTTCGCCCTTCAAGAGCCAGAGCTTCTCGCCTTTGCCGTCATATCCGGCGCCGATGAAGTCGTCGCCACGCATGGCCATGTTGCGGCCGTCCTTATAACGAAGACGGCGCACAGGGACGCACAGGCCGATCTCTTCCTCGACCAGCTCAGTCGCGAGAATTTCACCGAGATCGCCTGAACGGCCCCTGGGCGTCTGGGGCATCGCCTCGCTGAGGATCTTGGCGGCTACCTTGTATCCGAGCCGATCAACGTCGTCGGCGATGCGTTCTAGTCGGTCGTAGTGCGAACGGATAGTCTCGGCTAAGTCATCGCGGATCTCGTCGCGGCCGCCATCCTTCTCGACATAGGTCCAGTAACGCTTGCGCTTGTCCTTCTTCCGACTGGCGTCGCACCACTTCTCATACAGTCCCACGCAGTCCCCCCCGTGCCATCATCGCACCGCGCAGTTCTATCAGCCCGTAGTCTCTGCGCATCCGCTCAATTCCACAGACAGGACAATGGCGCCGCCACCAGCCGGTCGCCAAACGGCACGACATCCGTGTTGTCATAGAGGACGACACCGAAGGCGAAGCGATCGCCGCACGGCTCTGCCAGCGCCCGAAGGCCGGCGAAGTCGCCGGACTTGACCGTGGCGCTTGCCTTGACCTCGATGCCCGCGATCATCCCGTCGTCGCGTTCCAGTACGATGTCGACCTCGCGCATGTCTCGGTCGCGGAAGTGATGCGGCGTCAATCGCAGGTCCGAGGCCGTCATCAGCTTGAGCACTTCCGAGAACACGAAACTCTCGAGCAGCCCTCCGAATGTCCCGCGATCCGCCTTCACTCTGCCGAAGGTCAGGCCGCGCGCGCTCGCCAGCAGGCCGGAATCGAGGAAATGCAGCTTTGGCGTCTTGACGATACGTTTCAGCGCGTTGGTGAACCAGGGCTGCAGTGTTGCGATCAGAAAGACCTGTTCAAGCAGTCCGACGTAACGCTGCCCCGTCTTGTGGCTGACATTGATGCTCGCCCCGAATTGCGAATAGTTGACCAGTTGGCCGGAATGCTCGGCCAGCAGCCGCACGAATTTCGGAAGCTCGGTCAGCTTCTCGACCTCCGCGATGTCCCTGAGATCGCGCGTGAGAATCGAGGTGAGGTAGGATCGTGCCCAATCCTGCCGCCGCCGCTCGCTTTCACGGGCAATTGCTTCGGGAAACCCGCCGAGCAGAACGGCCTGGACGAGATCGTCACCGACGACCGCTTTGCGCTGATTTTGCAGTTTCCCTTCGAACAGGCGCTCCAGAAAGCCAGGCGTCCGCCCCTCGACCTCGGCCCGTGCGAGCGGCAGCATCTGGAGTGTTTCCATCCGGCCGGCCAGACTGTCGGCGATGCGTGGCAGGGTCAGCACATTGGCCGAGCCCGTGAGGAGAAAACGGCCTGGGCGATAATCTTCGTCGACCGTCTTCTTGATCGCCAGGAGCAGGTCGGGCGCGCGCTGGATCTCGTCGATGATGGCCCGGTCCAGGCCCCGGATGAATCCGGCTGGATCGGACCGAGCCGCCTCGAGCACTGTCTGATCGTCGAGCGTGATATAGGTGCGGCCGGCTTCCCTCATGCTCTTGACGAGCGTGGTCTTGCCCGCCCGGCGCGGCCCCACAATGAGAACCACGGGCGTATCCGAAAGAGCCTCGTCGACCCGGCGCTCTGCAAACCGCTTGAACATCCCATCTCCAAGTCCCGCCAATTGGAACTATCCATGCCGGCTGATTGGAAGTCAAAAGATCGCTAATTGGAAACCGAAAGATCGCGATCTGGAAGGCGCGGGCAGGGGGAAGGCCTTCCCCCTGCGATCGAGCCCGTAGTCTCGGGCGACCCCTTCGAGCCGGGGATTTCCCCCGCAACGCCCCCCTTTCGGAGTGAGAGTGCGGATCGGTTTGCCGTGACGGGTTGGAAGCCGAGGGAGAGACCCTCAGCGCCCGTCGCGGAGAACCGTGATGGTATTGGCTCGGACCAGGTCCAGCGCGAAATCGACCGGATCGAGCGGGAGTTTCGAGACCGGATGACACCCGATGCCGCGCGATGACGCATCCGCTCAGAGCCTGTCGCGCAGCGCGTAGTAGAGCATCCCCAGAACGAGCAGTGGATGCCGGAGCCGGGCGCCGCCCGGAAACGCCCGGTGCCGCAGTCCCGCCAGCACGTCGAAGCGTTCGGCGGTTCCGGCCACTGCCTCCGCGATGAGCTTCCCCGCAATCTGGGTCAGGGCAACGCCGTGCCCGGAGAATCCGTGGGCAAAGAAACCGTTGGGGGCAAGACGCCCGACGTGCGGCAGCCGGCTCATCGTGATGGCGAGTCGTCCGCTCCACGCATGGTCGATCCGCACGTCCGCAAGTTGAGGAAACACCCGAAGCATGTAGCGGCGGACGAACGCCTTCGGGTCGTCGATCGGCCGGTCGGAGTAGGTCTCGCCGCCGCCGAACAGGAGCCGATGGTCGGCCGTGCGTCGATAGTAGTCGACCACGAACTTGGTCGAGTGCACGCACGCGCCACTGCGAATGAGGGAACGCGCGCGGTGTTCCCCGAGGGGTTCGGTCGCAAGCACGTGGTTGACGATGGGCATGATCCGGGACTCGATCCTCGGCTCCAGACGGTCCAGATAGGCGTTGCCGGCAAGGATGACGTAGCCCGCCTCGACGACACCCTCACCGGAGAACACCTGCGAGGGGAGCCCCCAGCAAATCCTCTCGACCCGGGAATTCTCGAAAACCCGCACGCCCGCACCGACGGCGGCATCCGCCATTCCGAGCAAGAAGCGCAATGGGTGCAGGTGTCCGCCGCCCTCGTCCATCCGCCCTCCGACGTAGCACTCGCTCGCGACCTCCTCGCGCATCTCCGTCCTGGACAACATCCGGAATCCGGAGTAGCCGAAGCGTCGGTGACAGAATTCCGCCTCGCTCTCGATCCACCCCATGTAGCGCTCGCGGGTGGACGCGAGCAGGTTGCCGGGGCGCCAGTCGCACTCGATACCATGCCGGACGATGCGCTCGGCGATCAGCGTCTTTGCCTCTTCGCACAGTGCCCAGAGAGCTTCGGCGCGGGCGGAGCCCACAGTCCGTTCCAGGGTGTTCATCGACTCGCGCAGGCCGCTACCGACCTGGCCCCCGTTGCGGCCGCTCGCGCCCCACCCGACCCGGGCCGCCTCGAGAACGACGACCGAGTAGCCCCGCTCCGCGAGGTGCAAGGCGGCGGAGATCCCGGTAAACCCCGCGCCGACCACGCAGACGTCGGCCGTCTCGCGGCCCGCCAGCGCACGATGACGCTCGGCTGCCGGAGCGGTGGCCGAGTACCAGGAATTCGGCCACTCGGCATTGAGACATGATTTGACCATCGGCTAGACTTCGACACTTTGGTCAGCGCTTGGTGAACGCGGCGGCGGCCTGCGTGCACGTCCATTTCGTCGCCGTCTCCTCATTCTCGATTTCGATTCTCAGGGAGGCTCCCATGAGCGGTAACGCTCTCGTACCGACCGTGTTCGGCATCATCGGCCTTGCCGCCGCCTGGTTCATCTACCATCAGGTCAAGAAGTTCCCCACCGGAGAAGGCAAGGTCGCGGAAATTGCCGAGGCCATCCACCGCGGCGCCATGGTGTTCATGCGGCGCGAATACAAGATGCTCGCGCTGTTCTGCCTGGCACTGCTCATCATCTTGTGGTTCACGCTCGGCACCGGCACGGCGTTCGCGTTCCTGGTCGGCGCACTGTGCTCGGCCGGGGCCGGCTACATCGGCATGAGCACCGCCACCCGCGCGAATGTACGCACCACCACCGCCGCCCATTCCGCCAGCCCGGCCGACGCACTCACTGTCGCATTTTTCGGCGGTTCAATCATGGGGCTCGCGGTCGCGTCCCTCGGATTGTTCGGTCTCGGCATTCTGTATCTGGTCTTCGGCGGCGACCCGGAAACCGCACATACCATCCACGGTTTCGGAATGGGCGCATCCAGTGTCGCGTTGTTCTCTCGTGTCGGTGGAGGCATCTTCACCAAGAGCGCCGACATCGGGGCGGATCTCGTCGGCAAGATCGAGGCCGGAATCCCCGAAGACGATCCCCGCAACCCCGGCGTGATCGCGGACAACGTGGGAGACAACGTCGGCGACGTGGCGGGCATGGGCTCGGACATCTTCGAATCGTATTGCGGCGCGATGATCGCCACCATCGCGATGGCCTCCACGATGTCGCTCGACGTCATCGGCGCCTTCGGCACTCGCGAGTCCCTGATGTTCCTGCCACTCGGCCTCGCCTCCCTCGGCCTGCTGTGCTCCATCGCCGGCATCATGGTGGTGCGCCACTTCTCCAGCAGCAAGCCGGAGGTGGCGCTGCGCACCGGGACCATCGGAGCGACCGTCCTGTTCATTCTCCTGTCGTTCTATGTCATCACGGACATGATCGGTGTCGACTGGCGAGTCTGGTGGGCGGTGGTGGCGGGCGCGGTCGGCGGTATCGTGATCGGGCTGGTGACCGAGTACTTCACATCCGGCAAACCGGTGCGCGAGATTGCCCACTCGGGCGAAACCGGACCGGCGACCGTGATCATCGCGGGTCTTTCCGTGGGCATGCGATCCGTCGCGATTCCTCTGCTGACCATCTGCGCGATCATTGCGGTCTCGAGCCAACTGGTCGGCCTGTACGGTGTGGGCGTGGCCGCGGTCGGCATGCTCGCGACCGTGGGGATCACGATGGCGATCGACGCCTACGGGCCGGTTGCCGACAACGCCGGCGGAATCGCGGAGATGAGCGGACTGGGCAAGGAAACCCGCGCCGTCACCGACTCGCTCGACGAGCTCGGCAATACCACCGCGGCGATCGGCAAGGGTTTCGCAATTGGTGCCGCCGCACTGGCGGCGCTGGCAATCATCACCGCATTCATCGAAACCGTCGGTGCTCACAGCTCCGATTTCCGGCTGGAACTCAACAACCCTCACGTGCTCATCGGAATCTTCATCGGCGGGGTGATCCCGTTCTATCTCGGGGCGTTGACCATGGACGCGGTGGGGAAGGCGGCGTTCGAGATGATCAACGAGATTCGCCGGCAGTTCCGCGAGATTCCGGGCCTGCTCGAAGGCACTGCGGAGCCCGACACCGAGCGTTGCGTCGACATCGCCACCGGGGCGGCGCTGCGCAAGATGATCCTCCCGGGAGTCATCGCGGTCGGCGCACCGTGGGTGGTCGGGTTCGGCATCAGCGCCGCGGCGCTGGGCGGGATGCTGGGAGGCGCGCTGCTCGGTTGCGTACTGCTCGCGCTGACCATGGCCAATGCCGGAGGGGCGTGGGACAACGCCAAGAAGTACGTCGAGCAGGGGCAGCTTGGAGGCAAGGGCTCGCCGACGCACCACGCGGTGGTGGTCGGCGACACCGTGGGCGACCCCTTCAAGGATACCTCCGGGCCCTCGATGAACATCCTGATCAACGTGATGGCCATCGTGAGCCTGGTGATCGCGCCGCTTCTGACCTGAAGCGACGGGGAGTCGTGCGGGAACCCGGATCCGGACGCCTCGGTCACGACAGAGGCTGGCAGCAGAA
Source organism: Gammaproteobacteria bacterium (assembly GCA_022826505.1). GTDB lineage: Bacteria > Pseudomonadota > Gammaproteobacteria > HK1 > HK1 > HK1. The sequence goes on from JAJDUQ010000264.1 coordinate 6,532, forward strand.
CGGGGAACGACCGTTCCCCGTTCCTGCGGAAGGGAGCTACCTCAGCTCGAACGGCGTGCCCAGCTTCTTCGGAACCGGGGCATTGTCGAGAACGACGTAGTCCGGGAGCCCGTCCCGGTAGGGCGGATAGGCCTCGCCCCGTATCAACGGCGCGAGGTAGCGCCGGCAGGCTTCGGTGATCCCGAATCCGTCGTCGGTGATGTAATCGCGCGGCAGCTTCTTCTCGACGTTCGCGATCTCCGAGAGCGACGCCTCGCCGACCTCCCATGCGTACGGCTCGTCGCTCGTTCGCACCAGCACCGGCATGACGCCGTTTCTGCCCGCGAGCGCAATCTCGACCGCCGCCTTGCCGAGCGCGTAGGCCTGCTCCAGATCGGTCTGCGACGCGATGTGCCGCGCCGCGCGCTGCAGATAGTCCGCGACCGCCCAGTGGTACTTGAGCCCCAGCCTCTGCTTGACCAGGTTCGCAATCACCGGCGCAACCCCGCCGAGCTGCACATGCCCGAACGCGTCGCTCGTGCCCGCCTCGGAGAGGAAGCGACCTTCACTGTTGCGCACCCCTTCGGAGACCACGACCGAGCAGAAGCCGTCCTTCTCCACCGATGCCTTCACCTTTTCGATGAACGCATCCTCGTCGAACGCAATCTCCGGAAACAGGATGATCTGCGGCGGATCGCCGTCGCGCTCCGCGGCCAGGCCTCCCGCCGCCGCGATCCATCCCGCGTGGCGGCCCATCACCTCCAGGATGAACACCTTGGTCGACGTCAGGGCCATCGACGCGACGTCGAACGACGCCTCGCGGATGGAGACCGCGACGTACTTCGCGACCGAACCGAATCCCGGACAGTTGTCCGTGATCGGCAGGTCGTTGTCGACCGTCTTGGGGATCCCGACCGCCACCACCGGATAACCGAGAGCCTCGCCAAGCTGCGACACCTTGAACGCGGTGTCGGACGAGTCTCCGCCGCCGTTGTAGAAGAAGAACCCGATGTCGTGCGCGCGAAAGACGTCGATGAGCCGCTGATACTCCGCCCGGTTCTCGTCGAGCCCCTTCAGCTTGTAGCGGCAGGACCCGAATGCCCCCGACGGCGTATGCTTCAGTGCGGCGATTGATTCCGCGCTCTCGCGACTCGTGTCGATGAGGTCCTCGGTCAGCGCACCGATGATGCCGTTGCGACCCGCGAGCACCTTGCCGATGCGATCCGGGTGCATCCTCGCGGTTTCGATCACTCCGGCCGCGGTTGCGTTGATGACGGCGGTGACTCCGCCCGACTGGGCGTAGAAGGCGTTCTTTGGCATCGATTCGTCTCTCTCGTTCACGATGCCTCGATCATGCCACGATTCGCCTCCGGGGCCGGACGCCGGGGCGTTGAACGCATCGCTTCGGCGACGGTCCATTGACTGGACATGGTGATATTCATGCGAACCGACGAGCGTCGACCGAACAATTGCCACACGCCTCGGGCTCCCCGCCGTGCATGTCGCGACGGCATGGCGATTCGAGCGTGCTTGCTCGCGCTCGTGACGATTGGCGGTGCACTCGGGTTCGCCGGCAGTCCCGATGCGCAGGTCCGGCTTCCCGAGTTGGGCGACGCCGCAGAGGCGACGTTCTCACCCGCCGACGAGCGTGCGCTCGGCGAAGCATTCATGCGTGAGATCCGAGCGAGGCTGACGCTGGTCGACGATCCGCTGGTGGAGCGATACGTCCAGTCGCTCGGATACCGGCTTGCCGCGTCATCCGATCGTCGCGATCTCGCATTCACGTTCTTCGTGGTGGATGACGAATCGCTGAATGCGTTCGCCGCGCCGGGCGGATTCATCGGACTCAACTCCGGGATGATGCTGGCGACAGAGTCGGAAAGCGAGTTCGCGTCGGTCCTCGCCCATGAGATCGCGCACGTCACCCAACGCCACATCGTTCGGGCCATCGATCATGCAAGTCGCTCGAATCTTCCGGTGCTGGCCGGAATTCTTGCCGCCATCATCGTCGGTGCCAATAACGTGGAGGCCGGTCAGGCCACGGCAGCGGCCGTCATCGGCACGTCCGCGCAGCGCCAGATCAACTTCACGCGGCAGAACGAGATGGAGGCGGATCGGGTGGGCATCCGGATCCTGGCCGACGCGGGATTCGACCCTCGGGGGATGGCGGGAGTCTTCGAGAAGTTGCAAAGTGCCGCTCGCTTTTCGCCCCGGCCTCCGGAATACCTCTCGACCCATCCCGTCACCACGAACCGGATCGCGGAGGCCCGCGACCGCGCGCAACGGCTGCCGTACCGGCAACACGAAAGCTCGGAGCGGTACTACCTCGTGCGTGCCAAGCTGCGAGTACGCACCGCCGCCGATGCCCGGCGAGTGCTCGATGAGCTCGTCGACGAACGCTCAACCGGTCACGCCCGGAGCACTGCCGCGAATTCCTATGGGCAAGCGCTCGCGCTGATCAGGCTGGGCCGTGAGGACGACGCGCGGGAGATTCTCGAGCAGCTCGTCGAGACATACCCCGACAACCTGGCATTTCTCGACGCGCTCGCCGGCGCCATGCTCCGCTCGGGCAATCTCCCGCGGGCGCTCGATCTCTACTCGGATGGGCTCGCCCTGTATCCCAACGACCGGATTCTGGTTCGCGGATATGCCTCGGCACTCAACCAGGCCGGCCGATCGACCGACCTGCTGACACTCGTCGACGGGTTCGGACACTCGAACGCGATCGATGCCGAGATGTACCGGCTACGAGCCGATGCATATCAGCGACTCGGGCGCATGTTGGAAAGCCGGGCCGATCTGGCCGAACACTACTACCTGTCCGGTCGCCTTCGTCGGGCTATCAATCAGTTGCGCCTCGCAAGCCGGGACCGGACGCAGAACCAGGACTTCTACGTGACATCGCGGATCGAGGCCCGTCTCGAAGAATTGGAAAATGAACTCAGGCAGCGACTCAGGCGGTGATGCCTGATCCGATTGGCGGCCAGTCGACGCGAAGTTGCCTCAACCGCCGAGATCCTCGAGCACTTCGAGGGCGTGGTGCTCTGCGTCGGGGTCCGGATACACCTTCACGACATTGCCGTCCGGCTCGACGAGCACGGAAATGCGCTTCGCCTTCTCCTGGTCCGCACGTTCCGCCGCGCCATAGGCAAGACCCACCGTCCGGTCCGCATCACTGAGAAGGTCGCATTGCAGGCCGACCTCCTCGCGCCACTGCTTCAGGTCTTCGACCGCGGAAAAGGTGACGCCCAGCAGCGTCACGTTTCTTTGCTGGAAGTCTCGGAATCGATCACGGAATCCGTTGGCTTCCTTTGTTCAGTTGCGGCCGAACGCGCGGGGGAAGAACCACACGAGTACATGTCTTCCTGCATGGTCCGAGAGCGAGATGGCACGGCCGTCCTGATTCGGCAGGGTAAACGGCGGAGGCGGCGCGCCGGTTGCAAGTTGCGTCATGGTGAATCACTCCAGTCGTGCGCTCGTGGTCGAAGGTACCACGCGCCGTTCCTGCCGACGCCGGCTTCCGTGAACGGTTGACGATCTCGAACGGGAATTCGGTCCGAGCTCCACCTGTCCTTGAGCGAACGCGGGCGCGACGGTAACTGCCGGAAGAGCCCGTCACCCCTCGACGAATTGCGGTGCGCCGGAAAATTCGGGATATGGGGACAACGCTGGTGCATTGCTGCACGCAACGCTCCACCCGGGCCGTGGCCCGGTTGCGGGACATGTCCACGCCTGCCGTCGCGCAGGTAGCACGGCGATCGTTCAGTCGACCATCACGCGGGCGAGCGCCGCGAAATCCTCGACGATGAGATCCGGCTGGTGCGGCGTGTCGCCGAATGGCCGCTTGCGCCGATCGATGAACGCGGTGCGCATTCCGTACGCCTTGGCCCCGATGCAGTCGAATGCATGATTGGCGACGAAGAGCACGCTCGAACGGTCGACGCCGAGCCGTTCGCAGGCCCTGGCGTACGTCGCATGGTGGGGCTTGAAGTAGCCGGCCTCCTCGACGGAGATGCGGGCGTTGAACTCGAACCCGATATGTGGTTTCGCGGCCTCGAGCATGTCCGGGTCGCCGTTGGACAGGATCGCCAGGCGATAGTGCCGGCGAAGCTGCTCCAGCGCATCGAGGACCTCCGGAAACGGCTTCAGCCGCTCGATCAGTGCCACCAGCCAGCGCACCTCCTCGTGGGTGTAGTCGATGCCGGCACGGCGCATGACGTTCGCCACCGCGCGGTGTCCGATCTGCCGGTACGAGGTGTGACCGCGATCGCAGAGCGAATCGATCATCGAGTCCTCGAAATGCGTGCGCCGCCACCAGGTGACGAATCGGTGCGGGTCACCGGTCCAGCCCTTCCCGGCGAGGAACGGCGTCACCGCTGCCGTCAGGCCGCCCTGCATGTCGACGATAGTGCCGTACTGGTCGAAGACCAGGGTCGTGACCTCACGGCGAAGGAGACCGGCGATGTCAACGTTCATGATGCGTGTTCCTTGGCGTGTCAGTTGCTCTCGCGGCCCTTGACCAAGCCGCTTGGCCGAGTGTCAGCGTGCTCCGCAAGGCAGGTCAACTTCGACTCAGTGTCTGGCTACCCCGGCACGTTTTGCAGGGGAATTGGATCTCTCAGAGACTCGAGGCGCCTGGAAACGAACCAGATCCCGGAATCTGTCAACCGTCCTCAGTTCGGACAAAGCTGACGCTCGGCGCGCGCCATCTTCGGGTTGGCATGTGACCTTCTTCGCGGTTCATGAGACGGCACTCAAAGATTGGGTGCGACGAGTCGAGTCAGATCCATGAGTTCGCGAAGGGCGTTGCTGAGGCCGGCTGCTGCCGCCGTGGAGTCCAGCGCCTCGACCGTGTTGACCCACTGTTCTGGAGCTCGGTCCTGGAGAATCTCGTCCAATGACAGAAATGTGTCGCCGTCATAGTCGTAGGATGCGGTGAGTGCTTTCGCCAGGAGCGGAGTCAACACAATCGAGCCGGCGGAAGAGGCAAGCAATGCGGTTGTTGGCACGAAGTGGCGCGGCCAGCCGTCCTCGGGCGGGGCAGACGCCTCTTTGCGTCCGTCGGCAATAACCGCGTAAGTGGTGAAGAACAACAAGGCGCGCAGGGCACGGCTCAGCTCCGCACCGGACAGACGCGCATCCTCCGCGATGTCGATCGCTGAGAACACTTCGGTTGCGCACCCAAACTGTTGCGCATTCTCTACGCATGTTGCTCGGACTTGGTCATAGCGCCTGAACAGAGTCAGGGCTTCGCCCGCCGCGGTCTTGAGTGTTACAGAGACGGGCGTGCAGCGCTCCAATTGATTGAGACCGACGTATGTGTCGCTCCCGTCGTTGTCGTATTCCTTCAGGACCAGGTGTTCGTCGAGCCATGCGGCGCTCAAGATCGCCACCGCTTCCTCAGCGCCTTCTTTGTGTACGACGAGCGCTGCGTCGGTGTTTACCTGGAGTCGAGTATTTGAGCTCGAACACTGACCCAAGGACCACTCGCCACGCGCGATTTCCGGCACGTTCGTCTCCTCGTGTGTAGCACGGTCGATTCGTGCCCGTGCTTCCGCATGTCCGTGTTCGGCAGCCTGCGTGTACCAGCGGAACGCGGTCGAGAAATCTGGGGCAACGCCGCGTCCCTTCTCGTACATCAAGCCGGCGGCGAACTGTGCGTCGGCAAATCCTTGTTCGGCGGCGTGAGTGTACGAGCGCAACGCGATCGCAAAATCCTGCTTCACGCCGTGGCCTTCCTCGTACAGGACACCGAGCTGATAGTGGGCGAAGGCGAGTGTCTCGATAACGTCGGCATGGCCCTCTTGAGCGGCCACTTGCAGGGGGGTGGCGCCATGGTTGTTCTCCACGTCGACATCGGCGCCGGCCCCGACCAGTGCCAAGGCAGCGGCAGTGTGGCCCTCTTGAGCGGCAAAATGCAGGGGGGTAGCGCCATCGTTGGTCTTTGCGTTCAGGTTCGCCCCAACTGAGGCGAGTGATCGGATGGCGTCAGCTTGGCCGGAATATGCAGCCAAGTGCAGAGGTGTGAAGCCATCGTTGGCTCTCGCGTCCGGCTCTGCCCCGGCTACAACGAGTGACTCGACAATATCGGTGTGGCCGGCATATGCAGCAAGGTGGAGAGGCATGTAGTCGCTGTTGTCCTTCTCATTCGCGATAGCACCGGCGGCCAGCAGTGCTTCGACGACACCGGTGTGACCCTCCAGAGCGGCCACCGATAGCGGACTGCGGCCATCGCTGTTCTTCGGATTCACGATCGCCCCGGCATCCAGCAGTACCTTCACAGCATTGGTGTGACCTCGATAGGCAGCCGCATGCAAGGGCGCGTTACCCTTGTCGTTTCTCGCGTTCACGTCGGTTCCGACCGCAATCAGCTGTGCAATTGCTGCCATGTCGCCGGAACTTGCGGCGTCGTACAGGGAATTCGCTGAAACCGGAACAGCAAGGGTGATGCTCGCGAGGAAGATGAGAAGTACGCGGATATTCATGGCACATCATGCCCTCTGCTGGAAACCGAAAATGGACAATGCTTGGGCTGCGCGCAACACCGTCCACGCAACGGAGGCGTGCTGATGATGAGTGCCTGAAGGCCGGCCTGGCGGTCCGCATCAAGTGGCAGGGGGTGCCTTCCCTCGCCGTCCCAGGCTTCAAGCACATTCATCAACGTGCATGTGAAAAACCACCGTTCACCAGACGGCAGGCTGAACTATTGTAGGGTTCGCGGACCACATGGTCATTCGGATCGGCGGCAGCCGCTGGAGTCTCACCATCGTCGGGTCAATTCCAGGCCTATTCAAAAGTCCTTATTCAGTATGGTCGGCGGGTCGGTGGAGGCGTTGGTCAACTTCGGTTGGCAGGCGGGGCATGTCGGTGCCTCGTTGTTGGCGGGTTGCTGGACCTGGCGGGAAGGATGCGGGGCGTGTTGTCGGCCTGCGCACGTGGCGGTCCTCCCGGCGTCGCGCACCGTGCGGGGGCTTTCGGCGCGACGGCGGCGTTCAGCCGCACGGCGGGGCGAGGACGGCGTCGAGGGCTTCCTGTGGCCGGGCGGCGTAGTGCCGGTTGGCGGGGGGAGGTATTCGAACCGGCCCTCGTGGCGCACGATGGAGATGGCCGCGTTGGTCAGGCAGACCAGGTTGCGCGGCAGGTTGCCGACATGTGCCCGACCGCGGTCCTCGTCGTAGGTGAAGTCGCGCACATAGTGGAGCCGGTTCTCGATGTGCCAGTGGCGCCGCACGAGGGCCGCGACCTCCTCGGGACCGGCCTGCCCGGCGCCGAGCGAGGTGAGCCCGTAGGCGGTCTCCCGGCAGCCCTCGCCCTGCTTGACGAGATGGCGCTCGCACTCGATGCGCAACGCCTGCCGGCGCCCGTGTAGGGCGCCGTAGCCGTCCCATTGCGGGCCGCCGATGTCGAGGACCTCGCAGCGGCGCCACTCCAGTCGATCGCGCGCAGGTCGTCGAACATCGTCGGCTGGTTCTCCTTCACGGCGGTGACCACATAGTCGGCCGCGCAGTCCTCGACCAACACGCGCGCGGTCTCGTGCTGCGCGTGCATCGCATCGAGCGTGAC
>JAJDUQ010000173.1 GCA_022826505.1 Gammaproteobacteria bacterium
GGGACAACAACGTAGCCGCCATCGACACCGCGCACCACACCGTGCGACGGCCAGGCTCGCCCTGCGTCGTATCCCGCGAGCACACCGCGGCTCCTCACCGCCTCACGCATCGAACATCCCGCCCAGCGGGAATTGCTGCTCATGCTGGAGTCGCCATTCACGTTCCCCGACGGAGATCACTTTCCCATCTATCTTTCCGAGACGCCGGGCGGGGGCGTCAAGCTGAGCGATCGCGGCCACACGCTGATGCACGTCAGCTACGAGCATGACGTCGATTCCTTCTACGAGGGCGCACGTGCGTCGCTGCGCGAGCAGATTGTTCGCGAGAGCGGCATTGACGAGGAGGAAGGCATCTTCTCGATGGAAGCGCCGCCGGACCACGTGGCCGCGGCACTGTTCCGGTTCGGTCAGGCCTTGACCAAGATCCACGACCTGACTTTTCTGAGCCGTGACCGGGTGGCGTCCACGTTCTACGACGACCTGAGAGGCCTGCTGTTCACGATGCTCGACGAGGACAACGTCGATACCGACTACATTCCTCCCGACGTTCCAAACGCGACCGCGTATCCGGTCGACTACCGTTTCGCAGGCAGGGACGGGCGGCCCGTGTTCCTCTACGGCGTTCCGAGTCGCGACAAGGCACGACTGACGACCATCATGCTGTCCCACTTCCTGCTTCACGGCCTGACGTTCGAATCCGTCATCGTGTTCGCCGATCAGCAGGAGATTCCGCGGCTCGATCTCGCCCGGCTCACCAACGTTGCCGGAACGGCGGTCGCCTCCCTGGATGCAGAACAGGATCTTCGCAGGAAGATTGAACGACTTGCGGCGTGAGCCGAACCGTTCCAGAACGCTTGGCCCGGTAGCACACACCGCCAGCGCCAAATCACTCGAGTCCGACCCTTCCACGCCGTGGAATGCTGTCGCGACTTGATCACGTCGTACAGGTCCCGAGGTCCGGCTCGCTCGGCAAGAGCCCTGACCTTCTTGAGTTCAACGCCTCTGCGGTTTCGAACCCGGGAGGCCGGAAGCGATGCATGAATCTGCCCAGCCGGGGTCAGCCTACAATAGCCCGACAGCGCGCAGCCGTCGCGAGACTGTGCGCTCGACCTGCTCGAAGTGCGGCGCCTCGCCCGGCACGTGGGTCTCGAGTTCGTTCGTCCAGCGGCGCCGATACTGCGGCAGCCGTGCGCGATAGCTGGCTTCGAACCGGCCTGGATCCAGATGTCGGTGCGCTGCCTTGGGCCGGAAAACCTCGGCTGCATCGCTCGGGTCGACACCGGCGTCTTCGAACAGGAGCCACAGGTCAAGCAGATCCCTGCACTGCATGCGCTGCATCACGCAGCGCAGTTTCTCGCCGGCAATCTCTGCGAGCGTATACGCTCGAACCACGCCGGCCTCGGGCAGATCCGGCCACCTCGACAGCAAATTGATGTTGTTCACGTTGAGGACGAGTTCGTCGTCCGCGATGTCGAGCTTCAGATAACGCTGGCGGCCCAGTGGACCCCGATACCCAATGCGCTTCGGTTCGTCATCGGTCAGACGCAGCGCGTCGATTGCGCCGGTCACCGACGCAAGTGCGGCCTCGATGGTCGCGTAGGCGGATTCGAGGTCACCCTCCACCGCCGAAAAATCCAGATCGGCCGAATAGCGATAATCCGCGAAGTAGCAAAGCCGAAGCGCCGTGCCGCCCTTGAACACAAGACCGTGGCTGGCGTCGATGGCGCCGAGAGCGGCGATGATGTGGGCCAGTACGTAGTCCCGCTCCACCGTGGGTGCCGGCACACCGTCACGCGTGGCCTGCCGGGTGATCTGCGCTCGGTTGGTCATTGGTCGATCACGGCCAGCAATTCATCGACGGTTCGCGGCCATCGCACGCGCCAGCGGCCATCCCTCCAGACCGTGGGCTCGTCCGTTCCGGGCTCGAGGTCGAGGTCCGCAGTGATGGGCTTGATGGGCGCCAGCCCACCCGCGAGCGGCTCCAGTGCCAGAGCATCTGCCAGCGAGCCGAGCCGCCGAAGGGCCGCCGACCAGCCCAGCCGGCGAGCGTATTCCATGAGGATGTCGGCGCGCAGCTCGGGGGTGGCGGCGGCGAAGGCTTCCGCCAGGACCTCCAACCCGCCGACAAGGCGCGGACGCTGGGCGGCGTCGAGGACGGCGCGATGGCGATCGGAGAGGCTGGACGACCCCCACGGCACCCGTCCCACGTCGAGTGCTTCGGGCGGTTCGATCACGATGCGGAGCGGCCGGCCGGAAAGCGTCCTGGTGCGCACCCGGCGATCGGTCGCGACCTGAATGGACCGCGCGGGGTGAACCACCAGGTCGTGCTCGTGGAGGGCGCTTCGATAGGCGATCCGGTGCGGCAGGCCCTTCAGCGCCGCGCCGACTGACAGCGCGATGTCTTCCGCCGCGGCCGGCGTGCCGAGCACGCCCAGTTGACGCACGGCGTAGTGGCCACGCCGCACGCGGTCGATCAGGCCGGCCGTCTGCATGCGCTTGAGGAGGTTTGCGGTGGCCGTCTTCGACTTACCGAGACGCTTCTCCACTTCCCCGAAGGTGAACGCCAGGCGGCCTTCGGCCACCAGATCGTTTGCAAGGGCCAAGCCTTGTTGTGGTGAATGGAAGCGCATGACTTATGAAAAGCGTGAATTTCAGCCCATTCTACACAATTCTGAGATATGGCACGTAATTCACCTAATCAGTGAATTAGCGGATCTGATGGTATTGGCCGCATATGACTCGACCGAGGCGCACCAGTACATCACGATTCGCCGAACGGTTTCGGGGCGTGGCCGGACACCCCTACGAGCCGGGGTTCGACCTGACCCTTCGACCCGAACGGGTTGAACAGCCCCGGACCTGGCGGCGCCCGCGGCTCATCTTCGTCAACTCCATGAGCGATCTGTTCCACGAGGGCGTGCCACGGAACTACATCGGACGCGTGTTCGACACCATGGAGACGGCCGACTGGCACGTCTACCAGGTGCTGACCAAGCGAAGTGCGCATTCCAGTGATTCCGATCACCCATTCCGGTGTGATGCCGATCACCGATTCCACGCTTTCCGATCACCCAGTCGGAGCGAAGCGACGCGGGTGTCCCATTATGGGGTGAAGTGATCGGTTTGGTTCAACGGTCCG
>JAJDUQ010000144.1 GCA_022826505.1 Gammaproteobacteria bacterium
CGGACCGTTGAACCAAACCGATCACTTCACCCCATAATGGGACACCCGCGTCGCTTCGCTCCGACTGGGTGATCGGAAAGCGTGGAATCGGTGATCGGCATCACACCGGAATGGGTGATCGGAATCACTGGAATGCGCAACGAGGTCATGGACCGGGGTGGCGGCAGCCAGCGCTGGCGCCTCGACGCGGTCTCCGGGGGGCTCAAGCCACGCGATCCGATCAACATCCAATTCACCTCCGGCACCACCGGCGCACCGAAGGGCGCGACCCTCACCCATCACAACATCGTCAACAACGCCGCATCCTGCGCCCGCGCGATGCGGCTGAGGCCCGGCGAGGCGCTCTGCATTCCGGTGCCGCTCTACCACTGCTTCGGCATGGTGCTCGGCAACCTGACGGCGGTCTCGCACGGCGTGACCATGGTCTTCCCCGGCGAGGGATTCGATGCGCGCGAGACGCTCGCGGCGCTGGAGGCGGAGCGCTGCACCGCGGTGCACGGGGTCCCGACGATGTTCGCGGCGATGCTGGACCACCCGGAGTTCCCGAGCTTCGACCTCTCCGCCATGCGCACCGGGATCATGGCCGGCGCACCCTGTCCGGTCTCGCTGATGCGCCGCGTGGTGCGGGACATGCACTGCCGCGAGATCACCATCGCCTACGGCATGACCGAGACGAGCCCCATCTCGTTCCAGTCGGACGTGGACGACGGCATCGAGCGCCGGGTCTCGACCGTCGGGCGTATCCTGCCGCACGTCGAGGTGAAGGTCGTCGACGAGTCCGGCCGCACCACTCCGGTGGGTGTGCAGGGCGAGCTGCTGACCCGCGGGTACTCGGTGATGCAGGGCTACTGGGGCGACGCCCGGGCGACGCGCGAGGCCATCGTCGACGGCTGGATGCACACCGGCGACCTTGCGACGATCGATGCCGAGGGCTACTGCCGCATCGTCGGTCGCGTGAAGGACATGCTGATCCGGGGCGGCGAGAACATCTACCCGGCGGAGATCGAGGACTTCCTGCTCACCCATCCCGACATCGCCGCGGTGCAGGTCTTCGGCGTGCCGGACGAGAAGTACGGCGAGGAGGTCTGCGCGTGGGCGGTGCTGCGTCCGGGCCGCAGCCTGACCGACAAGGCACTACGCGAGTTCTGCCGCGGGTGCATCGCCCACTACAAGGTCCCGCGCCATGTCCGCTTCGTCGACGAGATGCCGCTCACCGCGACTGGCAAGCCGCAGAAGTTCAGGATGCGGGAGCGGATGATGGAGGAATTGGGGGTGGCGTCCGACTGACCCCCGTTTCAGTTCGGTCTGGTGATGCTCATCGGCATCATGGCGAAGAACGGCGTCCTGGTGGTCGAGTCCGCCGACCAGCTTTGCGACCGCAGCCTTGCCGTGCGCGAGGCCATCAAGACCGCCGCATCGGAAGACGCCCTATTGCCGCACCTTGCGGCAGACAACCTCGACCGGCACCGTGCAGCGCTCCCGCAGCGCGCGTCCCGTGTTTGCCATGATCTCCTCGGCGAGTGCACCGTGGATCAGCGAAACGGCGCGGTGCGGCGGCTTGCCTCCGGCTTCCACCACCGCACGCGCCCGGGCGGCCCACGCGAACGAAGCCTGCGTCGTGTCGCGCAGGCTCTCGATCGCGAACCCCGAGCCCGCGAGGTTGGCGCGAGTCTCGTCCGCGGTCGCGAGAAAGCTCGCCGAGGCGGTCCGCGCCCACGGGGTCGGGTAGTCAGGCTCGCCGCCCGGTCCTTGCACGACCTCCGACAAGCCGAGCCAGGCACCGGGCTTGAGCACGCGATGGATTTCGCGGTAGAGCGCACGCTTGTCGGCGATGTTCATGGTCACGTTCATCGAGTACGCGCCGTCGAACGCCGCGTCGCGGTACGGCATCGACAGCGCATCGCACTGCTCGAACGAGATACGTTCTTCGAGCCCGAGCAGCGCCGTCAAATGCCGCGCGACATCGCAGAATTCGGCCGTCAGATCGACTCCGCTGACCCGACAGCCGAAGCGCCGTGCCATGTAGCGCGCCGGTCCGCCCAGGCCGCTGCCGACATCGAGAACGTGGTCCGTCCCGGAGATCGGGAGTCGGTTCGCGATGTCCTCCGTCGCCTCCAGTCCGCGGCCGTGGAAATGGTCGTAGGGGGCCAGCGCTTCGAAGGTCGGGCGCGCCGGATCGAATCCGTCCTCGCACAGCCTCGCCTCCAACCGCGTGAGCAGGTCGCCACTGGTGTAGTGGCCGGAAATGTCGGTCGTCGCGGTCACTGGCACAGGCGACAGGTTGACGAATTTCGGCTGCGTGTCGTGACCATCTGCTGTTGCCGTGACCGATCGGGTACTGTTGCGGCGTGCCGCAACATGGAGACACGAGAATGACCGCATTCCTGATCGTGCGCGCCGAGGTGGATCCGGCCGTGAGGGACGCGTTCGACACCTGGTACCGGGACGAGCATCTGCCCGACGCCGTCAACGCCTTCGGCGCGGCGGGCGCATGGCGCGGGTGGAGCGACGTGAACGACAACGTGCATATGGCGTTCTACGAATTCGCGGATCTGGCGGAAGTGAACCGGGTGATGGCGTCCGACGCGCTTCAGCGCATGATCGGCGAATTCGATCGACACTGGCAAGGAAAGGTCACCCGGACGCGCGAGGTGGTCGAATCGATCCAGACGATCTGAACGGCTGCGCGTGGATTGGAAGAACGGCGCAGTCGTCACGAGTCCACCGTCGCTGAAGGACGACAGGCGGCGGTGCAGATCGGACTGGGCGCACGCAGGCACGCAGACCGACAGGCGGGTGTCGCCGGGGGTCGAGGAGGACGTGAGGGTTTGAACGCGAACGACGAAGACCGCGTCGAGCAGGCGCGTCCCGGGACGATGCGGACGGTCCGACGTCGCCTTGCGGCGGGGCTGGTGGCGGCGGCGGTTTCGACGATCTCCGGGGCCGCGATCGCCGGTGACTTCTACGTGCGGGGCGGGATCGGTCTCGAACGCCCGGCCGAATCCACCTTCGCGGACCTGGACTGCTCCAGCACTTCGCCGGCGGCGCTCTACGGCTGCGGCCGGGGCAGCGACGGCGCGCCCTACCGGTCGCGCGGCGGTTTCGGAACCACACCGGCCCTGGAAGCGGGGCTCGGCTACATCGCCGGGCCGGCGGGAAGACTCGAGCTCCTGGTCGAATACCGCCCGCGTCTCGCCTTCGAGGGACGCACCAACTTCCTCGCGCCCGAGCGCCGGCAAACGGTGACGGCGGACCTGTCGTCGGTCGCCGTCATGCTCGCGGGCTTCCTGGACCTGCCCGGACTGGGCCTGCCGAAGCTCGGTCCCTTCGATCCGTTCGTCGGGGCCGGCACCGGCATCGTCCGCACCACGATCGGCGAGACCCGAATGATGTTTCCGCGGACGACCACCATCGTCCCGGGCGCGAGTCGATCCGGCTTCGCGTGGATGGTGACGGCGGGGGTGGCGACGGCGCTCACCGAGCGGGCGACGCTCGATCTCGCCTGGCGCTACACCGACCTCGGCGCGGTTCGCACTGGCCGGGGCGAAGGCCGGGTGGTCTGGCGCGACGGGAGCCGGGAGCCGCGGCTGCTCGATCTGGCCGCGACACGCGCGAAGCTCAGGAGCCACGGGCTCCGGCTGTCGCTGCGATACGCGTTCTGAAGCGGAGATCCTGACCTCGGTCATACCGAAGAAACGAGACGCATCCCACCAGTTCGAGCCCACGTACGGCGCATACCGATCCGCAGATGCTGCGTCGATGGCCGGCGCCGGGCAATGCGGTCGTCGCACGCGCGGTGGCTGATCGCGAAGCGACCGTCAGTATCCGGGAGGCCCCGGCGGCACCGGGCCGCCCGGCTCGAGCGCGCCGTCCGCGTCGTGCTGCTCGTCGCCCCGAAGCGGCGGGCAGAACACGCTGACGAGGTGGAGGTCGGTCTCGGCGGTGACGCGGTGGCGGTCCTTTGGCCCGACGTTGTAGAGCGAGCCGGGTGCGAGCGGCCACACCTCGCCGGTGCCGAGATCTTCCACCCTGCCGGTGCCGGAGATGACGTAGTTCGCCTCCCAGTGGTGCTTGTACCAGAGATCGACCGCCGCGCCGGCGGAGAAGCCGACATCGGAAAAGCTGAACCCCATGCCGTCGCCCGCGGTCAGGGCGCGCACCGTGCGTGCACCGCCGTTTGCGACCACCATTTCCTTCCCGCTTTCGCGCATCTCGCCGACCCGTCTCACGAACATTCGCCGGTCCGTTTCCGGCACCGGTCCGCTCGCGCAGTAGCTGCCGTCGGCGTCGTGCGTCTCGTCGCCATGCAACGCCGGGCAGAACACGCTCACGTGCTCGTCGTCTTCAAGGACCTCGAAGTGATGACGGTCATTGGGGCCGACCTGGTAGAGATCGCCGGCCGCCACGAGCCACGACTCGTCGCGGGTGAGGTCGGTGACCCTGACCTTGCCGGAGATGATGTAGTTCGCCTCCCAGTGATGCTTGTACCAGAGCCGGTGGGCGCGGGAGGCCCGGCACCGATTGACGTGGAACGAGAACCCCATGCCGTCGGCCGCCGTCAGGTAGCGGGCGGAACGGGTGTCGCCGGCCTGAAGCTCCTTCAATCGTCCGGCGGCAATCACGTCGTCGAGCGTGCGTACGAACATGTTCGGTCTCCCTGGCAGTGGCGGGCATCGCGAGATCTGGCAGGGTAGCGTTGTTCGCCGGAAGATGTGGGAAGAGGGCAACCAGGGTGATTTCACGCTGGATTTTAG
>JAJDUQ010000191.1 GCA_022826505.1 Gammaproteobacteria bacterium
TCGACCCACTGCGCAGCAGCGCCGCGCCTTCAAGCTGCTCGGTGTTCGGCTGGAACGTACCCAGTAGCGCACCTGCCATTTTTTTGTTTTATCCCGAAAAACAACGGGTTGATTCGTGCATACTCTCGAAGTTCAGGTTAGCGAAGGCCTCCGCGAAGCTCCGGGTCGGGCGGGAGATGGTTCCGCGGCGGGCCGGGGTGCTGTCCGCGCTCGGGCTACTGGTCGCCCGATCCGCCTACGACATCGTGCGTACCCACAAGGTGCCGCTCGATGAATTTGATGAGGCGTCGACCGGGACGCTCATCGGGGAGATGGCGGAATCGATCGCATCGCTGCTGAAATGGCTCGACTCCGAAGGGGAGTTGCGTTTCGCGCGCGGGGTCGGCCCGGCTACATCGGCCAGAGCAACCAAGTGACGGTGCCGCTCGGCGCGGCGGTCGATCGCGAGAAGTACGGTGACTTCTACGACGACGGGCCAGCGGAGATCGTGAACCCGCGGGTGCTCGGCGAGCTGATGAATTGAAGTCCTCATCCCTGCGCTCAAAGCCCTGCAAGGGCTTCAAGCTTGGCTCGATCCGGCGGAGCGAGACGGCGTCGGTGGTGACGAAGCTCGAGGCCGGCGTTGAAGGCAGCCAGTACTTCGTCGCCTTGGTCGGCCAAGTCCTCGCCAAGATGGTTCATACACCAGTGCGCCACGTCCGACCAGCGCCACAGTCGATAGCGACCGCGGGGATCGGTGACCGGCGGAGGGAACCCTCCGGGGCCACGGGCGCCGGTGATCAACAACCGCACGCCTTCTCGAGTGCGGCGGATGCGCACGGCGATATCCGCCATGGAGACAAGCCCGGCATCGGCGATCCGTACCACATCGACGCCATCGATACGCTCAAGATCCGCGACCGCCGAGAGAATTGCCTCATCGAGACTGGGTGCTTCGCGATCGAAGTCGACGTACTGAATGCCATCGATCCGACCAATCGCGGCATCCCCGCATCCAGCCTCGAATACCGCGTCGATCACCGTATCGTCCTGCAAATCGGGTCCATCGACGATCAGGGTGAAGTGGTGGATGGTCATTTTCTAGCCCTCGTCTTTCGCCGGACGTTGCTCGTGCGGGCAACGCGCAATGAAGCGACGCACCTGGCGAGCGTGAATACCGGCGTTGCGGGGCGTGGACCAGATCGACATCTGGCATCCCGAGCGACTGGTCTCTCCACACCGTACTACGCCCCAACGATGCCCGGACGGCGTGGCAGTCACTGTCCAGCCCGCGGCCTCGGCGTCGCGCAGGGCACCTTCGATCTCCTTTTTCGGATGCCTTGCCCTCACCATGTTGACACGATACAACGAACGACCGCACATTGGCTACGCTGTCAACCCGGAGTAGACGCGAAGAGCTTGCTCGACGCTCCAGCTATGGCACTACGGCCGTCGGGGAAGCATTGAGGCGTCAGCAGAAAGCGAGTGGCCGGATGCTGATCACTCGCCCACCGACACGTGCCAAACCTACAGCGGCATAACACGGCGCTCCAGCCGGCGTGAGACGCTTACCGCATGCTGAGAACAGAGATCCGTGAGAGCACCTGTGAGGTCCGACGGTAGCTGGGGACGGAGCCCATGACCTCGCGCGCCCGCGACGCCATCTTCATCAGTCACGCCAACCCCGAGGACAATGCCTTCACCGTCTAGCTCGGCGCGCGACTCACCGCCGCCGGCTACGAAGTCTGGGCGGATGTACTCAGACTGCGCGGCGGGCAGGACTGGCAACGTCTGCTGGAGAACGCACTCCGCCACAGAGCATGCAAGGTCTTGCTTGTCGGCACGGAACATGGCGTCCAAAAGCAAGGCGTCAGAAACGAGATTCAGATCGCCCATACCGTGAGCCGGACCATCGGCGACCGGGAATTCATCATCCCGCTGCGCCTGACGAACTTCGACGCCCCGTTCCTGATCGCGCACGCCCAGTACATCGACTTCAAGCGTAGCTGGGCCGATGGCCTCGCCGAACTCATGACGACCCTCGAGGACGCCGAGAGCGTTTCCCGCAAACGCGACTCCGTCAGCGAGACCATGGACTACTGGAAGCAGGTGCACCTGCGCCATTCCCAGTCTCTCACCCCAACGCCGGAATCGCTCGTCACGAACTGGCTCTCCATCGAGCAACTACCGGAAACGCTCTACCTCTATGATTTCGACGGACCGATCACACATGGCCACGCCCAACGAAAGATGAACAGCGCGCCTTGGCCAATGGTCTCGTTCCGTCGAGGCTTCCTGGCGTTCTGCCCGATTCATGATCTGCAAGACCATTTCGAGCCGAATTTGCCACTGAAGATCGTCGACCGGATCGCGACCAACGCGTTTCTCGACAAGGCTTGGCCCGACCAGCGAATAGAGCGCTTCGATGCGCGCAACCAGTTCGCCGATCTGCTGCGCCGGGCGATGGAGCTCACCCTCCGCGGCCGGATGCTGAGCTCCTATGAAATGGTCGGCGGCCAACTCGCTTGGTGGGGCGCTCTCGGCACCGTCCCACCGCAGCAGATCGCTTTCTCCTGGGGCTCCGGCCTGACCGGAAGGCGGCAGATCATCGGATACTCGAAGACCCGTCGCCTGCGCTGGCACTACGGCATCACGCCGAAGCCGCGCGTCTTCCCATTCCCCCATGTCCGCTTCGTCAATCGCGTCCTGTTCACCGAGGACGGTCGCACCCCCTTGGACAATCCGGAGCGCATGCACCGCCTGCGCCGGTCCTTCACCAAGTCATGGAGAAACGCCAAGTGGCGCGGCATGCTCCTCGCATTTCTCCACTGGCTGAGCGATGACGACACCCGCTTGGTGGTCCCCGTCGGTTCCGAGACCGCATTTTCGCTGCGCCTCCCACCCGTGACCGTCGACGCCCCGGTCTCCATCGTCCGCGGCGATGACGCCGAGGAAGAACCCGACAGCGAGGACGATCTCTCCACGGAGGACGATCACCTCATCGACTTCGACGAGCTCGACGACCCCGAAGGACCAATGGACCCCGACGACGACAACGACCACCACGGCGAGGACACAGCGCAAGGGGACGACTGTGGAGAGTGACAGCGCGCCTTCGCTCGATGTCAGGCACATTCCCGAGCCCCAGCTCGAGTTCGGATTCGGACAGAGACTGGAATACCCTCGAGATGGCTTGTATCTGTACGGGCCGGCGTCGAGCGAAGCGCCGATCTCCGAGATCCGCTACGGAGTCATCGGCACCGCGCCAGGCGTTGAGCGATTTGGGGCGTGGTCCCGGATGGTCTCGGGATTCATCGCCATCCCCGCGCCGACGCCGCGCTCCCGAGAGATCGAGCCCCAGCACGTTCCATTTCCCGGATTCGAACAGGCGTTCGGCGCAAAATGGAGCGTCGATCCAGCACAGACGATATCCGACATCGACAGCACCGCGCTTCGCGACGCCTTGAGGATTGGCAATCGCCACGAGGCGATCAAGTCCGCGGTCGGCATGTATGTAGACCGCCTCATTGCCGCCCAGAATCGCCTCGAGAATCCGCCGAGCTTCTGGTTTGTCGTGATCCCGGAAGAGGTGTATGCGCTTGGCCGGCCCCAATCGAAGGTAGCCCGCGCTGACCGAATCGAGGGACAGGTTACGGTCTCCCCCGCGCGCGCACGTCATCTCGAACGTCAGCCGACACTGTTCGGCGAAGAAGAAAAAGAGGCGGAAGTCTACAAGTACGCCGCCCATTTCCGCAGGCAGCTCAAGGCGAGGCTCCTCCAGGACCGTATCGTGACCCAGATCGTGCGGGAGACCACCCTTGCACCCCGGGAATTCCTCACCGCGGCCGGATCGTCCCTGAGACGGCTCGAAGACCCGGCGACCGTCGCATGGAAGCTGTGCACGGGCGCCTACTACAAGGCCGGTGGGCGCCCTTGGCAACTCGCCGACGTTCGTCCAGGCGTGTGCTATGTCGGACTGGTCTACAAGCACACCAACCCGACGAGCGACGACCGTCATGCATGCTGTGCCGCCCAGATGTTTCTCTCCGATGGCGACGGCGTCGTGTTCAGGGGAGCACTCGGCCCTTGGTACTCACCAAGAACCAAGCAGTATCACCTTGACCAGTCGAGTGCCCGCGACCTCATCGGGATGGTCGCCGAAGAGTACCGCCGACTTCACGGAGGGCCGCCAGCCGAACTCTTCATCCATGCTCGCTCGGCATTTGCCGAAGAAGAATGGAATGGCTTCGAAGACGGCTGTCCCACAGGCACCCGTCTCGTCGGAGTCCAGATCCGCGATGCACGCGACGACCTGAAGCTCTTTCGCGCCGGCAAGTATCCCGTCGTCCGCGGAACCGCGGCACTACTCACCGAACGCAACGCGTTCCTGTGGACGGCCGGATACGTCCCGCGCCTCGACACCTACATGGGACCCGAGACCCCCAATCCGATTCAGGTCAAGGTACAGAAGGGCCATTGCGAGCTTGAAACGGTACTGCACGACGTCCTGGGCTTGACCAAAATCAACTTCAACTCATGTCTCTTCAACGATCGCTTACCGGTCACGATCAGGTTCGCCGATGCTGTCGGCGATGTCCTGGTCTCCGCTCCCATCGAAGGCGAACCAAGACTGCCGTTCAAGTTCTATATCTGAGAGCCGAAGATACAGAGCCGGCACGAGCATCGCACCACGACCGGCCATCCGCCTCATGGGTGTTCGCTTACCCTACGAGCCGGGCGTGAGGGCGAAGACGCCAGATCTGCGCGTGCAGTTGGGCTGCTGTCGGTCGGCCGCAGCGCAGTGAGGAGATTGACCGGCCCTGCCCGTTGGGAATACTGTCTCGATCGGCTCCCAGCAGAGTTCCGATACTGGAATTCTGAATCCGACCAGGCACGGCGGCCCCCGCGCATCAAGGCGCATTCCGCGCGTAGCGCCGAGGTGTACGGCTTCCCGACTCCATCAGCCAGCATCTGACGCCTCGCATGTTCCTGAACGAAGCCTTCGCCGCTACCCCCCTGGACAGGGAGTCGCTCCCCCAAGGCAACCTCGACATTGCCGAACGAGTACGGACCAATCCCTTCCCATGGACCGGACAGTTCTCGCCGCAACTCGCCGAAGCCTTGCTTGTCGCCTACGCTCCGCGGGCTGGCGTCATTCTGGACCCCTTTGCCGGGAGTGGTACCTCGCTGGTCGAGGCGGCGCGGCAAGGGCTCGGGGCCTGCGGAGTCGAACTCAATCCCGCAGCGGTGCTCATGGCTCGGGTATACCAGATGGTCAATCTGAATTCAGCGATGCGTGCAGTCGTGCTCGACGAGCTACGCCATCGGCTCTTCGACGCGATTGGCCCGCCTCACGGACCTCTTTTTTCCGATGGAATCTGCTCGGTGCCGGACCGTGCAGCACTCGAAGCCGCGCTCATCCAAGTGTGGCGCGAAGCCGCCCCGGGCCCGGCGCAGAGCATCGCGGCGGCACTCGTTGTGCTGTGCGACTTCCATCGCGCACACCTGGATACGGATACGGCCCACAAGACGTGGCTGCGAATCGAGCGTACCGTGCGCGCCTTGCCCGAGTCGGTCCCTCGGATCTCCGTCCATCATGCAGACGCGCGGGCACTTCCTGTCGAAACCGGTTCGGTCGATATGGTGCTTACCTCGCCTCCCTATATCAATGTTCACAACTATCACCAGAAGTTTCGTCGCTCGGTTGAAGCAATGGGGTGGAACGTGCTCACGGTCGCTCGTTCCGAGATCGGATCGAACCGTCAGAATCGAGGGAACCGTTTTCTCACGGTGATTCAATATGCTCTCGACATGACACTGGCGCTACGGGAGATGGTACGGGTCACGAATACCGGCGCCCGGTTGATCCTGGTGCTCGGACGCGAATCATTGGTGCGCGGTGCTCGCTTCTTCAACGGCGCACTGGTGGCGGAGCTTGCGGTGCAATGCGTCGGACTTGAGATCGAACGGCGTCAGGAGCGCGTGTTCCGCAATCGCTATGGTGCAGACATCTACGAGGACATCCTGCACTTTCGGGCCGCGAGCGAAATTCCTGACGTGGAAACGTCGATGACAGGGGCGCGCCGCATTGCGGCGCAGGTGCTCTCCGCGGCCCGTCCGGTAGCGCCACCGGCGGAACGCGCGGGGATTGACGATGCAATGGCGCGCATTGACACGGTTGCGCCATCGCCGATAGCTCCGGTAGCGCCTCCGAACTCGCCTGTCTGACAATGAACTTTTCGGCTCCCCATGGTGACAAGCTCCGGGCACTCCTTGGAAACCACAAGCTGCCTGCGGGTGATCGGCCGCGGGTCCACACCGCGATCGAGAGATACGAGGCATGGATCGAGGAGCTCCGCAGGATCGAGGGTGCGGGCGAGAATCTCGTCGAGCCCATGGTCGAAGCGCTCAATCGCTACAAGCTTTCGATCGACCTCAATTTGGTTTTCGACAGCAAGAACGACTTCCTGTACCGCCAGAAGGGACAGCTAAAGCTCGACAACACGGTCCTAGAAAGAATTCATGCCATGGCTGGTCAGGCGCGCATTGGCCGGTCGCCTCGCGGAACGAGAACTGACTATCGGGCCGGCGAACGCATTTGCGCAGCTTCGATTCGACTCTGACTTGCGGAGCGTGACGCGCGGCGGCAACATGGCCGTGAGGTCGAAGGACCACGATTTCGTTCTGGCTCGTCCGTTGTATCTCAAAGCGTCACATCGACGGGACTTCGGGGAATCTCAAGAGGCGAGAACCCATCTGGCATACGTCGCCGCTGAGATCAAGACAAACCTCGACAAGACGATGTTCCAGGAGGCGAGTGCGACCGCGACCGCTCACGACCTGAAGATTGCACTGCCGGGCTCACAGTATTTCCTGCTGTGCGAATGGTTGGACATGATCCCGATCAGCAGTGCCGCCACCGCGATTGAGCAGGTCATCGTGCTAAGAAAGGCAAGGCGTCTGCGGGCGGATGTACGAGGACAGTTCGCCACGCTGGATGGCCGAACCGCTAACCGAGCTGCATTCGAACGGCACCTGACCGAACATCCCTTCACCCCGGACGTATTCCAGCACTTTCTTTCTCACTTGGAACGGCTGCTGGGAGATGGCGGCGATGATCGGAGAATCCTCGCTCGCGGATGGTTCTGACTCTAAAGTTCTCGATCCAACGTCGGAATCCTCTACGACTAGCGGGTTTCGCTGCGAGTGCGGAGCCTTGGTCTCTTCCATTCTTCCCAGCCTTGGCGAGCTGAGTCGAGGCCTCCGGCGTGTTCCAAAGCGCTGGATGAGGGTGACGGCGGCGCCCACGCGCAATTCGGCGCCGCAGACGAGGAAGGTGGCGAGCGCCCGATAGACGATGCCCAGGACTTGGGAGAGCACCGCGGAGCGGGTCGCGAACAGGACCCGTAGCGGGTAGAGGAAGGACAACACCCACTGACGGCTCGGGTGCTGGGACAGAACATGCTCGACGAGGTGGGTGGTGGCGCCCCCTCCCGCACCTTGCCGACCTCGGGTTCCGGCGCGATGTCTCGCGGGCCGGCACCGACGCGGACCCGGTGTCGAAAGTCGCTCTCGCGACTGAGATCGGCGGCCTGAACGGCGCCAACCCTCTCAAGCTCTCGATGCCGGTGATGATCGCGCCGATGAGCTACGGGGCGCTCAGCGCATCGACCAAGCGCGCAGTCGGCCTCGCCTCGATCCTTTCGGGCATCGACGAGAACACCGGCGAGGGCGGGATGAGCGACGCGCAGCGAGGGGCTGCGAGCCAGCTCATCTTCCAGATGCTCGGTGGGCGGCTCGGCTGGAACATCCACGACATGAACCGCGCGGACGGCCTGGAGAGCTACATCTCCCAGGGTGCGAAGCCCGGCCTCGGCGGTCAGCTCATGGCGAAGAATGTTACGCCCGAACTCGCCCGCAACATCGAACCCGAGGACCTGCGTTCGGTCACCCGGGCCACTGCTGCGGCCACGGGCATCCCGCTCGCGGGGACACGGGCGGCGTAGTCAGCACATTGCACTGCCCCGCGGCTGCGGACGCCTCGACTACCCTGAACTGGCCTCCAGCTCGTCTGGAACTTCTTCGACTGGCGCCTCTGACCGCCCGGTGCCGTGCGCGGCGAACCGACTACGGGGGCGATTCGCCGAACAACTTTCGGTAGTCCCGCCCGAACTTCGCCGGAAGATCGCGTTCATGGCGCCAGTACGCCGCGATCTGTCGAACCCTCGCATAATCGATGTGTCCTGCGTCGAGCATGAGCTGCAGCAGCGATAGCGTGCTCCTGATCTCGATCCCAAAGGTCGAACCCAGCGCACGCATGTCCGTGTCGTCGGTAACGACGCTGATGCCCAGAACGTACGCGTGGCTGAGAACGGAGACATCGACCACCGAAACGCCGAGAGCGTCCGCGTCCACCTGATCCCCAATGAAGTCGATAGCGGTACGAATTGCTCTCTTCTGTTTCCGGCCAATCTGCAGTCGGATCTGACGATTGTCTCGGTACTCGGGTTCATCAACCCACGAGAATTTGCTGCGCAGTCGCCGGCTACGGGCGAACTCCCGCTCGAAGTCCTCGATGAGGTAGAGGCAGGTCCGGTCTTCCCCGAACTCGACGAACAGTAGTGGGTGAATGCTCCGCGCCAGACGCAGGTATGCGTTGGTGTCGAGCAGCAGTTTTCGCTGCGCCACTCACACCAACTCCGAGTGGATTGCCTTTGCGTCGAGGAGGGGGATGTCCAGAACCGACTGCACATATCCGGCCGAGCGGGGACGTTCTCCCAGGCAGGCGGCAAGCGCGTCGTAGAACGGACTCTCGAAGAGCTCCCGGCTCACGCGGATGTACTCCGGCGGTTCCGGTGCACCGTCGCCGAACAACGCTTCGCTGACGGTCCGATACTCGCGGTTGACGTTCCTCGCGGCGCCATAGATCGCGTTCCCGAGATCGATCACGGGCAGCCCCTCCGACTCCGCGTAACACCGGAGACGTTCGTGGACGGTAATCGGAGAGATGGTGAGCTCCCGAGCGATGCCCTTGACTACGTTCATGCGGGCACCGCCTCCGCGGAGGCTTCTCACGTCCCGGTAGCCTGCTTCGGCCGCCTGCCGAGGGTAGAGCAGCGCGCTGGCCAGCGAATCGGCGAAGTCCTCGCCTTTGTCGCCATGCAGCCGGGGGGCCAGAACATGCGCAAGCTCGTGGGCCATCCAGAACTTGAAGTCGTGAACCTCGCTGTCGAGATTCAGATACACCCAGGTGGTGGCCGATTCGGGAAGATGGATGTGCAGCGCATTCTCGTGCCTGTCCCGGGCACCCCAGAGCACGGGAATCAGAACCGCCTGGAGTTCTCGGAATCGGTGGATCAGATGCTCGAAGTCGAGCACGTCCGACGCGTCCAGCCCGATCTCCGCCCGAATCGCCCCGGCCACCCGTTCGACATACTCGTAGGCCAGTCGTGGCTCCTTGAGCACCGGCGGCACGACGAGTTCATCGAACGGCAGGAAGGGTACGACCGGCTCGAGCAGCCTTCCCATCTTCTGCGCACGCGCAATATGGGCTTCGGTGGTCTTGCGAGCCCCCATCTTTCGGAACGCCACGACCGGATCGGCCGCGTCCGGCACCCGTGCCACCATCTGGTCAAGGGTGAGATCGAGAAGCAACGCGAGCCTGAGCAGCTTGTCCGGCCGAGGCGTGGACCGCCCCTTCAGCCACTTGGAAACCGCCTCGCGGGATACATCCAGCTCCCGAGCTACCGCCGCCTGATTCAAGCCCGAGGCCGCCATCGCGTCCCCGATCGCTTCGGTTCGGAGCACTCGTTCCATGATGCGGAGCTTGGCTACCCTGTCAACTTTTGTCAACCTGATGATGTAGGCATGATCTGTGATGGTGTTCTTCCGACACGTGGCTGCCCCGCCCGGAAGCCAATCCCGCCAGCATCCCGGAAACAGGATAGGCCTGGCACGCGATTCCTTATTCCCGCACCAGGTTGATGCGGGGATAGGCGACCGTCCCCCAGACCGCCGTACCGGGGTCGCGGTCGATATCGGCCTGCATGATCGCGAGAACCACCGGAACGAGGGACGCCATGATCCGGCTTCCATCGTGCACCTGGGCCTGGCCCCACCCTTCGGCACAGGTCGCTCCGCCATGGAAGACCTGGTTCCGAAGCGTGTAGAGCCGGTCAAAGACGATTCTCATGGGCGTGTCCCGCCTCAGCGCACGAGGCGGCGATCCTCGCACACGGCGAGTTCACACACCCATCGGTCACACGGTCAACGAGACTGCGACACGGTTGAGAATTCGCAACGATGAATGTCAGGGAGTTGCTCGTCACCGACAGCGTCCGGAGGACGATCCGGCGATCAGTCTCTGGACGGTTCGACGATCTCCTCGGCCAGGAGCGCCGGTTGAACCGTCTCATGGCACAACCCTCCAGTCAGCATGGCGGATTGGGCTTGATGCAAGGGGACAGATCGGGTGAACGGCAGCACGCCTTCGGCGGCCGCAGCCTCGTTCAGACGCCGATCCAGACTCGCCAGCGCACAACCCTCTCGGATCGCGAGCGCCAGATAGCTTGCGCCGTAGGCGGTGAGACAGGAGGCGCGCGTGAAGCGTCTCCATGCCACACCGTGACGCGGCCACCCAGTCATGGTCGATCTTCCCGGGCGCAGGCACACGGAGATCGGCAGAGGGGTGTCACACCTTGACACCCCTCTGCTAGCATCATCTCATCGGACAGACGGGAAGAGGATGGAACATGCCGACCGCTCATGGTCGTAACGTCGCCCTGACGCCCCATCTCGCCAAGTTTGTGGACGATCTGGTGGAATCCGGTACCTACAACAACGCCAGTGAAGTGGTTCGGGACGGCCTGCGTGAATTGCAGCGCCGGAAACATGCAGACCAACTCACCGAGATTCGGGCTCGGGTCGGCACTGGCCTCGACGAACTGGATCGGGGCGAAGGCCCAAGCGGACCCCCTGCCGAGGTCCTCGGCGGTGTCCTGACGGAGGTCAAGCGACGGCTCGGCAACAAGTGAAGGCGGTAATCTACGCTCCCGCCGCTCTCGCCCGGTTTGCCGACATACTCGAATACACAATCCAGAGCTTCGGTGAGGCGCAAGCCGATGCGTATACCGCGCAACTGGTGGCGCGGATCGAGGCGCTTGCCGCGGGGACAGGCCCGCGAGCGCGGCGCTGCGAGTTCTTGATGCAGGGAGTCAGAGATGCCTCCGGCCTCACGTATTACCGCGAGGGATCACATTTCCTGATCCTGCGCGAGAAACCGGACACGCTCGAAGTCGTCGAAATCCTCCATGGACGGATGAATCTCGATGAGCACCTGGAGAGGTTGGCAACGGAAGGTCATCACTCCCGTCCTTGCCCTTGACCGCGACTGGATGCGGGGTTGGCGAGGGGCAGTGCGGGGTGGTGGAGTGGAGGAGCTCAGACCGGGTGGAGATGACGGAGCCGGACCGGGTCCGCACCGAGTGGGACTCGATGCGGACCTCGGACCCGAAGGCGTTCGCGGCGGGCGACGGCGCGTTCGGCGGCTCCTCCATCGTAATGGCGATGCAGCACGGGCAACGCGCCGCGTACTACGTGCGGCACTATCTGGAGGGCAACCGGGATTCGTCGCAATCCCCGCGCCGACGCCGCGCTCCCGAGAGATCGAGCCCCAACACGTTCCTTTCGCGAGGCATCGACCATCTTCGCCGACCGCTCGCAATGCTGATGCACGATCCCGACCATTCCGTCGGTGAGGAACGCTATCTCGCCTTGGGCGCATCGTCCACGGGGCGGCTGCTCATGGTGAGTCACGCCGAGCGGCCGCCTCGGACACGACTCATCAGCGCGCGGCCAGCCACCCGCAACGAGAGGAAACACTATGAGCAAGACACCTGACACTCCCACGGAAGATCGCGACACGATGCGACCCGAGTATGACTTTTCCGGCGCAGTCCGAGGCGTCACCGCACGGCGATACGCGCAAGGCGCCAACGTCGTCGTCGTCTCTCCCGATCTTCTCGACGTGTTCCCCGATGGCAAGTCCGTCGACGAGGCACTCCGTGCACTCGCGCCGATCTTGCGCCGCACCAACCCGCCCCCTTGGACCTCTTGAGTGGCGTCGATCAGCGTGACCGGCTACGTAATCCAGGGCGGCGCGGACCAGGGCAAGCTCTCGATCACCCATTCCGGCTGGGTGCCGACCTCAAGGACGGCGCCGGACTTCGAGATGCCGGGCGACGTGACGAGCACGGCCCCGGCCGAACTCCACGACGAGGGGCGGAGCGTCGTCCCTGGGCCGTGAATCGACGTCCAGCCAGACGTCCTGACGTCGTTGCGTCAAACTCGCGCTTGCGAGAGCCAGATGCAGCCGGGCAGTGACTTTGGGGTTGATTCTGGAGTAATCGCACGTGCGGCCGGGATGCTTGGTGGGGTCTGGATACGTCGCGCGGTAGAGATCGGAAAATCCCAAGCTCATCAGCTCTTTCAGTGCATCCTCGTGTTTGTGGGTGTAGCCCGACCCTCGCGGGCCGTCGGCCTTGAACTTGACGTTGAAGTCGCCACACAGGACGCTGTCCCGGCGGTGATAAGCCTCGTCGCGGACGTGGTCCCGCAGGCGCTTCAGCCATGCAACCCTGCCTTCTTCGCAGTACGGGACATAGACCGAAGAGACCCACAGGCCGCCGATGTCCACGGTCAGGAATCCGGATTCTCCTTGCTTCGCGCCCTTCAGCCCGCGGGCGCACACTTTCGGCTGCGGCAGAGCACGGTGGCTCAGTATGGCAACGCCGACGGGTGATCTGGGACCGGATCTGCCGCCGACGTACTTGCTCCAGTAGCCGACTTCGAGGAATCCCTTCTCGCAGAACTCCTCGTTCAGGCCGATCTTCTGCAGCGTCAAGACGTCCGGTCGTCTTTTCTCCAGCCAGTCACGGACCCTGGATCGATACCTGTTCATGCCGCGGATGGCCACGTTTGCGATTCTCATGGGCGTGTCCCGCCTCAGCGCACGAGGCGACGATCCTCGCACACGGCGAACTCACACACCCATCGGTCACGCAATCAACGAGACTACGACACGGTTGAGAATTCGCAACGAAGAATGTCAGGGAGTTGCTCGTCACCGACAGCGTCCGGAGGACGATTGCGACCGAAGCGTCGGGAATGAACGCCATCAGCGCGCGTGTCCCTCGTGACGCCAGGACAGAATCTCGGCTGTGGTCACCGCCTTCTGCTTCGCCCGTTCACGGCGAAGGGTCGCGCTGAGCGCAGCGTGCTCGTCCTCGCCGGCGACCCGCGTCACATGGGCGACCGGCGCCGGACCCCTGCAGATGACCAAGTCCTCGCCCGCCTCCACCTCCGCCAGCAGCGCCGACAGGTGGGTCTTGGCCTCCCCGATCTTTACACGTCGTGTCATGGTCATCCTGCTCCTTGCCCGCTCCGCGCCGGAAATCCCCACCGCAGCGGAGGTGGACTCCCGCCGGAGGGACAAGGGTAGCCCCGGCATCGGCTTGGTCAAGCGGTTGGTCCGATGCCATCATCGAGGCGATCGACGCGCTGGAGGAGATCGGGCGCCGCCAGGACATCGAGCTCGTGCTGATGGGCGGGATTCGCGACAGGGTCGACGTGGTCAAGGCGCTGTGCCTGGGGGCGGACGCGGTGGCGTTCGGCACCTCGGCCATCATCGCGGGCGGATGCATCGAGCGCATGCGGTGCCACATCGGGCAGTGCGTGACCGGTATCGCGACGCAGGACCCCGAGCACGAGAGCCGCTACGACCCGGAAGCGGAGTCGCACAACATCCATCGCTTCCTCGACGGGGTGCGCTGGCAGATCGCGGCGCTCACCCGCGCGCTGGGGTACAGCGACTTCCGCGCTCTCAACCGGGACGACCTGGTCGCGCTCACTCCGGAAGCGGCCGAGATTACCGGCCTTTCCTACGAGTCGGGGTTGAGGGCGAAGACGCCGGAGCTTCGAGTGCAGTTGGGTCGCCCTGACGCCCTATCTCGCCAAGTTTGTGGACGATCTGGTGGAATCCGGTACCTATAACAACGCCAGTGAAGTGGTACGGGACGGTCTGCGTGAATTGCAGCGCCGGAAACATGCGGACCAACTCACCGAGATTCGGGCCCGGGTCGGTTCCGGCCTTGCAGTCGTGCGTCGTGTCGAAAGAGATCGCTCCATTGATCGAGCAGTGTCTTCAGGAGCGCATAGACGTCCAGCTCTCCTCCGGATTCATCCCGGCGTGCCCGGCTCGCGTAGTGGCGCCAGTTCGGGCCATGGCGGTCGCACATGTGTTTGGCGACGTAGGGGGCGAGCCCGACGCGGAGCGCTTCCAGACCCCCTCGACTCGTTAGCTTGGCCGCACGGGCTCGTTCGGATTCGCCGGTATTCGTGCTCACGCCGCTCTCTCCAGGTCGACCAGCTCGATCCGCTCTCCGTAGCGCCGGAAATCCTTGACGTTCAGCGTCAGCAGTCGTCGCTCGCCGTGCGCCAGCATGGTGGCCGCAATGTTGGCATCGTGAATCTGCTTCCCGGCGACCGGAGCCTCTCGGCAGAGCACGGCCAACGCCGCCATGACGTTCGGTCCATCCTCGAGTACGGTAAATGACGACATCAGCCTCGCTGCATCCTCCAGTGCGTCGTCGATGGCGAGCGCCGCCGACCAGGATTGCGGGCGCGTGACCGCTACGAGGTACTCGCGGATGATTTGCCGGCTGATGTGCAGGGCTTCACCGGTGTTGCCGATACGGTTGAGGCAGCGACAGGCGGTCACATGGGCGGGGGCGGTCAAGAAACGCGCTGCCACGAGAATGTTGGTATCGACGAACATGCCGATCAGTGGTTGTCGCCGGATGCGTTCTCGGGTCCTCCGGTCAGGCGCCCCATGTCGTCATAGATTTGCTCGCGGCTCGCCGTGAAGCCTTCCGGCCAGGGACCCGGATCGTGGGGGGGCAGGATCTCCTCGATGGAGAATCTCCGCCGCCGCACCGGTGGTCCGTCCAACGCGGAAGACGCAGACGAGGGGGCGAACACGAGCGTCTCCGCTTCGATGTTCACCTCTCTCGTTCGCCATCCCGCCGCCTGCCAGGCAAGAGCATGGCTGTGTCCGCTACCCTTCTTCGAGTTGGACCACCAGGGCCGGTGCAGGCGCGCCGAATCGGGAAGACGGAAGCCCAGAATCGCTTCGAGCTCACCAAACGTCGTCCGCCATTCCCGCTCGGAGCGGGCGGAGAGGAGATGACGGTAGAGGGGTGCGTACTTTCCCCGCGCCGCCGCGTTGCGAACGAGTTGGTCCCGTGTAACGGACATGAGCATTACCTGGCGTAGTTCTTACTTACCTGTCCGAGTATGAGTTCGTCGGGGGCGATCGTCAACGAACTGGTGTGCGATTGTCCGGTTTCACGGAGACGTGCATGCTCTCCGCTCGGCTCCAGATAAATCCGCCCACGCTTTCCTTCCGCGACCACCGCCATCAGCCGAGCGCCCAAGCGTCCCGCCCTGCCTTCGACTCTGATCTTGTCGCCGGAAATCGGCGCGCCCGAGATGACGCAAGTGAAGCCGGCGCTGCCTTCGGACCTGGTGCCCTTCCTCGCGTGCGCCACCGCGTCGGGATCGATTTCGCCGGACTGTACGGTGAATCGGTAAGTGCCGCTCCCGCGGTCCACCACCGGAACGACGATGGCCTGGTTGCCCTTCCTCGGCGACAGTACGTCAGCTTCCGGCGACTGGCGGTCACGGGCAAGAGTCCGGGAGGTCAAGGCCGACCGGGGCCGGAGCGTTCTCGACGGGTGGAGGCGCCGGCATACTCCTGGGCATGGCGTTTCTGCTCCTCCCATTCTCCGGCCACGGAGCCGGCAACACGATCACGTCGGTCACCGGCCGTGCCGCGGCACGGCATGGGGTTCAGGTCGAGTGCGCCGCGATCGGCCGCGTCGGCGCCGGCGTTTCGATGTCGCCCGGCGACCAGGCTTCTCGGCAAGCCGCTTCGGTGAATGCGGGGCTCATCGACGGGGTGCGACGGTCAGTAGTGATAGCCGTCCGTCGTCAGAGTCGCGGGCCGTTCTTCCGTATCGCCGGAGCCCGCATGCGCCTCGACCAGCCGGGCGGTGACGACCACGATCAGCTCGAGCTCGCTGGATCGGTTGGAGGTGTGCCCGAACAGCGCTCCGAGCAGCGGCACGTCCTTGATCACCGGCACTCCGGATTCCACCGTGTTCGCCCGGTTCCGGAAGAGCCCGGCGATCACGATGGATTCGCCGTCGGCGACCTCCACCGTGGTCTCCGCCCGCCGCACGTTGATGACCGGCACGTCGACTCCCGCGACCACGGTCACCGACTCGTTCCGGGAGGGCTCCGAGACTTCGGGACGGACCGTCAGCACGATCCGGCCGGAATCGACCACGGTGGGCACGAAGTCCAGAAGGACCCCGTACTTCTTGTACGTGAAGACGAGAACGCCGTCATCGAACCCGGTGGGCAGCGGGAACTCGCCGCCGGAGAAGAACGATGCCGACTCGCCGGAGACCGCGGTGACGTTCGGCCGCGCCAGCACGCTCGCAAGACCGGCGGTCGCAAGGGCATCGATCATGGCCCGAAAGCGCCCTGTGGAGCCGTCCCTGCCCAGGAAGACGGCGGACGCCGGGGTGCCGTCGATCGTCACCGGCGGGAAGGCAGCCGGTCCCGGACTGCCGCCGTCCAGTGCCGGCAGCCGTCCGACCCGAAACCCGAACCGGGTCGATCCCCTGATGCCGAAGGACTCCCAGTTGACCCCCAGATCCTCGGTGACCGAGCGTTGAACCTCGGCGATCTGGACTTCGAGGTTGACTTGTTGCGGAGCCGCAATCCGCAGGTCGTTCTCGAGCGGCACACCCTCCGGCAGCACACCGGCGGCAAGTCGGAGAGCGTGGTCGGCGGCGGCGGCGGAATCGACCTCCCCGGACAGCGTCACCCCGCGCCCCAGACGCCGGGCACGCACCTCGCCGAGGTCCGGCTCGCCGGCCAGAACCGCGCGCAGTGGCTCCAGATCCAGCACGACCGATACCACCCACTCGTCGACCCGCTCGTTGTCGTCAAGCACCGCGACGGAAGTGCGCCCGACGCCCTTGCCGATGACGTAGACCACGTCCGGCGCGAGCAACCGCACGTCGGCGACCTCCGGAGAGGCGACCAGAACCGACGATGCGTCGCGGTCGAGGTGCAGTCTCCGGCTCTGACCGAGCATGAGGACAAGGGTCGGCCGCGAGGAGCGGTGGAGCATCGCGCCGACAGGGGCCGCGGGCTCGGAAACCGGCTGCGATTCGGCGCTGCCGGAGGCCGCGAAGGGGGCAGGCGACGTCGGCGTCGCGGGGTCTCCGGACTCCGGGAGCCCCGGGACGGGCGCGGGTGGACCGGACTGCGCGACTGCGGTTCCGGTCGCCGGCTCCGGAGCGGTATCGATCACTGCGGGCACCGGTTGCGGGGGATTGGGCCAATGGTCGAGACGAAGTGCGAGCCTCGAAGATTCCGGGGGTGTGGCTCCGTCTGGAAGGCGGGTGTCCGTGTTCGGCCGGGTCGGCACAGGACGGGGCACGTCCAGGCGCATCGCCAGGTCCGGATCGAGAGCGCCCGGTGCCGGCACGGGATCCGGACGGTCCGGCTCGGCGCGCCCGCGTTGCCGCGGCGTGGCGCCGGCTCCGATGTCCGAGGTCTCCGGACGCGCATCCCGCCCCCGCGCCGCGGGCTCCGCGAACGCCTTCTCGAATCGCTCCCGGCGCGCTTCCGCGAGGAGAAGCGAGAGCGCGGGACCGTCGTCGTGGGACCAGTACGTCGGGGGACGCTCCGCGTAGACTCGGGAGGCATCGTCGATCCGGCCGGCCGCGATCAGCATGCGTACATGGTTCGCCGCGATGCGGGGATGCCCGGCCGAACGCCGCAGTGCCTCCGCATAGTGCGTCTCCGCTCTCTCGTAATCGCCGCGCAGGGTGGCGACGACCCCGAGTCCGTTGGCGATCCAGGCCGACGACGGGGTGTCGTGTCCGGACGAAGACGCGCGAAGAAAGTGCCGCCGCGCCGCTTGCGGCCGATTGCGCAGGAGCGCGGTGCGGCCCGCGCCCAGCAGAGCCTCCGCCTGCATCGCCGGCGCCTCCGACGCCCGATCCGCGGCCTGCAGGAAACGCCGCTGGGCACGGGCGAAGTCGCCGCTCTCGAATGCGATGTAGGCGAGCCCGAGCACGGGCTGCGGGGCGGTTTCGAATCTCTCCTCGAGCGAGAGGTAGAGCTTGCGCGCAACATCGAGCTGTCCCGCGCCCAGGGCGGCCGCGGCCACCGGGAGACTGTTCCGGAGCAGTCGATCGGTATCCGGCGTGCCGATCGGTGCCTGCCAGGACGCGCAGGCGCCGAGCGCAAGCGTGGAGACCGCCACCGCGGCGGTACGCAGGCAGCGCGCGAGCGAAGTTCGTGGGCTCCTCGGCACTGCGCCGCGTCCTATGCCGTTGAACTCTCGCGCCACACTGGCTTCAATTGCTTCCGCCGGGCCGATGGCGAGCGACGAATCCGTGAAGGAGGTGGACGTCGCGCAGAGACCGGACTGTTCGGATCATCATGGGATGTCGAGCACCAAGCGCATCCGCGGTCTCGAATCATGCGATCCGCGGATCTCGGTTCCTGATTGCGAGTTCCCTGTCCGTTGGCGCAACTGTGCACGCGTCGGTACACTGAATGTGAATTTTGACACCTTACACCAAGTGATACCGCTTAGTTTATTGAATTGGTGCGGGATCGGACCCGGAAAGGCAGACCGCATCCACGTATCGGAACCCCGGCTCGGTGGACCGGACGGGAGCGAGCCGGACAGCCCCTCGCGTTGCGGCGCAATGCGACAGTGGACAGTGCATGCCGCCGGTGCCGGCGCCTGGAGCGAACGTGCCGCAGCGTCGTGGTTCGCGATGCCGCGCCGGTCGAGGAGCGCAGGATGATGGAAGACACGATGGTGTGGATCGCCTGCGGGCTGTTCGCTGCCGGCATGGTGTGCGATCTGCGCTCGCGCCGGATCCCGAATGTCATCCCCCTCGCCCTGCTCGGTCTCTTCGCGGTGTACGCGGTCGCCGGGTCGGTTGGTCCGCCGGCGGTGCTGTGGGCGCACTTCGCGATCGGCGCAGTCCTGCTGGTCGCCGGATTCGCGCTCCATCTGAGCGGCGGTTTCGGCGCGGGCGACGGCAAGCTGATCGCGATTGCCGGGCTGTGGATTGGACCCGCCGATCTCGGTCCGTTCCTGCTGGGCATCGGCGCGTGCGCCCTCTTCCTGAGCCTGTTCGCGCTCCTGCCCTTCGAGAGGACACGGCGGCTGCGCTCGAACCTTCCCTTTGCGGTTGCGATTGCGCCGCCTGCCATGGCCGTCATGATTCCGCGTGCGCTGGGGCACGCCGCATAGACCGGGAGAAGCCGGCACATGCACCGTTACCGCATCGTGATCATGCTGGTGCTGCTGGGAGTGCTCCCCGTGGTCGCCGTCTTCTTTCTCGCGCTCTCGTACCTGGAGGAACCTGCACCGGAACCGGAGCAGGCCGAGGTGGCTCCGGTCGCGGAGGAGGAAGAGCCGGCGCCCGAGCCACGCATGCGCCGCGTGTTCGCGGCCTCGCGGGATCTGCCGGTCGGCACGCTGCTGCGCGATGAGGACCTGACCGATCTCGAAGTCGATTCGGATGCGATTGCGAGGGGAGATGTCCTGGTACCGGAAGGCGCCGCCGGCTCTCCGTTTCGCGGCTACGTGGTTCGCGAGGCTCTCGGCGAAGGAGCACCACTCAGTTGGGCGGCGGTCGTCGGGCCGGACCAGAGCGGGTTCCTCGCGGCGGTACTGGAGCCGGGCAGGCGCGCGGTGACGATCCGCGTGGGTCCCGCGACAAGTCACGCGGGACTCGTCGATCCGGGCGATCGGGTGGACGTGATCCTGTCCGCTCCGCTTGCGCTCGATGGAGGCGATCCGGGCGTGTTCGCGACCACCATCGTCGAAGACGCACGGGTGCTGGCCATCGACCGCCGGATCGGGAGCGGCGTCGAGCCGGCTCCGCCAGGCGAGGAGGGAGGGCCCGGCCCCGAGCG
Organism: Gammaproteobacteria bacterium; assembly: GCA_022826505.1. GTDB lineage: Bacteria > Pseudomonadota > Gammaproteobacteria > HK1 > HK1 > HK1. Next base: position 20,059 of record JAJDUQ010000191.1, read on the forward strand.
CACGGAGGTGACGACCGCGACGCTGGAGGTCACGCCGGCGCAGGGTGAACGCCTGGTGCTCGGCGAGAGGGAAGGTGCGCTCTCGCTCGCAGTGCGCTCTCTCGCGCCGCCCGCGGAGACCGCGGGCGGCACCACCGCCGGCACCTCGGTCGAGCTCAAGGAGATGCTGCTGCCGCCCGCGGCGTTCTCCGCTTCGCAGGAGCGGCGGCGGCGCGAGCAGAGGCTGGACGCCCTCTCCATGCGCAAGCAGCTCACCGAAGCGGAGCAGGCGCTGCTGGCCGCGCAGGTGGCGGGCGCGACGAAGCTGCATGCGGTGCGGATCTTCCGCGGCAGCGACCCGGCGGAAGAGGTCGTGTTCGCGAGCCAGTGATCTTCTCACCATGCCCCGCCGGCCCCGGCGCCCGGGTCGAATCCGGGTCTCGACGAAGTCCGTTGCATCGTGCCGCGGACCGACGGCGACCCGGCGGGCGCTACGGACCTTCGACCAGAGGCACCAGAAGCGGCAAGGAGTCACCCCATGAATCCCGATGAACTCTTCACCCGCACCGTGGCGATGCTCCCCGGCGCGGTCAGAGAACGTCTGGACGCCGAATTCCCGCTTGACTGGGTGGTGCTCGAGGACGCCGCGACCGGCGCCGGGCTGGGCAAGGCGCTCCGCGCTTGCCAACGTCTGCCCGAGCCGGTGGAGGTGCTCGTGAACCGGCTGATCGGGGACGTCGGCATCGTGCCCGCCGACCTCGCGGCCGGGGTCGAGCGCCAGGGCTCCGCGGTTGCGTGGATTCACTGGGTCACCATCGAAGCCGATGGCGAGAGCTATCTGCTGCGCAACGATCGCACCGGCGAAGTCCATGCCGGCGTCCGTCCCGAGGCGGTGGCGGGATATGCCACCCTCGGCATGGAGCTGGCGACGGCGGTGCACGATGCGGTCGAGCGGTGGCTCCAGGCGGGGCGGCATCATCGGGCGACGGCGCCGGACGAGCGGAGTCCGCTCGCGCAGTGCGCGGTGCGGATGCACGAGCACTTGCAGGCCGAACCCGAGGCAAATTCCGTCGCGCGGCCGTCGGTGCGTCTCGCGCGCACCCTCGAGCTCGCATGGAACACGCAGAGCGTCGAGGAGCGAGCCGCGCTCTCGGGGGTCCGGCTCGGCACCGCACGCGGCGCGTGCGCGCCGCGCCGGAGCCACTACGCGCCGATGAGCGCCTATCGGCTGCACGCCTGCGACGCGGGCGAGGTCCGCTGGCTGCGGGCACTCGCGCAGCGTGCCGGAGTGGGCACCGGAGCGCTCGCAGGGGCCGACCGGCCGGACGAGGCGGCGCACGGGGCCGCTGCCGGCGGAACAACCCGCGGCGGACACGCAGCCGCGACCGGGTCCGCTGCCGTGCCGGAGGGCACGACGGCGAGCACCCTGGAGCTCGGCTCCGATCCCGCACGGTTGAAGCTCGACACGCAGGTGACCGAGCTCGTGCGCGCCGCAAGGCATGTGCCGGGCGCGGTCCGGCGGCGCGTGGGAGAGGCACGAGGCGCCGGTGTCGCCGAGGGGCTGGAGCGCCTTCGGAGCCAGGAGGCGGCCGATGCGCTTGGTTCCCTGTCGGGGCGGGCGGCATCGGGGCGGAGCGCCCCGCTCCCGCGGTGGCTGGAGAGGCTGGCTGCCGCGCTGCTGATGGACGCCGGCGCCCAGACCCGCGACGGCGCGCGCACGGCGAGCATGCAGCTCGACCTGCAGCGGCAGCCGGATGGCGGGTATCGGGGAACCGAAGCCGGAACGGGGGCCGTCGGGTACCTGACGCCGGCCGGCCTGGTGGAGCAGCTCCACCTCGGCCTCGCCTATGCGCGTGCGGCAGGCGTGGGGATGACGGCGCTCGGGAGCGCCGGCAAGGAAGGGGAGTGGACGCTGAGGGAGACGCTTGCCGCCGACCATCGCCTCTCGGCGAGCCAGCGCGAGATGCTCGAGGCCGCGCGAGACGTCGGGATGGCGCTCCATGGCATCCGGCGGGCACACGCCGGCGCGCACGGTCAACGGCCGCCGAATGCACTGGAGCAGGCCGCGATGGCGGCGGAGGCGCTCGCAACGGTCGGTCCGACGGTCCGTACCGCCGCCGGATGGCCGGGCGCTGCGCAGGTGCCGGACGCGCGGAACCCGGAGGATGTCTCGAGAATCGCCGCCGTCGCCGAGCGCTTGCACGGAGACATCCGCGCCGTCGCCAATCGGCTGATCGCGGGTTGGGTCGCGGAGGTGCCTCCCTATGGAGAGAATCAGAACGCGTAGTCTGCGCTCGCTCCGGCCCCGCCGCGACGTGGTGGCGCCGGGGCGCGGCCGCGGACGAGGGCGAGGTGTGAGCCGCGGTCCGACGGACCGTTCCGACGCCGCGGGTCGCCCGGCCGTGGCAAGTGCGGGAGGTCGACGGACGTGAGGCGGCCGAAGAAGGCGCTGATCGCGTCGGGCATGCTGGCGGTACTCCTCGCCGCGCCCGGCGCGCACTGTGACGGACAGCTCGATCGAGCTCTCGAGCTCGCATCGCAGAAGCGTTACGCCGAGGCCGGGGACGTTCTCGCTCCGCTGCTGGAGCGGGAGCCGGGCCACCCTCGGGCCCGACTGCTCGACGGAATCCTCCATGCGCGTGCCGGACGGCTCGACGCCGCCGTCGAGGTATTCGAGGCGCTCCGGCGCGATCATCCCGACATGCCCGAACCGTACAACAACCTCGCCGTCCTCCATGCCCTGCAGGGGAGGCTCGACGATGCCCGCACCGGCCTGCTCGCAGTGCTGCATCGCTGGCCGGACGCGGTGGCGTACGCGAACCTCGGCGATGTCTACACCGAGCTCGCGCGCGGCGCGTACGAGCGAGCCCGCGAGCTCGAGCCCGATGGCGGGCACCGCTCGGAACCGGCGATGGACACCGCCTTCGCGCTCGCGCAGACGCCGGCCGCCTCGTCGGGCGAGCCGGGCCGGAACTCACCAGGCCGCGAGGACGACCCGGCCGACGAGCGCAAGCCGGATTCCGGGGTCGCATCGACGCCCGCCTCCTTCTGTGTGCACGCCGGAGGATTCACCGATCGCCGGTCCGTCGCCGATGCGGCGTTGTGGCTTCAGTCGTACGGGGCCGAGGTGGTGGAGGTCCGCCACGAGGAGCGACAGGTCGTGGGGAGCTACCGGGTCTATCTGCCGCCCGCGGCGAGCCGCGAGGCGGCAGTGGCGAAGCTGCGCGAAATTCGGCGCCAGGGCATACGCGACGTCGCGGTCATCGACGACGGCACTCTGGCGAACGGAATCTCGTTCGGGGTGTTCCGCAACGCGGACAACATGCACCGTCGCGTTGCGGCGCTGGGTCGGGACGGGTACCCGGTCCGGTCCGTGCCCCAGGACGTGACGGTCGTCGAAGTCTATGTCATCAGGGCACGTGCCGGCGGCGAGACCGCCGCCCTGGACGCGGCATGGGCGGCGCGGTTTCCCGAACGGTCGGTCCGAGTCGTCGACTGTGGCTGACGGTCCCTTCACGGCCATGGGGCGGACGGCGCGCGGAGGCATGTTCGATTATCCTTCCACGTCCGGGACCCGGGGCGGGTGCCTCGCGGCCGGTCGCCGGGACGGACTGCCGTCGTGCGACGGGTGTGCGAGGCACCGTATGGCGCGCCGCGGAACGCGCCGCACTCGAACCCGCCGAATCGGACGTGCTGCTTCGGAGGCATCCCATGCCGAGCATCCATGACTTCCCGCACCGCGCACGCTCCGCCGGGCGTGTCGTCGCGGTGTTGCTGCTTGCGGCTCTGGCTGCGGGTTGCGTGCGCCCCCTTGCCGTCCAGCACGAGTTCTTCTCGCCGCTGAACGGAACGACCGCCGGCATCAAGGAGCGAGCACGGCACGAGGTGGCCCATCGTCGCGCGCTGCAGGCGGCACGCCAGGGGTGCCCGACGACGGGTCACGCTGCCGTTCGCACTGGCGAGACCGGGGTCGCGGAGGGCCCGGACTTCGGTTCGGCTGCTGCCCGCAAGGCGTTCGCCGAGCTGTGCGACGCTCCCGCCCGGCCCCCGGTGGCGGCATACGGCGCCACGTCGGACGCCTACCGGCGATGGGTGGAGGATCGGGTGCGCGAGCTGCCCGGCCCGGCCGAGACCGCCGCCGGCGCCGCCGGCGGTTCGTGAGGTTCGCTTCAGGCACCGAGCCGCTCGCCGCGAGCCGATACGGCAATGTCTCCACCACCCTCCGAACGCCCGATTGCACGAGGGTTCGCCGCCGACGGGGAGACCGAGCGGGCCCTGCGCGCAGGGCTTTCGAACCACGAAGCCAGGGTCCAGCGGGGTCGCTTCGGCGCTGCCCTGCGGGCGCTCGCGGCCGAGCCTTCCGCGAAGCTCGTCTTCGTGGATTTCGACGGAGTTCCGGAACCGGAGACGGCCGCCCGGGAGCTGACCGCGGTTTGCGCGTTCGGCACGGTCCTGGTGGCGATGGGCTCCACCGACACCGCACATCTCACGCGGGCGCTGCTCCGGGAAGGCTTCGCCGACTATCTGGTGAAGCCGGTCTCCGCTGCTGCCGTGCGCGGGGTGAGCGCGACGGCCCTGGACGATCTGCCGGAGCGACTGTACGCCGGTCGCGTGATCGCATTCGCCGGCACGGCGGGCAGCGGTGTCTCCACTCTGGTCGATGCGATTGCACGCGGGGTTGCGGCCGGCGGCCGGACCGCCTCGGTCGTCGATCTGGCCCGCGGCTCGGTAGCGCTCCCTGCCCGGCTCGGCGCCGAGCCGGCCGGCGATCTGACGACACTGCTCGCCACCCTGGACTCCGGCGCACCCGACGCCGATCGACCGCTCGATCCCGACGGACCGTCCGACCCCGATCCGCTCATCGACCCGGATTTGCTGGACAGCGTCTGCGCGCCGACCGACACCCCCGGCGTCGCGCTGGTCGCGTACCCCGGCACCGGAGCGATGCCGGAAGCGCCGTCCCCGCCGGCGGTGAAGTGCCTTCTCGAATTCATGGCCAACCGGGCGCATCTGGTTCTGGTGGCCGGACTGCACGATCCGGACGCGCGAGCCGCGATCATGCAGGGTGCCGACGCCCGCGTACTGCTCTACGAGCCGACGCTCCCCAGCATCGGCGCCGCGGTGCACTGTCTGGCGCTGCTCGGTTCCGAGCATCCGGCTCTACTGGTGCAGAGCCATCCGCGCATGCGCAGGGGCGCGCTGTCGCAGGCCCAGATTCGATACGCACTGGCTGAACGGCGCCCCGACGTCACCATTCCGTTCGATTCGGCGTTGCACGCGGCCGCCACCGGTGAGGGGCGGCAACGCGGTCCCGGCAAGGCATATCTCGATGCGCTGCGGCAGGTGATGGAACGCGCGGTCGAGGTCCCGGCCCCGGCGAGCTTCCGGGCGTAGCTCCGGGGAGCCTCAGAAGAGGTGGCGAAGCGTGAACACGAGCGCTCGCAATCGATCACGAGGTTCTTCGTACACCTCGACCTTGATCCGCGAGTCCGGCGTGTCGCGAAGGTCGACACCCAGGGCCCGCCGGAGGGCACCGTTACCGGAATGACGGATCAAGCCGACGTAGGGCCGAACGGTACCGAAGAAAGGCCCACCCCACAGACCGTAGCCTGCTTCACTCCGCACCCCGACACCGGCCGGGCGTTCGTCGTCGGGGGACGTCAGGCGGACGTCGAGGTCCAGCCCGAAGCCGCGCCGCGCCGCGCCGGGCGCGAAGCGGACGCCACCGCCGAGGCCCCAGGAATCATGCTCGTAGTCTCCGAGCCCGAACGAGCCCTCCGCGTTCGCCAGCAGCGCAAGGCGGGGATTGAAGATGCCTTCGGCGGACACCGCGCCCCTTGCCTCCAGTCGGCCGCCCTCGGGCCCGTCCCCCGTCAGGCGCCGGTAGGCCACGGAAACGGAAGGCGCGCCGGGAACGGGCGCACTCCACGTCAGACCGGCGCGCCAGTCACGGCCTTTCAGTGTAGGCAACGAGGACGAAATCCGACCGCCACCCTCGATGTCGAGCGCGAAGGACTCGATGCCGGCTTCGGCCTGAAGCTCTCCGGACAGCATGTCGGCGACGGGAACGGAAGCGCCGGCGGCGTAGGCGAACAGGCGGACATCCGAGCGCGACCACGAACGGAAGCCCAGGTCGTCGCGGTGACTCAGGTTCCCCGCTCCGGCCCCGATCGATGCCCAATAGCGCCCACCTGACGGTGCGTGCCATGCTGCAAAGGGATGCAGCGACAGGATCTCGGTGTCGTGCTCGCCGGTTCGGTAGCCCCGTTCGGCCAAGGCCGCTTCGGCCTGGTAGTCGAGCTCGGTGTGGGTGAACGACGCGACCAGGCCCGCCTGCCAGGCACCGGCTCCCGTCTCCGCGCCGAAGCTCGCCGACTCGCTGGTTCCGCTGTAGTCGAAGCCCTCGCTCTGCCCCGACAGCGAGGCGAACTCGACGGAGGGGGTGATCGCGAAGCCGTGCGACGCCCCGGGCGACTCGGGCGACCAGTCGCGCACGCGGTCTCGAACCGCGGCATGGGCGACACCGGCGGCGCGTCGTGCGTGGACGGGTGCCAGCGCCGTGTGGACCGGGTTGGACAGCGCTCCGTGTGAGGAAGAAGCCGACTGCGGGGCCGCATCCGGACACCGGTACTCCGTGCCGTCGAAGGACGCGTCGTCACGGACGGTGACTCGAACGGTGCTGAGCAGACCGTCGTTGGGATCGTCCTCGCGGGGAGGGGGGTCGCGGTAGGAGATGTCGACGCACAGGGCATCCTGGGTCTCAAGCTGGGCATCATTCGGCAGCACAGGGTCAGGACACTCCCCAACAGGCCTGGGATAGGTACGGACTTCGTAACGGAGCGTGGTGGGTGCATCGAAGAGGGGATCCACACCGGGGTACGTATATGTGAGCGTGCGTGAGTCCGGGCCGAACCCGAAGGGGTCGGGGACCAGGGTGCCCGAAAGCCTGTAAGTCACGCAATCCTCCGCGAACCCCGTTTCGGGGAGCGCGCGCGGCAGGATGACGAGCTCTTGCGGTTCGTCGTCCTCGCGATCGATGGGATGATCACTCGGATCGAGGCTCCGCGTGCGGAATCGCCACCTCCCCTGAGCGAAAGGATCGACGATCACTTCGATGTTCTCCGAGACCGTCTCGGCGGGTCGCGAGCTGTCCCTCACCGTATACCTGCACGAATCGCGGAACACCGCATCCCCGGTGCCGGCCAGCACCGGCATGGTGCTGACCGGCACCGGGGTCGCGGGCGAGAACCTCACCCCGGGCGGCAGCCTCCCACCCGCGCAGGTGAAGGTGTACGTGTATGGCCCGACGCCGCCCGTCGCAGCCGGGAGAGTGAACGAACGGAAGTCGCCGATGACGAAGCGGATCGGAGCGGGAGTGATTTCAGGCAGAGCGAGGGACTCGACGGATACGTCGATGGCCCGCGAGACCGTCGCGGCGGGGTCCGATCTGTCCATAACCATGTATGTGCACGTTGTTTCTGGGAACGCCGCATCCGCGACGCCGGCCAGCCTCCGGGTCGCGGGCTCGAAACCCACCCCCGACGGCAGCGTCCCGCCCGTGCAGGTGAAGGTGTACGTGTACGGCGTGACACCGCCCGTCGCGGCCGGGAGGGTGACCGAACGGAAGTCGCCGATGACGAAACGGATCTTCTCGGGAGTGTCGGGCAGGTGAAGGGACTCGACCGTCACCTCGATGGCCCGCCGGACCGTCACGGCGGGGTCCGAGCTGTCGGTGACCGTGTATGTGCACGTTGTTTTTGGGAACGCCGCATTCGCGACGCCGGCCAGCACCCGGATCTCGTCATCGAAATCCACCCCCGACGGCAGCGACCCGCCCGTGCAGGTGAACTCGTACATGTACGGCGCGACACCGCCCCTCGCAGCCGGGAGGGTGACCGAACGGGAGGTGCCGACGACGAAGCGGATCTTCTCGGGAGTGTCGGGCAGGTGGAAGGACTCGACCGTCACCTCGATGGCCCGCCGGACCGTCACGGCGGGGTCCGAGCTGTCGGTGACCGTGTATGTGCACGTTGTTTTTGGGAACGCCGCATTCGCGACGCCGGCCAGCACCCGGGTCACGGGCGCGAAACCCACCCCCGACGGCAGCGACCCGCCCGTGCAG
>JAJDUQ010000121.1 GCA_022826505.1 Gammaproteobacteria bacterium
GCGGGATGCGCTGGACCGTCGCTGGCGCCAACGCCATCATCGCCCTGCGCTGCGCCGTGGAGAGCAACCGCTTCGACGACTTCTGGGAACGACGCGCCTGCGTAGCAGCATGAATCTCATAAATGAGACGTGCACCCGCGATTGTGTTCGTGCGGATTTGGGGACAAGGAGCCGCCTGATTCGCGAAGGGAGCCATGGGTTGCGAACGCACTCGCCGTCCCATGCCCGAAGATGGCGCCTATACTCTCCGCCTCCTGCTCTCTTCCGGGACGCAACGAGTCTCACGACGCCCATGGCATCCTCGTCCTCGCCGCCCGGCTCGGCCGCCGCTACGGTGCCGCTTCGCTCGGAGCTGCTGCGCACGCTCGTCGAACGCGGCTTCCTTCACCAGTGCACCGACCTCGAAGCGCTGGACGCCGCCGCCGCATCCGGACGGGTCGCCGGATACATCGGGTTCGACGCGACCGCCGATTCGCTGCACGTCGGGAGCCTCATCCAGATCATGATGCTGCGCCACATGCAGCGCACGGGCCATCGTCCCATCGCGCTGATGGGGGGCGGCACCACCAAGGTGGGCGATCCGTCCGGCAAGGACAAGAGCCGGCAGCTTCTCTCCAACGAGCAAATCGCCGCCAACATCGCCGGCATTCGGCGGGTCTTCGAGCGGTACCTGGATTTCGGCGATGATGCGGCCCTGATGGCCGACAACTCGCAGTGGCTCGACGCGCTCCACTACATCCCCTTCCTGCGCGAGTACGGCCGGTACTTCTCCGTCAACCGGATGCTCGGCTTCGAGTCGGTGAAGCAGCGCCTCGATCGCGAGCAGCCGCTCTCGTTCCTGGAGTTCAACTACATGGTGCTGCAGGCGTACGACTTCGTGGAGCTCGGTCGGCGTCACGGATGCCGGTTGCAGATGGGCGGCTCGGATCAGTGGGGGAACATCGTGTGCGGGGTCGAGCTCGGGCGCCGGGTCGCGGGCCTGGAGCTCTACGGGCTGACCTCGCCGCTGCTCGCCACCGCGAGCGGAGCCAAGATGGGGAAGACGGCGGACGGCGCGGTGTGGCTCAATTCCGATCGCTTCTCTTCCTACGAGTACTGGCAGTACTGGCGCAACACCGAGGACGCGGACGTGGGGCGCTTCCTGCGCCTGTTCACGGAGCTGCCGCTCGACGAGGTGGCGCGTCTGGAGGCGCTGGAAGGCGCGGAGATCAACGAGGCGAAGGCGATTCTCGCGACCGAGGCGACGGCGCTGTGTCATGGGCGCGAGGCGGCCGAAGCAGCCGCGGAGACCGCGAGGCACACGTTTGGTCCGCAGGGGATCGTCCCTGCCGGTCCTCCGACGGCGGGGGGCGATTTGTCCGCAACCTCGCCGCAAGCGACTGCCCGGGCCGACTCTGCGTCGGGGCGGGCAGCATTGCCCGCCGGCCTCCCGGCCATCGAAATCGCGCGGTCCCGCCTGGACGAAGGCATCCCACTCTACGAACTCCTGCGCGAAGCCGGCCTGGCGAAGAGCAACAGCGAGGGACGCAGGCTCATTCGCGGCGGTGGTGCCCGGGTCAACGACGAGCGGTTCCGGAACGAGACCGGCACCGTGGGGTCGGGCGACCTCACCGCCGACGCCACCATCAAGCTCTCCGCCGGCCGCAAGCGTCACGCGCTCGTGCGCGCCGCCTGAAGGAGCCGCTCCGCACCGATCGGCGCGGAGGAGCATGAGGGTTCATCGGCTCCGCCGCAGGGGGTGTGAGCGGTGCCGGGCCATCCCGCTCACCGAACGACCGGTCAATCCTTCGTGGCCCCGCCCAGAAAACACTCCACGTACGCAATGTCGTAGAGCCGCATCCTGTCGCTCCGGTCCTTGCCCGTGACCATTTCGGCAAGGGAGGCGATCAGGCGCTCCGTATGTTCCTCCTCCTTGAGGGACCGCAGTATCGTGGCTTCGGGGATGTCGATGCGGTGCGTCTTGCGGGCCACCAGGAGCTTGTAGCGGATGGTCGCCGCGTAGCAGCGGTCGACGACCTTCGCCATGATCTCCGCGCGGTAGTCCTGGGCCTTCGCGATGGGCGCCGCGGCCAGCAGCGCGGCCGCGAGCAGGGCTGGAATTCTCATGCCGAATCTCCTCTGGTTGGTCCCGCCCTTCGCAGGCGGAAAACTTGACGGGGCGACGTCGCCTGCCCGCACGCGCGGGGCCATCGCGTCGTCGGCGATGCGCTCGATGAACGTCTCGCGGCCGAACATCGTCCACCCGGCTCACCGCCGAGCCGCCGGGGACGCGCGCGGGGTTCGCAATGGGATCACCGGTGCGCGCCGTGCCTCACCAACGCGCCCTCAGCTCGACTCCGACCGCATGCTCGGGCGCCGCGCCTTCGCCCTCGCGACGGGTGGCCTTCACGCCGAAGGAGAGCTCGGGCGCGTTCGCCCTGACCTCTGGCGTCAGCCGCCAGCCGAGCGTGTAGTCTCGTGTGCTCGTGCCAAGGCTCAGGCCCACATGCGGGCTGCCGGTGAAGCGCCCGCCGAAGGCCGGGAGGCCGTACGCCGCCTCGGCCTGCCAGCGGCTCCCCGCCTCGGCTTCGCCTGCGCGGTCGGCCAGCGGGTCGGTCGCGAACAGCGCGTCGAGCCCACCCTCGGCCTGTCCACCCCAGTCCTGGCGCAGCGTCAGCGACAGCCCGCGCTCGGTGCCCGGGTTCGGGTCGAAGACCATCGAGGCCGCGAAACCCCGGTCCTCGAGGTCGTCGGAGGCGTGCGCGATCAAGGTACGGCCTGAGAGGTCGAGGCTCAAGCCCAGCGCCGGGTCGCTCCAGGCGACGCCGCCGCCGATTTCGACCCCGAAGCCGGTTTCGGCATCGCCGCCGTCGTGGCGAGCACCCACTTCGACCTTGGGCGTGAGACTGCCGCCGCCCGCCGTGGCGATGCCGTAGCTGCCCTCCAAACCGAGCCTGAGCCGGGTCACGTCGGAGTCCGACGCCGCAAGCTCGTGCGTCTTCTCCGAAGAGGTCCGCGCCCACAAGGCATCCATGGTCAGGGCCAGCGCCGGGCCGCTCCCCTCCCTCGGAGCCGCCAGCAGGTCGCTGCGCGCGCCCGCCGCCGCCATGGTCCAGGTGATGTCGGAGCCGAGCGAGCCGCCCGTCTCGGGCTCGAGCGTGACCTCGCCCGTGCCGACGCCCGCCGCGCCCCAGAGCTTCAGCCGCTCCGACGCCTGGAGCGCCGCATAGGGAACCGCCGCCGTCAGCGACGCCTCCACGTCGCCGTCGCCCTCGCGCACGGCCCCGCCGCACAGGACCTCCTGCGTCTCCGCGTCCAGAGGTTGGAGGCAGCGCACGCCTTCCGTGCCGCTGTCTGCATAGCCGCCCTCGCCGCTGCTTTGCACCAGCGCGAGGCCGGCCAGCCAGTCGCCCC
>JAJDUQ010000142.1 GCA_022826505.1 Gammaproteobacteria bacterium
GGGGCGGACTATCTCACCGGTGCGCGCGCCGGTGACATCCGCGCTCTCGACGGCGGGGGATTCGACATCCGGACCGGACGCGGGACGATCACCGCCGACAAGGTGGTCATCGCGGCCGGCCACGGATCGAAGGCGCTCGGCTCCATGGTCGGGCTCGACGTGCCGGTCCACCCCGAGCACGGGCAGATCGTCGTCACCGAGCGCGCCGAGCCGCTCCTCGATCATCCGACCCTCGGCGTACGCCAGACCGACGAGGGCTCGTTCCTGCTCGGCGCATCGCAGGAAGATCGTGGCTTCGACACCTCGGTGCTCGCCCGCACCAGCCGCGACATCGCGCATCGCGCGGTTCGCATCTTCCCGTGTCTCGCGGCGTTGCGCGTGGTGCGCACCTGGGGCGCGTTGCGGGTGATGACGCCGGACGGGTTTCCGATCTACGACCAGTCGAAGACGCATCCCGGCGCCTTCGTCTTCACCTGCCACAGCGGCGTCACCCTCGCGGCGAACCACGCGCTCGAGGTGAGTCGCTGGGTTGTCGAGGGTGAGATACTCGGCGGGATGGCCTGCTTTTCAACGGACCGTTTCGGTGTTCCGCAGGCTGCCTGACACCGCCGGCGCCGTCGCGTTCGATTTCGAGGGGACGACCTTCGAGGCATGCGACGGGGACTCCGTGGCGGCTGCCCTGCTCGCCAACGGCGTCCTCGTGTTCCGGACCACGCCCGTCTCCGGAGCATCGCGCGGTCCGTGGTGCCTCATCGGCAACTGTCACGAATGCCTGGTGGAGATCGACGGGGAGCCGAACCGGCAGGCATGCACGGTGGAGGTTCGGGCCGGCATGCGGGTGCGGCGGCAGCGCGGGGCGCGGATGATGCACCGATGAGGCGTGCAGTTGGTGATTGCGCCGCCCGTACGGGTATCCCGCGCGGTGCAATGAACGAGACCGTCGGTCTGGCGATCATCGGCGCGGGGCCGGCCGGCATGTCCGCCGCAATTGCCGCACGCGAGCACGGCGCCGACGTGCTGGTGCTCGACGAGCAGGCGACCCCCGGTGGTCAGATCTACCGCAACGTCGAGACCGTCACCGCGGAGCGGCCGGAGACGGTGCGCGTGCTCGGCGGGGACTACACAGCCGGCGCGGCACTCGTTCGCGCGTTCCGCGGGTGCGGGGCCGAATACTCGCCGCGTACCACGGTGTGGGAAGTGAGCACGGTGGCGCGTCGAGAGGACGCGAGGGCGCCGCTGGAGCTCGGAGTTCTGCGCGACGGCGTCGCGGAGATCGTCCGGGCGCACTGCGTGATCGTCGCGAGCGGCGCGCAGGAACGCGCGGTGCCGGTGCCCGGGGCCACCCTGCCCGGAGTGATGAGCGCGGGCGGCGCGCAGTCGCTGCTCAAGGGTTCGGGGCTCGTTCCCGATGTCCCCGTGGTCATCGCGGGATCGGGTCCTCTGGTCTATCTGGTCGCCTGGCAGCTCGTGCGCGCGGGGACGCCGGTGCGCGCGGTGTTGCTCACCATGCCGCCCGGCTGGAAGGGTCGCGCGGGCGGCACCCTGCCGGAAGCCCTCGCGATGCCGGGCGCCCTGTTCAAGGGCGTTGGCTGGCGGCGCGCGCTTGCGGCCGGGGGTGTGGAGGTCATGCAGGCATGCGACCTCGCGATCGAGGGTCGGGACCGGGTCGAGTCGGTGCGGTTCCGGCACCACGGCCGGGAGCGGTCGATGGAGGCCTCGCTCGTGCTATTGCACGAGGGCGTCATCCCCAACGCGCATCTCACACTCGCGGCGCGTCTCGACCACGTTTGGGACGCCCGCCAGCACGCTTTCCGCCCCGCGATGGACGAATGGGGACGGACGAGCGAGCCCGGAGTGCTGGCCGCGGGGGATGGAGCACGCATCCTCGGCGCGGAGGCCGCGGTGGAGACCGGACGCATCGCGGCGCTGGAGGCGGCGTATCGCCTGGGGAGGATTCACGTACACCAGCGGGACGCCCTCGCCAAGCCGCACAGGGCATCGCTTGCCCGCCACCGGCGCTTCCGGGAGTTCCTGGATCTGACGTTCGAGCCCGCGCCGACAACGCGGCGTCCGGCCGATCCGGCAGTGATGGTATGCCGCTGCGAGGAGGTGACGGTCGCCGAGATCGAGCGAGTGGTTGTCCACGGATGTCCGGGCCCCAACCAGGCGAAGGCGTTCACCCGTTGCGGCATGGGACCGTGCCAGGGCCGCATGTGCGCGACGGTGGTGAGCGAGATGTTTGCGGAGCGCCGGCACACCGGCGTGGGGGCGGTGGGTCACTATCGCATTCGTCCGCCGGTGAAACCCGTCACCGTGGGGGAGCTGGCGGGGCTGGTGGGAACCGGAGTTGCCCCGGTCGATCGCCCGAGCACACCGATTCGACCGGAGCATGTCCAGGCATGAGCCGCGCGTGTCGATTACCCATGTCGGGGCGGTTCGAGAGCTCCCCGGCCGTGTCGCTTACGGCGCAACTCGGACCACTGACACAGATGCGCGGTAGCCATCGACCACGCTGTGGATCTCGTCACCTCGGCGAGGCCGGAAACGACGACAATGACTCGGCCAGCCTGGATCGATCGAATGTCTCGCACTCCCATATGGAGAAGGACGACCGAGCCTGGAGCGCTGGTCGCGGGGGACGGCGCACGCATCCTCGGCGCCAAGATCGCCAAGACAGCCAAGATCGCCGTGGCGACCGGGTGCATCTGGTGACTGGATTACTCGAAATGCCTGACCTCGTAGTCGAGTCGATTGCTCGAGTCGGATTCAAGGGCGGGGGAATCCGGAGACCACTCCAGCCGCCGTGTCTTCGACTTGAGGTCCGGCGCGCTGTACACGTAGCGCTCGTCATAGCGCCGATAAAGGGTCGCGAAGAAATGCTCGAGACGTAGCGGACTGTTCGGCGGCGGGAATTCCGACAGCGGCTGGCCGACAGCGCCGTCACTGGTGTCGATCAGCGCGAGGGAAATGGCCTCGTATCGACTGGCATCCTCCCGAATACCGTTACGTCCAGTGAGGGCACCAAGCGCGGAGTGGAATCGGACAATCGACTCCACGGGCCGGCGGGATTCCGTAAGCGCAACGTCGTTGGGGGCGATCGGCCGCACCGGTCGGTCGTCTGGAGGCGGATTCGCCGGAGCCGCCGCGTCGGGCGCCTCGTTGGCACGGATGACGAAAAGATACCCGAACACGAGGGCCGGGTACGTGATGTGCAGGTTCGTGCACTCGCCAATCGTCTCCTCCATGCGGTTGGTGAGATTCCGGAAAGCGCCAGTCATGCCCTTGCACGAGACGGCGAGGACGGGTCCGAGTCCATCCTTGCTGATTACGACGTCGACGTTCTTCGTCTTCAATCCACCGAGAACGGTCGCTTCGCCTCCGGTCGCCGTGCCTGGATCGAAGTGGAGGAGATACTGACCACGCTGCCTGGTCACGGTGAACGGCGGCCGGGGTTTGATCTCATCCGGGTGAAATCCGCCTTCCAGGACGAGACGGCAAGCGACGTACCAGTGGAGCGGCTTGATGTGCTGCTGACTCTGGGTCGGCCCATCGTAGCGGACGAAATGCTCGAGGGCGTCGGCTTGATTGACCCATTGGCACACGCGCGGAGTCCCTGCCGCCCGCTGGTCGCTATTGGACGGCATAGTGTCTCCACTTGCGCATCGTCGAGACCGCCTCCTTCGTTTCCGCCGCGGACAGCTCAGATGCCAAGGCCGGAGCCGGAAACACGATCTTAGTCGCCTCACGCGGTTCGAGCTTCAGCATGCCGCCGCCGAGGGGATGCCCCTCGAGTTCGCAGCTCAACCGCACGAACGGCGTGTCCCAGCCTTCGATGATCCGGCGCGCGGACTTCCTGGCGCGAACGCGAACGCTGTGCACTGCGTTCGTGCAGGTCGCTGCCGCGGAGTTTCGAACCAAGCTCGGCGCGCGTCCAGACATGTAGGTCAGGAAGAAGTCGGGCACCTGCACGTCGGGAACCGAATACCACGGGGTGCGCATTCGGCACTTGTATCCGCCGCGCACCTGCCGTCCCCGGTCAGTATCCAGATATCGCAGAACATTCCTCGGCAAGTCGGCGTCCTTCGGAATCCGCAGGAGCATCATAGGCTCGTCGCAGCGCCGCCACCCGTCCACGGTCTGAACAGTCAGATCGCCGTCCGGCAGGACCCGACTGTTTCGTACGGTCGGATGCAGAAGTCGACTCGGGATGCTCCACGTCTCGGCTTCCGACGGCCGGAAGTGGAAGAAGTCGTTGGCGCCGCTGACATAGCCGATTCCGATCGAAGCGATGTCGCCGAATCGCAGTGAGCCGGCATCGGAGGCAGCGGCCCGGTAGGCCTCGCGAACCTTCGCGGGCAGAAGATACGGTCGAAGACGGCGGCTCCACGACCCACGCCACTCGTGCACGGGGACCAGGGTGGTCTCGCAGGGCGCCGCCGAAGGCTTGAAGTGGTCGAGCACGGAGAAGCACAACTCCGTCGTGCTGCTCCCGAAGCCGTCCGCATGGAGCAGCCAACAGTCTTCCGAGAGTTCCGGGAACAGCTTCCTGCGGATGGCGGTGATCCGGACGTCGTCGAAGTGCTCGACGAGGTAGTCGAGCAAGGGTGCGGCGTAGGGTGCGTGGCCGATGGACGCCGGTACAACGAATGCCATGCGTCCACCCGGCTTCAGCAGACTCGCCGTCGCCACGAGGAACGGCGCCCATGACGCGGTAAGCCCGGAGAACTTCGCACCGAGGCTCGCGCACAACTCGAGCGCTCGCCTGCGCACGTCACCCTTGAACGTCTGGTAACGAATGAACGGTGGATTGCCTGCCGCACATTCAAATCTCTCGTGGGTGCGTGCCGCCCACGCGAAGAATTCCGCTTCGTGGACCGTTCCGCCGGGAGCGCGCTCCTTCGCCACGGCCACGGCTTCGGTATCCTGCTCGACTCCGACGCTGTTCGGGTGGGAGGCGATGAAGCGGCCATCGCCGCAGGACGGGTCGAGCAGCCGGTCGCTCTCGTCGCGAACGGCCCACCGAACAAGGTTGGAGACGACGCGATTCGGTGTGTAGTAGGCGCCGGCCTGCTTCTGCGAGAGGCGAGTCATCACGACCCTCCGCACTGGTTGGACGGTGCCGCTCGCTTCGCGAGCTCGCTCGATGCCGGAACCCACACGCACGATACCGCGCGAGGTTCCCGATGGCACCACCGAGGGTGGCCGAAAACACCCGCGCGAGGGAATGGACGCAGGGTACATCAGGCGTAGGCCACGGGGAAAACGCGATGGCGACTTCGGAAACCCCGACGGTCTGGAACTGCCCGCAATCATGAACGCGAGCCAAAGGTCCTCGTGGTGCGGCGAGACGCCAATCCCCGAGGGAGTCACGACATCGGCCGTGCTCGTTGTCCCAACCGTATACTGCCTCCGCTGCCCGCCCCCGATCGTGCGCACGAATTCAGCTCATGCCGACGACACGAACCAGCGAATCCCACCCACTCCGCATCGCCGCAGTAACGCCCGGCGACAGCCATGGTCGCATCGGCATCACGTTGTGCCCCGGCAAGACCGATCCCGCCGGCATGACCGGGGTCTGGACGCGGGATCTGGACACCGATCTCGACGCGATTCAGCGCTGGGGTGCGACCGCGGTGGTCAGCCTCATCACCGACGAGGAGCTCGATCTCCTGTCGGTGCGCGGTCTCCCCGGCGCGGTGCGGGACCGGCACATGGAATGGTGGCACGCGCCGATCCCCGATGGATGGCCGCCGGGACCGGACTTCGAGGACACATGGGAGATCGTCGGCGAGGCCATCCGAGACCGGCTGAGACTGGGCTTCGACGTGCTGGTCCACTGCCGGGGCGGTCTGGGCCGCGCTGGAACCGTCGCCGCCCGCCTGCTGGTGGAGCTGGGCGCGTCCCCGGAGGACGCGATCCGTCGCGTGCGCGACGCGCGATCCCGACACGCCATCGAGACCGCGTCGCAGGAGGCCCACCTGGCGCGATGTTCGGCACGCGCACCGTCCACACCGTCGCAGACCGCCGCCGCCGTCCGCGACCGGGCGCTCGGCGCCTTCCTTGGCCTTGCGATTGGCGACGCCGTGGGCACCACGCTCGAATTCCGCGCCCGCGATGCGCAGCCGCGCCTGGAGGACATGACGGGCGGCGGCCCGTTCGCGCTGCCGCCCGGCGCCTGGACCGACGACACCGCCATGGCGCTCGCGCTCGCCGACAGCCTGGCGGCGACCGACACGCTGGACTGCCGGGACCTGATGGAACGCTTCGTGAGGTGGTGGCAGCACGGCGAGTACTCGTGCACGGGCACCTGCTTCGACATCGGCAACGCCACCCGCGCGGCTCTCGACCGGTACGTGCGCACCGGAGACCCGTTCGCCGGCTCCACCCATCCGCGCACCGCCGGCAACGGCTCGCTGATGCGGCTCGCGCCGGTCGCCCTGCGCTTCCGGAACGACCGGTCGCGCCTCATCGACACCGCCGCCGACCAGTCCCGGACGACCCACGGCGCCGAGGAAGCGGTGGACGCCTGCCGGGCGTTCGCGGAGCTGCTCGCGGACGCCATCACCGGGTCGCCGCGCGCCGATATTCTGGTGCCGAGACCGTTCGAGGGAGCCCCCGCAATCGCCGACATCATCGCCGGTAGCTGGCGCGGACGTGCCAGGAACGAGATTCTCTCCAGCGGGTATGTCGTGCACACCCTCGAAGCCGCTCTGTGGTCGGTCGCCCGCACCGGCGACTTCCGCAACGCGGTGCTGCTCGCCGCCAACCTGGCCGACGACGCCGATACGGTAGCGGCGGTGACGGGACAGCTCGCCGGGGCTCTCTACGGCCTGAGCGGCATCCCCGACCGCTGGCTCGATCGGCTTGCGTGGAAGGACCGTCTCCTGGAGGCGGCTCAGCGGTTGCTGCCGCCGTCCCCGGCCGATCGCGAGGCATCGGACGAGTAGCCGTTCCACTGGCCACCCGTCGCCACCGACGCGGCGTACCGCAACGCAAGAAGAGCCGGCGAAACAATTGCCAATCCGGGTGATTGGCGGCACTACCGACAGTGGCCCAAAACGTCCGCGCGGAGTCCCATGCGGGCCAGGGCACGCCCGGACATGAGGCGCCCGCCCGTTCGCCCGTGCTCGGATGAAATCGTGCAAATGGATCGGCGGTTGCGGATACTGATCTCGTCAGGCGCGGAGCTTTTCAGGATGAGGTCAAGGAATGCAGATGATGCGAATTCGTCATTTGTCGAGGATCTGGCCGGCGGATAACATCGACTCAATTCGCTCTGTCGGCTGCAGGGCAGAAGAGGAACTACTCCGACGTCGAGGGAGGCTAGAGAACGATGCGGAAATCAATTTTGACAATGGCAGGATTGTTTCTCGCGGTTCAGCTTGCACCGTTCACGGCGGCCGCGGCAGAAGTCAAACCGATCTATCAGGGTGTCTCGGAAGAGCTCTTTCAAACTTACATAGTCGGCATGGGTCTCGAAGAGCTTGGCTACGAGGTGGAGGAGCCGACGGTCGCCCAGATGCAGGCCAGTTTCGTGGCGGTCGCGAATGGTGACGCCACCTACTATCCGGCACTCTGGTGGCCGCTGCACAAGGTCTTCTGGGAGCAG
>JAJDUQ010000081.1 GCA_022826505.1 Gammaproteobacteria bacterium
TAGAGCGAGAGGAACTCGTTGAGGCTGATGCCTTTCTGGAACTGCACCGGGTTGCGGGCCATGGAATTCTCCTTCTCTATCAGTGAATTACATGGCGATATTCTATACTAAATGCCACTTAGATTCGAGGGTAATCAGGAACAGATATGCCGCGGTGCGTCAGTCGAACACGAGCACGCTCCGCGCAACCTCACCCGTCGCGAGTGCATCGTAGGCGGTGTTGATCTCGTCGAGCCGGTACGTGCGGCTGATCATCTCGTCGATCTTCAACTTGCCGTTCATGTAGAGGTCCGCGAGTTTCGGCAGGTCGACCCATGGTCGGGCCGAGCCGTACCACGAGCCGACGATCGCCTTCTCGGTGCGCGGCAGCGAGAGCGCGTTGACCTTGAAGTCGTCGGTCTCCGGCGCCATACCGACGACGACGAGCGTGCCGCCCGGCCGGCACATCTCGTACCCCTGCTCGATGGTGTGCGTGTTGCCGATGGCCTCGAACACGTAGTCAACGCCGCCGCCGGTCATCTCCACTACCCGCGCCACTGCGTCGCCGTTGCCCGCGTTGACCACGTCCGTCGCCCCGAACTCGCGCGCGTACTCGAGCTTGTTGTCGAGCAGGTCCACCCCGATGATTCGGTCCGCACCGGCGAGCATCGCGCCCTGCACCGCGTTCAGACCGACGCCGCCGCAACCGATGACCACCACGCTGCTCCCGGCCTCGATCCGGGCGGTGTTGGTCACCGCGCCGACCCCGGTCATTACCGCGCAACCGACGAGGCACGCCCGATCGAGCGGCATGTCGCGCCGCACCGGCACCGCCCCCGACTCCGGCACCACCGCGTACTCGGAGAAGCAGGCGGTGCGGGTCATGTGGTGGACATCCTGCCCGTTGCGGTGGAGACGCACGGTGCCGTCGAACATCATGAAACGCGGTGTCTCGACGCCGTCGCAGAGCACCGGCCGGCCCACCACGCAGTGGTGGCAGTGGCCGCAGTTCGGGCGGAAGTTGAGGATGACGTGGTCACCGGGCTTCGACCGGGTGACGCCCGGGCCGACCTTCTCCACCACCCCGGCGCCCTCGTGCCCGAGCACCATCGGGAGCGGCATCGTCCACTCCCCGATCATCACGTGGTAGTCGGAGTAGCACACGCCGGCCGCGGCCATGCGCACGAGTACCTCGCCCTCCTTCGGCTCGTCGAGCTGCAGGGTTTCGATCTCGAGGGGTTGGTTGGGCTCGTAGAGCACCGCTGCTCTCGTTTCCATGAATCAGTCTCCGTTGCGTGTCCTGTTCGTACGAGTCCGGGGTCCGTCGCTGGCCGGATCTCCCCGGATCACCGTTGAGTGGGTGGTGCTAGGCGGGGACGGATGCCCGACACCGGTGGTACGTGTGCGTCGGATTCCGAAACTTCGAAGCTCCGTGGCCCGTGCGGCGGCGACAACGAACGCTGTCACCGCGATCCCTCGCGCCCGGCCCTTCTCACGCCACCGACGGCAGCCCCGCCAGCGCCATCGCCACCTCGCTCTCGTCGTACGCATCGACCGTGAGGTTGCCGGCAAAGTAGTCGGTGTACGCCTGCATGTCGAAGTGGCCGTGCCCGCAGAGGTTGAAGAGGATCGCGCGGCTCGTGCCCTCCTCCTTGCACCGCAGCGCCTCGACCATCGCCCCCTTCACGGCGTGGTTCGCCTCGGGAGCGGGGATGATGCTCTCGGCGCGCGAGAACTCGACGCCCGCCTCGAAGCACTCGGCCTGCGTGTACGCGGTCGGCTCGACGAGGTCGAGCGCCACGCAGTGACTCACCAGCGGCGCCATCCCGTGGTAGCGCAGCCCCCCGGCGTGGAAGCCCGACGGCACGAAGGCCGAGCCCAAGGTGTGCATCTTCACCAGCGGCGTCATCTTCGCGGTGTCGCCGAAGTCGTACGCGTACTTCCCTCGGGTGAGCGACGGGCACGCCGCCGGCTCCACCGCCACCACCCGCACGTCGCGACCCCCGCGCAGCTTCGCGCCGATGAACGGGAACGCTATCCCCGAGAAGTTGCTGCCGCCGCCCGTGCACCCGACGACGACGTCGGGGTAGTCGTCGGCGAGCTCGAACTGCGCGAGCGCCTCCTGCCCGATCACGCTCTGGTGCATGAGCACGTGGTTGAGCACGCTGCCGAGCGAGTACTTGGTGTCCTCGCGGGTGGCCGCGTCCTCCGCCGCCTCGCTGATCGCGATGCCGAGGCTGCCGGTGCTGTCGGGATGCTCGGCGAGCACCCCGCGCCCCGCGTTGGTCTCCTCGCTCGGGCTCGCGATGCAGGTGGCGCCGTAGGTCTCCATCATCGCCTTGCGGTACGGCTTCTGGTCGAAGCTCACCCGCACCATGTACACCTTGACCTCCAGCCCGAAGAGCGCGCCCGCGTAGGCGAGCGACGAGCCCCACTGCCCGGCTCCGGTCTCCGTGGCGAGGCGCGAGACCCCTTCCTGCTGGTTGTAGAACGCCTGCGCGACCGCGGTGTTCGGCTTGTGGCTGCCGGTGGGGCTCACGCCCTCGTACTTGTAGTAGATGCGCGCGGGCGTCCCGAGCGCCTGCTCGAGCCGGCGGGCGCGATAGAGCGGGGTCGGGCGCCACGCACGGTAGACCTCGCGCACGGGCAGCGGGATCTCGATCTCGCGCTCCGTGGACACCTCCTGCCCGATGAGCGCCATCGGGAAGAGCGGCGCGAGGTCGTCGGGGCCGACCGGCTGGAGGGTGCCGGGATGCAGCACCGGAGGCGGCGGGCTCGGCAGGTCGGCCTGGATGTTGTACCAGGCGGCGGGAATGGCGTCCTCGTCGAGGAGGTACTTGGTGGGCTCGGTCATCGCGGTGGTTTCCGTGTCGTGTCGTTCGAGGTGGCCGATTCTGAGCGAGCCGACCTCATATCACAATGCGCCTTGCGCGGGACGGACCCGGCCCGTTGCCTTGCGGGCCTGTCCGACTGCCGCGGAATGCGGAGCCGGTGCGGTCCGGAGCGACGATCGGAAACGGTGTCTGCGCCCTGTCGACCCGGATTCCGGATGCGTCGCGGGCGGGCGCCTCCCACGTACGGTCGACGACGCAGGCCGGACAGAACCCCGATTCATTTGACATGCCATCGGTCGTGCGGGCGAAAATGCCGAATCGGCACACCGGCATCCGCCGGGACCGGAGCCGGGAAACGGAGGGAGAATCAATCATGAACGGAAAGCGAAACATGGTCGCCGCGCTTGCGGCCGCCCTGCTTGCCGGAGCGGCAGCCACCGCGAGCGCGCAGTCTGACATCAAGATCGGAGTGCTGCTGCCGTACTCCGGCGTTTTCGGCGGACTGGGCAAGGATCAGGACATCTCGCTCGAGATGGGCTTCGACGACCTGGGCCGCGAGGTCGCGGGGCGCAACATCACGCTGGTGAAGGCGGACACCGAGTCCAAGCCGACCGCCGGCCTCGCGGCGATCAAGGCGCTCATCCTGCGCGACAAGGTCGACATGGTGGTCGGCATCATCTCGTCGGCCGTCGCCGGGGCGGTACGCGACTACGTGCACGGATCGAAGACCCCGCTCCTCATCACCAACGCCGGCAACGACCCGCTGACCGGGGAGCTGTGCAGTCCCTGGATCCTCCGCACGTCGTTCTCCAACTCGCAGATCAACCGCGACATGGGGCCCTACATGGCCGGTCAGGGCTACAAGAGCGCCTTCCTGATGGCCTTCGACTACGCGGCCGGGCACCAGATGATGGACACGTTCAAGGCGGGATTCACCGCGGCCGGAGGCACCATCGCCGGCGAGGCGTATCCGCCGCTCGGGGAGACCAAGGACTTCGGCCCCTATCTCGCACAGGCGAAGGCCGCCAATCCGGACCTGGTCTACGTGTTCTTCGCCGGCGGGCCCGCCATCAAGTTCACCAAGGAGTGGGGCGCGTTCGGCATGAAGGGCGAGGTGCAGCTCGCCGGCGCGGGCTGGCTCAACTCCGCGCTCTACGTGAAGAAGCAGGGCGCCGACGCGCTCGGCACGCTCGGAGCGCTCAACTACTATCCGTCGATCGACACGCCGGAGAACAAGGCGTTCCAGGAGCAGTTCCGGGCGAAGCACGGACGCGACGCGTCGGAGTTCGGAGTCGCCGCCTACGACACAGCCCGGCTCATCGTGTCCGCGCTGGAGGCGACCGGCGGCAACACCGACGACAAGGCGGCGCTGGTGAAGGCCATGCACGAGGTGGAGTTCACCGGGCCGCGCGGCCCGTTCCGGATCGACCCGAAGACCAACAACGTGATCCAGAACATCTACGTGGCGCAGATCGAGGAACAGGGCGACACCGTCGGGGCGGTGATCCGGCACACCTTCCCGAACGTGCAGGACCCGCCGATGGGCTGCACGCTCTGACCGCGTACATGCCTCACGCCCTCTCCCGCGACGGGAGAGGGCTTCCAGCCCGCATTCCTCGCCAGGTCGCGAAGCGAGGGCGTGGAGATACCTGTATTGGCAAGGCGAACGCGAGTCAGGGCGCGCGGCGTATTCGACCCGACATCGGCAATCCCGGGTCGAGCACCCTGGCCGTGTTCAACGCAGCCAATACAGACAGATCCGCGGCCGCAGCCGTGACCTCATGAGGAATGCGGGCTGAACCGGCACGGCCCCTGCCATGCTGCTCGACCCCGGATTCCTGGTCGTCCAGACCCTGAACGGACTGCAGCTCTCGATGCTGCTGTTCCTGCTCTCGATCGGCTTGTCCGTGGTGTTCGGGATGATGAACTTCATCAACCTCGCGCACGGCACGCTCTACATGGTGGGTGCGTACCTGGCGCTCTCCACGGTGCGCTGGTTCGACTCCTACTGGGTGGCGCTGGTCCTCGCGCCGCTGGGAGTGGCGCTGATCGGCGCGGTGTTCTACGCGGTGCTGCTCAGGCACATGCAGCGCCAGAGCCCGATGCGCCAGGTGCTGGTGACCTTCGGCCTCATCTTCGTCGGCTTCGACGCGGTGCGCATGGTCTGGGGGGTGCTGCCGCACACCATACCGGTCCCGGAGATCCTGGACGGCCGCGTCACCGTGCTCGGCGAGGTCTACCCGACCTACCGGCTGTTCATCATCGGAGTCGGGCTCGCAGTGCTCGTCGCGCTCTACTTCGGACTGGAGCGCACCCGGCTCGGGGCCATCGTGCGCGCCGGGGTCGACGACCGGACGATGGTGGCGGCGCTCGGAATCGACGTCGAGCGCGCATTCTTTCTCGTGTTCTGCATCGGGTGCTGGCTGGCGGGACTCGCCGGCGTGGTGTCCGCCCCGGTGTTCTCGATCTTTCCCGGCATGGACATGTCCATCCTCATCCTCACCCTCATCGTCGTGGTGGTGGGCGGCCCGGGAAGCCTGAAGGGCGCAGTGATCGGCTCGCTCCTCATCGGAATGGCGGACACCTACGGGCAGGTGGTGGCGCCGGAGTTCGCACGGGTCACGATCTACGCGCTGATGGCGGTGGTCCTGCTGGTGCGGCCCCACGGACTGTTCCCGGTGAGCCAGGCGCATTGAGCGGGCGCTGATTCGATGATCGGACGCGACCCCCTGCACCTGCCGGCCGCCGCCGCGCTCGTCGTCGCCGCCGGCGTCGCGTGGTACGGAGGCGACTTCTTCCGCCACGAGGTGCTGGCGGAGATCGCGATTTTCGCGATTCTCGCGATGAGCCTCGACCTGCTCGTCGGCTACGCGGGCCTGGTCTCGCTCGGGCACGCCGCGTTCTTCGCCGTCGGCGCCTACGCCACCGCGTCGTTCACGGTGTTTCTCGGCTGGCCGGTGCCGGCCGCCACCGCGGCCGCGGTTGGGTGCGCCGCGATACTCGCCGCGGTGGCGGGTGTGTTCGTGATCCGGGTCGGTGGCGTCTTCTTCATCATGATCACGCTCGCCCTCGGCCAGATGGTCTACGCGTATTTCTTCAAGGCGCGGGAGTTCGGCGCGGACAACGGCATGGCCGGCATTCCCCGCCCCGACCTCACGGCGCTGGGTCTCGATACCGCCGACCCGCAGGTGTTCTCCGCCCTGATGCTCGTCGCCGCGGTGGCGGTGTGGGCGCTGCTGCGAATGGTGGTGCGATCGCCGTTCGGCGCGATGCTCGTCGCGATTCATCGCAACGAGAACCGGGTGCGCGCGCTCGGCTGCCCCGTCCAGCACTACAAGCTCGCCGCGTTCGTGCTCGCGGGCGCACTCGGCGGGTTCGCCGGGTCCCTGATAGCGCAGCATAGCGGTTTCGTGTCGCCCGACCTGGGGTTCTGGACCGTGTCCGGCGAAGTGCTGATCATGGTCATCATCGGCGGGATGGGCAGTCTCGTCGGCGCGGCCCTCGGCGCCACGATCATGGTGCTGCTCCGCCACGAGCTGTCCCACGGCGCCTTCTGGGAGGCACTGGGGCTTTCCGCCGATCTCGCGAGCTACTGGCAGTTCGTGATGGGGTTGATCTTCATCGCGATCGTGCTGCTCGCCGGAGACGGCCTCTACGGACGACTCTCGTCGACCTGGCGACGTGTGCGGCGACCCTGAGCCGGCGAGAGCGCTGCAATGAACGCGCCGATCCTCGAAGCCCGGGGAATCACCCACGCATTCGGTTCGCTGGTGGTCACCGATGCGGTGACTCTGGAGCTCGCGCCCGGCGAACGCCACGGGCTCATCGGCCCCAACGGGGCGGGCAAGACCACGTTGTTCAACATCATCGCCGGCGAGATCGTCCCCGACGCCGGCTCGGTCCATCTGAACGGGGTGGATGTCACTCGCCACGCACCCGACCGCCGCGCCCGCCTCGGGCTCGCCCGCAGCTTCCAGCGCAACAACCTGTTCACCGATCTCACGGTTCGGGAAAACCTCGCCATCGCCACCGCCATCGCGCACCGGGTCGCGCATGTCGCCTGGAGCGCATTCGGCCGCCACCGGGAGATCCACGATTCGGCCGAGGCTCGCGCCGTCGAGCTCGGACTCGAAGACGTCCTCGACACCGTGACCCGGCATCTCTCCTACGGCACGCAGCGCCAGCTCGAGATCGCGCTCGCGCTTGCGCTGGAGCCGCGCATCCTGCTCCTCGACGAGCCGACGGCGGGGATGAGCCCCGAGGAGACCGCGGCCATGCGGGCGACGATTGCGACACTGCCCTCCTCGCTGACCCTGCTCGTCATCGAGCACGACATGGAGGTGCTGTTCGGCCTCGCGGATCGCATCACCGTGCTCGACTACGGCAAAGTGCTGCTCCAGGGGGCGCCACAGGAAGTTCGCGACTCGGACCTCGTCAGAAACCGTTATCTGGGAACGCAATGAGCACGACGGGCACAGGCGGGGTCGCGCGATCGGCACTATCCGCCGCGGGATCGGCACCGCAAGCACCGAGCCTGCTCGCACTCGACGCGGTCGATGCCTACTACGACCGGAGCCACGTGCTCCAGTCGCTCTCCATGACGGTCGAATCCGGCGCGGTGGTGGCGCTGCTCGGGCGCAACGGCGCCGGCAAGACCACCACCCTCAAGACGGTCATGGGCATCGTGCCGGTACGAGGCGGCGCCTTGCGCTTCGACGGCGCAGACATCACGGGGCTCGCGACCCATCGAATCGCGCGGCTCGGCATCGCCTACGTGCCCGAGGACCGCGGCGTGTTCGCGTCGCTCACGGTACAGGAGCATCTCACGCTCGCGAACGTCCGCGGCGGCTGGCCGATCGGTCGCGTCTACGAGGCTTTCCCGCGCCTCGCCGAGCGCCGCGACCATCGTGGCACGCAGCTCTCGGGCGGCGAGCAGCAGATGCTCTCCATCGCGCGGGCGCTCACCCTCGCGCCGCGGCTCCTGATTCTCGACGAGCCCACCGAGGGGCTCGCGCCGGTCATCGTGGAGGAGATTGCGGCAATCGCAGAACGGCTGAAGGCGCAAGGGCTCACGATGCTGCTGGTGGAACAGAACTACCCGTTCGCGGCCCGAATCGCCGACCGCGTGTATGTGCTCGGCAAGGGACGTATCCGCTGGAAGGGCGCGCCCGAGGATCTCGACGCGAACGAGGAGGTCAAGCACACCTGGCTTGGAATCTGATTCGTACGTCCCGCACCCGGCCTACGCAAGCAACGTCCCACCGCGGCTCAGGATCGACAACGGAACCACCTCGACTCCGTCCGACAGTTCGAAGCGTTGCCGACAGGACTCCCCGCGGAGTGCGGAACGCGACCCGGACTACGAGATTTGCACAGGAGGAGACACCGCATGAACAGGAGACGCATCGTCGTGGTGACCGGCGGCGGCAGCGGAATCGGCCGGGCGACCGCGAAGCGATTCGGCGAAGACGGGGACCATGTCGTCGTCGCGGACATCAACGACGCGGGCGCGACGGCGGTGGCGGAAGAAATCACCGCGGCGGGAGGCAGCGCGGCCCCCTTCACTGTCGACGTTGCGCAGGATTCCGAAGTCGACGCCCTCGCGGGCGCGGTCGAGGACGAACACGGCGGGACCGACGTGCTCGTGACCTGTGCCGGGCTGCTGCAGAACGTGACGTCGATCCGAAACATGGACATGGCCGAACACGACAGAATCTGGGACGTCAACTATCGTGGCGTGTACGTCTGCTGCCGGGACTTCGGCCGCCGGATGGCCGCGCGCGGAACCGGATGCATCGTCAACATCTCGTCCACCTCGGCGCTCGCGGCGTTCCCGCTGCACGCCTACGCTCCGGCCAAGGCGGCGATCAGCCACCTGACCTCGATACTCGCCTCGGACCTCGGCCCGCACGGTGTACGGGTCAACGCGGTGATTCCCGGCTACGTCCTGACCGAGCAGATGCAGGCCCGCATCGACTCCGGTCACCGTGACGAAGAGGCGATGCTGCGTCAGAGCGCGCTCGGGCGGATCGTCCTCCCGGCAGAAATCGCCGACGGAATCCACTTCCTGTGTTCGGACGCGGCGCGAGCAATCACCGGAATCTCGATGCCGATCGACGGCGGCTGGCTTTCCCGCGTCACCTACGTCCAGCACCCGGGATGGCCGCCGAAGGACTGGGATCCGGACGCCGTCTGATCCTTCCGCGGGGGCTTCCAGGGGCGTGGCGACAGCGCCCGCAGCCGTAGTCCACCGAGGGGATGGAGAGAGGATTCGCCCCGAGAAGCAATGCTCTCTCGTCTGCTCGGGACATGAGTCCAGTGGTCTCCGGGCAGGAATGCGCCGTGCGGACGACCATTCCCGCGAAAGCGAAAGTCGATGCGGAATGGCTCGACCCCGCGCAGCGGCGACCGGCACCGGGCACCGGGACGATGACATCAGGTGGCTGCGTCCGGAACCGGCTCCCAGCCGCCGGACTCGCCGGATCGGCGGATTGCGTCGAGGACACGCATGTTCGCAAGCCCGGTCTCGAGTGGCCATCGCGACTCCGAGGCCCCCCGAATCTGTCGTCCGAATCGCTCCGCCTGCAGCCGGTACTGGTTGACCGGCTCGAACCAGATGACTTCGTCCGGCTCGGTGCCGGGCGCGGCGTTGGATCCGACCACGAGGCGCGCGGCCATGTCGGGCGGATGCGCGAACGGCACCTCCGCGCGAATCCATCCCGTGGTGCCGATCACCTGCACCATCTGATAGCGCGAACTCTGCATCGAGCAGAAAAAACTCGCATGCCCGCCCGGGAACTCGAGCGTCGCCGTCGTGAACCGATCGATCCCGAAGCGTGGGTCTCGGTCGAGCAGCGCCATGACGCGCGACGGTTCGGCGCCGAAGATCAGGCGTGCGATGGCACAGCAGTAGCTGCCCACGTCCAGCAGACCGCCCCCGCCCGCGTCCTTCACGTTACGGATGTCGGCGGGATCGTCGTTGAAGTGGGAGTAACTGAGCTGCACGTTGCGCAGCGTGCCGATTCGCCCTTCGTCGATCAGGGCGCGGACGCGCATCCATTGCGGATGGTCCCGGACCATGACCGCCTCTTCGACCAGCCGCCCCGTCCGGTCGCGCGCTTCGATGAGCGGCCCGACCTCGCCGGCCGAGCACGCAATCGGCTTCTCGCACAGGACGTGCTTGCCGGCCTCCAGGGCGCGAATGCTCCACTCGACGTGCAGGTGGTTGGGAAGCGGGTTGTAGACCGCCTCGATCGCGGAGTCCGCGAGCAGGTCTTCGTAGCTCCCCCACGATTGCGGGACCCCCATGGCTGCGGCCGCCTCGGCGGCGCGGCCGGCATCGCGCGACGCGATCGCCCGCACATCGCACACTTCGCTCAGGTGCATGGCCGGAATCACGCGCTCCAGCGCAATCCGGGCAGTGCCGAGCACACCCCACACAATCGGCTTCACGGCAACGATCCCCCTTGCGCCAATCTGCGCGCGTTCCGGACGCCGCAACGTCGTCCGGCATACCGGCCGGGGCAAACGGCCCTGCACCGCACCCCGATTCGCCACCGGCCCGCGTCCGGTAGCCCCTGACCCGTCCCATAGCCCCGTATCGCACCGATTCGCGAAGCGAGAACACGAAGATGCCGGCAACGGCAAGTCAAACGCGAGTCAGGGCGCGCAGGCCTACCTGACCCAACGGTCGACAACCTTGGGTCGAGCAGCCTGACCGTGTTCAACGCAGCCGTTGCAGGCAGACCGGGATCCACAGCCGTGAATCGGTGAATGATGGGGGCTGAAGGCTGTTTCCATCGGTGCGCCGATTGTGCTTCGCTGCCTCCGCCATGCCAACGGATCTACAGCGAAAGGGATGCCTTGCAGACATGAACGGGAGCACCGGTTCCAACCTTTCGACGGGAGGCATCTCCCCCACTCTCGTGAACCGCCGCGGCGACGGCATGAACTGCTGCCAGTGGCTCGACGCTCCACGCCGGTCGGACCGGGAACGCTGATGGCAGGGATCGGTTCAATACCGGCGGCTCGCCCGGCGAGGTGTTGAAGGCATGAACGAGATTGTGAATGTCCTCCTCGATGCGGCCGACCTGAGCGCGGCGAGCCTCCTGTACAGCCTCGTCGCGGTGCTGGCGGGCGCCTGGCTCAAGGGCTTCACCGGATTCGGGGCGTCAATGCTGTGGATGACGAGCCTCTCCCTGGTGCTGCCGCCCCTGCAGGTCGTTCCCATGGTCCTCATGTTCGAGGTCGTTACCAGCATCGCCCTCCTGCCGCAGATCTGGCGGGACGTGAATTGGCGATCCATCGCGCTTTTGCTGCTGGGGACCTGGGTGGCAACGCCGCTCGGAATTCATGCACTCACCAGCCTGCCCGCGACGCCGATCCGGATCGCACTGGCCGCCGTCGTCCTCGTCGCCGCAATCCTGATTCTGAGGGGCTTCGCGTTGTCGAAGGAACCCGGGCGGCCGGCCACGGTCGGGGTCGGGCTCATGGCCGGTGTCCTCAACGGGAGCATGGGAATCGTCGGCCCTCCGGTGATCCTGTTCTATTTCTCGTCGCCAATCGGCGTGGTGGCGGGGCGCGCCTCGATCATCACCTACTTCATCGGCACCGACAGTGTCGCAACGGCCATGTTCGCAGCCCAGGGCCTGATCGACACGAGCGTCCTGTGGCGGATGGCAATCTTTCTGCCGGCTCTCATTGTCGGAGTGGTCGTCGGAAATCGCGGCTTCGTCAGGACGGACCCGGAGACCTTCAAGAGGGTTGCGCTCTTCGTTCTGATTGCGCTGTCGGTGCTGCTTGGCCTGCGCGCCGCGTGGCCCGTGTGAGTTCGACGAACGGCCGTGACCGAATTCGCGTCACTTCCGTTGCGCGGGCGTACCGCCGAGATCCTCGCCCCAGCGTTTCGTGATCCCGGCGTCGATGCCGAAAAGGTCGAGGGCACGGCCGAGCGTCTGATCGATCATCTCGTCGATGCCCCGCAGCTCCGCGTAGAAGGCGGGGACCGGAGGCATGATGATTCCGCCTGCCTCGGAAAGCGCGAGCATCGTGCGCAGGTGGCCGGTGTGCAGCGGGGTCTCGCGCAGGAGCAGAACGAGCCGGCGCCGCTCCTTCAGGGTCACGTCCGCGGCCCTGGTCAGGAGGCTTGCGGTCACGCCGGTGGCAATCTCCGACATCGTGCGCACCGAGCAGGGCGCGACGAGCATGCCAAGGGCCTGGAACGAGCCGCTGCTGATCGACGCCCCGATGTCGCCGACGGGATGGGTCACGCTCGCCAGCCGCTTGACCTCCGCCGGCTTGCGATCGGTCTCGTAGGCGATGGTCATTTCCGCCGCCTTCGACATGACGAGATGGGTCTCGACCGGCAGCTCGCGCAGGATCTCCAACAGACGTATGCCGTAGATCACGCCCGAGGCACCGGAGATGCCGACGATGAGTCGGGGGACGTTGTTCAACGCGGAGCCCCTTCGCGAATTCGTGCTGACATGGCAGGGGCATCATATCCTGCCTTTCACTTCGGATTGCGGATAGGGACGGGGCGGCAGGATCCGATCGCCCACACGGTAGGAGTCTGCCCGGGCGCGAACGCCATTTCGCCATGCGACCGCTGGGAGATCCGAACGCCGAACGTGGCGAGAGTGCACGTGGAGGTCGCGCGGCCCGCCAGCGTCCGTCTCGTCATCAGGGGCGGGGCGGAGAGCGTGTACGCTTCGTCAGACCGACCTGTACGAGACGCTGGTGCGAAAGGGGGGACTCGAACCCCCACGGGTTGCCCCACTGGCACCTAAAGCCAGCGCGTCTACCAGTTCCGCCACTTTCGCGAATTCCGGACGCTGATCAGTATATCGCGCGAGGGAGACGGTGGTGCCTGCATGGGCTTCGGGGGATGCAACGGTCGTCAGCGTGGCCGTCGTGACGAGAATTGCCAGCACTGCCAGGACCTCCATCCGAATCGACCGGCGCAGGCGCACCGTCGCCCGCGGGTCCCCGGCGCGAAGGGCGGGGGTGAGGCGGAGCTTGTTCAACGCCGCGAGAGCGAGAAGTGTTGCGAACAGACCCAGCTTCACGGCCAGGATCTGGCCGTACGGCGTGGCGAGAGCGGCAACGGGATTCCCGGTCAACAGGACGAGAAGAGCCGCCCCCGCGGCAATCAGCGCCGCTACGATCCGCACCGCCTTCCGCCCGAACTCCTCGGCCAAAGCACCGGCGGCATTCGCGTCGATCCGAATCAGCCGATGCAGAGGCATGAAAACACCGACCCAGAAAGCCACGCCCATGAGGTGAAGCGTGATCAGCGCCGCGAGCACGAGCCTGGGTTCGTTCAGCGTGTGACCCCGCAATGCAAAGGACGTGCATGCGAGCACTGCGCCGACACCGGCGGCCCATCGAGTCACGGACCGGTTCACGACGAGGAGACAGATGAGCGCCAGGCCCGCGAGACGAACCCACAGACTCGTTCCCAGTGGACTGTCGGCGACCATGCCGAGGATGACCGGATCGACGGCGCCCGAGAA
This sequence comes from Gammaproteobacteria bacterium, assembly GCA_022826505.1. Classification (GTDB taxonomy): domain Bacteria; phylum Pseudomonadota; class Gammaproteobacteria; order HK1; family HK1; genus HK1. The sequence goes on from JAJDUQ010000081.1 coordinate 13,328, forward strand.
CGATCCGCCCATGAGAAAGCTCGCGCGTACCGGAATGCGAAGCGCCGACAGGACCGCAGCGGCCACCGCCCCGGCGACGGCGAGCCGCCGCACCGCTCGCGCCGAGTCGTCATCGAGCCGCGACAGACCGAGCAACGCCAGCGCGCTGCCCGCGGCCGTGAGGGAAGCGAGACAGGCCCCCGCCTTGACGAGTATCGAGACTGCGGTGACGCCGTCGACATCGAACCCGAATGAAAACATCCTGCGGGCTACTGCTTCACCTCGAACGAGAACCTGCAGCTTGCCGGATGGCCATCCGCCGAGAGTCCACGCCACTCCACCGTGTAGCTGCCGGCCGAGAGGTGCGCCGGTGTCGCCTCCAGGCGAGTCACCGGCGCCATGCCGTCCGAGCGTTCCAGGGCAAATTCTTCGCCTCGCGCATTGCTCAGCTCGATCATGGTGATTCGAGTGGGTGAATCGAACGAGAGAACGATGACCTCCGGCGCGGTCTTCACCACGGCCCCGTCGCCGGGGATCGTGGCTTCGTGCCTGGAGTGGGCGGATGCGGCACCGGCGGCCGAAAGGGCAAGCGCTATCGCGGCAGCCGGTACCGCGCACGGAGATGTCAGGCGTCGCACCATGGTCCTGCCTCCCTGGTGATTCATTTCGAGTAGCGTATCCGTCGCGAGCCCGCAGGCGAACCCCCCGCGAGACCGCAGGCGAACCCCCCGCGAGACCGCATTCCGTTCGGTATCGGCGAGCCGGAAACACGGACGAGGTGGAGCGAACTCGAACCATTCTCTTCCCGCGCACCGAGATTCGAAATGACCGAACATGGTCGCGTGCGTGGCCGCGCCGCCAAACGGCGCACCGCAGGGTCGTGCGGGACCAGCCTCACGCCTCGCATCTTCGCACCCGAGACCCGCTCCGGGAGTGGAGACTTCGGGGCGGATGTGCCAAATTCGCGGCACGAATTGGCTGGCCACCGCCGCGCACCGAAACGGCGCGGCCGGCCGCCGGGGACGCACCCGAGTCGCCTTCGTCCACCTTGCCGGAGGGCGGTGTCCGAGATGGACCCCTCCCGGCATACGGGCTCCAGGCACTTCGGTCACTCCAGCCTCCGGCGCCGTCCGGCCCGCCACCGACGCTCGCAACCACGACAGGAGGAGAGACCGCCATGTCCGACCATGACACCCCGACCCCGAAGCATCCGGATCTCCACGAGTTCTTCGCGAAGGACCCCGCGGCGGCGGATCGTGCCTTCTTCGGCCGCGAAACCTGTTCCGACCGGCGCGGATTTCTGCGGGGCGCCGGCCTCGCCACCATGGCCGCGATGGTCGGCGCGGCGATTCCGCTCCACCGCAACATGCCCGGCGGGCTGATCCCCGCGGCGTTCGCCGACGAGAACGTCCTGGTGGGAAAGGACGGTCTGACCCTGCTGAACGACCGCCCGGTCAACGCGGAGACCCCGCCGCACCTCCTCGACGACGCCATCACCCCGACCGCACGCCACTTCATCCGCAACAACGGCATTGCGCCGACCGACACGGATCCGGCCACGTGGACGCTCACCGTCGACGGCATGGTCGACAATCCCATGACCTACACCATCGCCGACCTCCAATCCAGGTTCGAGGTGGTCACCATGGCACTCACCATCGAGTGCGGCGGCAACGGGCGCGCCTTTTTCGACCCGCCCGCGAAGGGCAACCAGTGGACCTACGGCGCGGTGGCCTGTTCGGAGTGGACCGGCGTGCGCCTGAAAGACGTGCTGGCGGCCGGCGGTGTCCAGTCCGGCGTCGTCTATACCGCGCACGTGGGGGCCGACGCCCACCTCTCGGGTGATCCGGGCAAGCTCCCAATCTCCCGCGGCGTACCAATCGCGAAGGCCATGACCGACAACGTCCTCATCGCCTTCGCGATGAACGGCGGTGCGCTCCATCCCATGAACGGGGCTCCGCTTCGGCTCGTGGTGCCGGGATGGCCGGGCTCGTGCTCGCAGAAGTGGCTCCAGCGCGTGTACCTGCGGGACGTCGTCCACGACGGTCCCAAGATGACCGGCAAGGCCTATCGCGTGCCGAGCTACAAGGTGGAGCCCGGCGAGAAGGTCGACAAGAAGGACTTCGTGATCATCGAGCGAATGCCGGTGAAATCGCTCATCACGAATCCGGCCAACGGGGCGGGCTCGGGGCGCTCCATCGAGGTGCGCGGCCACGCCTGGTCGGGCGATCGAACGGTGGCCGCGGTCGACGTCTCGCACGACTTCGGGGCCACCTGGATGGCGGCGGAGCTCGATGCTCCGGCCAGCGACGGTGCCTGGCAGAACTTCCGGGCCCAGGTGGAGCTCCCGGCGGCCGGATACTACGAACTCTGGGCCCGCGCCACCGACAGCGAAGGTGTGATGCAGCCCCATGCCATCGACTGGAATCCGAAGGGGTATCTCAACAACACGATGCACCGGGTCGCGGTCCGGGTGTCGTGACGCACTGATGCGAAGGCCGGAGCGCGCCCACCGGGGCGCGCCGGGCGACAGTGGGACCATCCGGCCGCCGGAAGCAGCGCGTCCCGGTGTCATGCCGGTCTCGGGGTGGTTCGGCGAAGTCGGGGAGAGTCAGGCTGACGACCGACGCGGCCGCGCCCCGTGCGGACTCCGGCTCGACCGGAATCATGACGTCGTCTTCGGGGTGCGTCGTCCGTTCATCCGAAGTCTGCCGGCCCCGGGGCCGGTCATGCCCTGGCGGCACCGGTCGTCGGTGTCCGTCCCCGAATTCCACGCGGCAGGTCACGATGCCCCGCAGGCGCTCCGCTCCCCGGACGCCGAGTCGCGGACCAGCGTGCGGCCGAGGTACCTGTAGAACTGGGCGAGAGTCTTCTCGAACGGCGAGAGAGGCCCCCTCGGCGCCTTGCGGCTGCGCATGGTGCGCGCGAGCTCGGTCGTCGCCAGCGCGTCCTCCGCATTGACCTTCTCGATCAGATCGGCGCGAGCCGTGGCGACTTCGGGATCGTCGGTCACCAGGTCCTTCCACAGCAGGTATCCACCGAGCACCCGGGTTCTTTCGGGGCCGTCCGGGCGGAAGGAAAGCCAGTTGTTGGCTCCGGCGCGCATGGCCATGGTAAAGGCGGGAAAGACGTACACCATGTAGCCGGTGTCCAGCTCCTCGCGCGTCAGGCCCGACAGATCTCCACGCGGATTGAGCGGGTGATCCGCGCCGCCAAGGTACTTCTCGCCGATCATGCAGCGCTCGTGCGTGTACGTATCGTCGACGGGGGGGTGGTCTGGAAAGTAGGTGCCTTTGGCCGGCATCTGTACGCCCACCGTTCGGGCGTGAAGGCCGCCATGGTGGTAGTACTCCATGGAGTTCTCCGCCGAGAGTTTCCAGTTCCCGTGCCAGGTGGTCTCGTAGTGGAAGACCTCCGTCTGGTCTTCGATGCGGTAGCTCCTCGTCGCCTGGTCCATCGAGGCCATCGACGCCTGCAGCGGCTGCGCATCGTCGTCGAGGTTGACGAACAGGAAGCCCTTCCAGTTCTCGAGCCGGTACTCGGGAAGGCTGCACTGCGCCTTGCTGAACGCCCTGCTGCCTTCCATGTGGGGCGCGGCGATCAGTCGGCCGTCCGTCGCGTAGACCCACGCGTGATACGGACAGACGAAGCGCCGCGCATTGCCCCGGCCCGACACCACCGGCATGGCGCGGTGGCGGCACGCGGTGTTGAGTGCGCGGACCACGCCGTCGGCTCCCCGCACGATGACGACCGGCTCGCCCATGACGTCGATGGTGTAGTAGTCGCCGGGTTCCGGTGCGTATTCCTCCCTTCCGACGCAGAGCCACGAGCGTTCGAAGATGGTGCGTACCTCGAGCGCATTCAGGTCCGGTGACAGGTAGGCGTCCGGCGGGAGGGAGACGCAGGATGTCTCCGGCATGTCGACGTAGGCGGCCAAATCGTCGAGCAGTTCCTCCAGGCTTTTCATGGCATGCCTCTCTCCTTGAACCCATCGTCGCGAAACGCCGCTCGGGGGGCAAGCGCGGGTATTGTGTCGGTGGATGCGTGAGGGTGGCGGCGATCGGGTGCATGTTCGGCCGGCGTCGGCCAAGCGGAGTCGATGCGTTTCGGTTTGCGATTTCGCACTTCTGAAGCGATGCGGCCCGCAAGGCCGCACCCTTATCCACCGCCGTTGGTCAGGATGCGGCGCAGGTCTCTCAACGCGTGCTCGATGGGCAGCACGGTGACGCCATCCATGTAGAGAGGGCTCGGTCCGCCGTAGAAGACGAAGCATCGGGCGGGCGGATAGTCCTTCCTGAACTCCCGCAACGACCTCGTGTCCCTGGGCTGGATCCGAGTCGAACGCTTGACCTCGATGGCCAGCAGACCGTTTGGCCCGTACAGGACGAAGTCGACCTCCAGGCCGCTTCGCGTACGCCAGAAATGAATCCGGTAGTCGAGCTCGTGGTAGTCGTTCACGGCTCTCAATTCCTGGAGCACGAGTGTCTCCAGAGCGGGACCGTCGATCTCCGCATCCGAATCCAGCGGCCCCATCGGCCTGATGGAGCGATACACGCCGACATCGAAGAAATAGAATTTCGTTTGCGAGACGAGCTTTCGTCTGGCCTTGCGGGAGAACACCGGCAGGCGAACGGCGATCAGCAGATCTTCCAGGATGGAAAAGTAATTTTCTGCGACGGGCCGGTTGATCTGCGCCTCGCGGGCCACCGCGCTGATATTGACGGTGGCGCCCTGAGAAAAGCTCGCCACCTCCAGAAAGTGCGAGAAATGGCCGATGTTGCGCGTCAGGCCCTCCTGCATGACCTCTTCTCGCAGATAGGTCTGCACGTAGTCCTTGAGGTATTTCGCGGCGTCGCTTTCACTGAATCGAGCCGGCAGATGGCCTGACTGCAGGGAGTCGCGCAGGTTGAAGGCATCTCCCTGCTCCGCGACCGTAAGCGGATGCATGCGATAGGTGAGGGCGCGGCCGGCCAGGAGATTCACCCCTTTCCGCCTCAATGTCCTGGCACTGGATCCAGTCAGCACAAAACGCAGTTCACGAGTTTCGATCAGATCATGGACCTCGTTCAGCAGCGCGGGGATGCGCTGCACCTCGTCGATGATCGTCCAGCCGGTGTGGCCCGGAGGAATCAGGTGCCGGAGAACCCCGGGGTTGGCGGTCAGGCGGTTGTAGAATTCGGATTGCAGCAGATTGACGAACAGCGCTTCGGGGAGCCGGTGCTTCAACCAGGTGGTCTTGCCCGTGCCCCTCGGACCGAAGAGGAAAAAGCTCTTGGGCGACTCGAGCGGTTTCCCGATCGATCGCTTGAACATCCGTCGTCCAACTCGATGCGCTTGCACCGTGGCAGGGCAAAAGTCCGCAAAATTCAGTCAGAGCCAGAATATATGCAGGCAATTTTCACTTTGCAAATGCAATTTCGGCAAATTTGGGTGCCGGGAGAGTCTGACTGGACATTTCACACGGTGTAGGCCCTCGTTCGCCGGATCGCTCCCCGCGTCCTGAAGAAGGTAGGTGACGACGACGAACCGATGGACTTCGTCGGGGGGAGTAGCGCTCGGTCCCCGCGGGCCCCTCCTACGTCAACGACAGCGATGGAGAAGCTCCCCGACGAAGCCGACGACGTCAGCCTGAACTTCATCGTCGGGATTTTCCAGGATGAACTCCGCCACTCGGCGCGGGCCGAGACCATCGTGGCCTCCGAAGTCCTCCTGCAAGATTCGCAGGGCCTTCGCTGCCGAGGGATCGCCGAGCAGCGGTTTCAGCCGGGAAGCGACATCATCAATGCCCGCTCCATAGTTGCGCACGACGTAGTACAGATCGTAGGCGTCCTTGTTCTCGCCACGGAGACGAAATGCGAGAGATTTGAGCACCACGTACGCTCCGGGGCCACAGACCCAAATGGTCCGGGTCGCCCGTTCTCCGAAGATCGTCTCGCCCGCAATCTCTACGCGCTCACGATCGCGGAAGGCGAGATGCAATCCCGGGGCGATAATCGCCGCAAAATCCTGTTCGATATTGCGCAATGCGCCTCCGCGGTCACCGGGGAGGCTCGGCGAAATCAGGAAGTCGACCGTGATTCTCTTCCGTCCCGCGATCCTCCAGCGCTGGCGGGTCGGATGCCCCCGCTCACTGATGTCCTGCTCGAACCCTGCACGCCGCAGCCGCTCGGTCAAGGTCCGGTAACGGCCACCTTCAAGCAGAGCGACGGCAAGACCCATGTCGAGATCCATGGTCCCGACATGGGAGTCCGTCCCAGTCGGCAAACCCTGCTGGTTCACGAGCAGCGACGGGACCAGCCCGCCAACCACGACCAGCTCATCCATGATGTCCCCCAGCTTCGTCGCGACGTACAGGCATGTCGCACGCACGAACTCGGTCTGCCCACCTCCGTAGCCAGCGGCAGTAGTCGGCTTATCAGCCACTGGGGCCCCACCGCAGGCACTCGCTCCTCAACTCGCGTGCGGCCGCCTCTGCCCTTTCCGGCTGGGCGTGGAGGTCGAGCCAAGCTTGAACCGGGTGGACGCAGACAATGTCCTCACTCGTCGTTGACGCACCGTGGAACACTCCTTCGTCGTTCGGCGCGACGAACCAGACGTTGGCGCCGCGATCATCTTCCCGAAACGACAAGTCGGCGGCGATACCCGATGAGAGTTCCTGCTGGAGATACACGGTGACGGTTCTGAATGCGGAAAATCGGTTCAGGCACCAAGCTGCGGCTAGACCGGTGACCGCATGCGGGACGGATGTCCGGTTCAGACCGGCTACCAACCGATGCAGCAGTACATCGCCGGACCGCGCCGCAATGTGGCCGCGCACCACGTGGTGCCTATTGAAGTCGTAGACTTCCTGCCAAGCGTCGAGCAGTAAATCGGGGTCGCGCGGCAGGACAGCCCCACCATCGGTTCGGACGATTAGATCGTCTTCAAGGAGCTTGCCCACCACCCGGCTCGTGTGGCCTTCATCGGTGCCGGTTGCCCGGGCAAGCTCGCGCTGGGTGAGCGGATCGTCCGGATGCATGAGCAGCCATCGGGCGATGCGGGAGCTCTTGGGAGCGAAGGCGGTAGAGGGACGCCCCCGTCGCTTGTACCGGTTGGGCTTACCCTCGATCAGGATGCGAAGTCCGGGTGCGACGATGCGGGCATTGCCGGACAGGTCAATCCACGAGACGCCGTACTCCGCGCAGCGCTGGCGACCGACGTCACCCATGAATGGGACAGCCATCAGGGGCACGACTATCTCGCCAACCTGCCCGGACTGCTCGAGTTCCTCGGCATAGCAGCGGACCCGTATGATGACGGCGTGGATCGATGCCGCGGTAGCGACGCTCTTCCACTCCACGATAAAGACGAAGGGACCCGCGCGCAGCACGCTGTTCGGCTGATAGGTCGAACGATGCCGTCTCGGTTCGAGCTCATCGCAATCGGACTCGAGCAACTCCGCGAGACGATCGCGCGTCTGACGAATTGCCTGCCGTTCGGGTATCGTGCGCATGCTTGACTAAATAAATTAATATGACCGCGCGGTCAAGTAATAGTTTTTCGTCAAGGAAGACATATCGGCACTCGGTGAACCGACGCAGAAGTAAAGATACGGAGGAGGAGCAATGGATTCCGCACATGTTGGCGGGCAAGACCAACGCTTTCGCTGGACGAGGTTGTACCAGGCAATCGCCGACAAGCTTCTGAACTACCGGAACGACCGCAGTCCGCTCATCCGGAACATCCATGGCATCGCGGAACGTGTGGGGTCACTGTCGGTTCTCCAGGACCGCTTTGCGGACGGCAGTACCGGCCCGCTTGACGATATCTGTCCGTTCACGACCATGGCCACGTTCAATCGCGGCGTGACGGCCGCCAACAAGCTGGCCGTCGTCAAGGAACTGGCGGAATTTCTCGGCGTGGACATCCCGATTCCGGACGCTGACCCGAGCATTGCTCCAGACGCCTTCCCGGGCATCCCGGTGGTCATCAATCAGAAGACTTGGTTCTTTGGCTATTCGAAGGATCGTAACGCTGGCGACTTCCATCCGAATCTCTCCTACGAAGACTTCGTCCGCGGCTGGCGTCCGGTGGGGGACGGGAAGCTGGCCTTGGCGGACGGCGTATTCATGGAGGCGATCCGCGCCGCGTCGGCGAATCCTTCCGCCAAGTACGTGGTGGTCATCGAGGAGATCAACCGTGGCAATCCCGCTCAGATATTCGGCGAATTGCTGACGCTCCTGGAGGCCGACAAGCGATCGCCCCGTGATGCGGTCGAGCTCTGCTATCCGGACCCGGATGGAACCCGGCGGCCGGTCCACGTGCCGAAGAACGTCTACGTCATCGGCACCATGAACATCGCCGATCGTTCGCTCGCTCTCGTCGACCTCGCTCTTCGCCGCCGTTTCGCTTTCGTCACACTCGAACCCAGCCTCGGAGCGGCCTGGAGCAACTGGGTGGTTCGGGAATGCGGCATCGACCCGGAACTGGTGGACGAACTACGGCGCCGAATCGGCACGCTGAATGACCGGATCGCCACGGACGACCAGCTCGGCAGCCAATTCCAGGTGGGCCACAGCTACGTGACACCCACGTACCGCCTCGAATCCGGCGCCACGAGGGACTGGTTCAGACAAGTAGTGGAGACCGAACTCCAGCCGCTCCTGGAGGAGTACTGGTTCGACTCTCCCACGGACGCGAGGGAAGCAGTCCAACAGCTTCTCGAAGGATGGTGACCGAAGCAGCCTCGGCGATGAACGCTGCGGCGGCAGATGTCGCCCGCGGCTATGTGGGCCGAATTCCGGTTCGGAACCTCTGGCTTCTCATGCTGTACGCGTCCGACTTCGTTCGCCTGCCCGCAGAGGACGACATGGCGCGCGAGGACGCTCCCGACGAGTTGCCGAACCTCGTCGCCGAGATCCTGGCGCACGCCGTCGAGAAGCGGCAGCGCCGCCAGCTCAGCCTCGGCTACCGGCGACGGCATGCCGTCATCAGTCGCGTGCGCGGGCGCATCGACATCCTCACGACGATGCGCCGGCAACTCCTCTCTCGCGGCCGAGTGGCGTGTCGCTTCGACGAGCTGACGATCGACACGCCCCGCAATCGCTTCGTTCGGGCGGCTCTGGAGAAGATCGCCCGACTCGCAACGGAAGCGACAATCGCTCACCGGTGCAGGAGGTTGGCGTACGCATTCAAGACCATGGGCGTCGCCGGTATTCGGCCGTCTTCGGCCGAGATGCGGACCGATCACATCGGGCGCCACGACGCCGACGATCGTTCCATGGTGGCGGCCGCCCAGCTCGCCCTCGACCTCGCTATGCCAACCGAGGATTCCGGCACGAGCGCATTGCCGCTGCCATACCGCGAGGAGCGATGGGTACGGCGACTGTTCGAACGGGCGGTGGGAGGGTTCTACGAGGTCACGCTGCGCCGGCGGGGATGGTGTGTGAGCACCGGAAAGAGGTTCGACTGGAAGATCGAGCGCCGCACCTCCAAGGTAGACGACATCCTGCCGACAATGAAAACCGATGTCATTCTGGAGCATGGTGCCTCGGATCGCCGGATCGTCATCGACACTAAATTCACCTCGATTCTGACCGGCGGCTGGTACCGGGACGAGTCCCTGCGCAGCGGCCATCTCTTTCAGATCTACGCCTATCTCCGTTCGCAGGCAGGGCGTGGAGACCCTATCGCGGATCGAGCCGAGGGCCTGCTGCTGCATCCGTCCGTCGGCGAGATGGTTGACGAAACGGCCGTGATACAAGGACACGCAATACGGTTCGCGACGGTCGACTTGGCGGCGCCCAGCCTCACGATTCGCCAACAATTGCTGGAGATCGTCGAACCACCACATTTCACATAGACCATTGCAAAAGTCGTGTTGCAAAAGTCGTGTTGCAAAAATCGTTGCTTGGTCTCCAAAAATGTAGTTACATGACTACATTCAGTCTGGAGACTTCCCGTGGCAATCACGACTTTCACCAGCCGCGAGCTCAACCAGGACATCGCCCGTGCGAAGAAGGCCGCGAAGTCGGGGCCCGTCTTCATCACGAACCGGGGAAAACCCGCGCATGTGCTGCTGAGTATCGAAGACTACCGGCGTCTGGCAGCCGAGCGCCGCAGTCTGGTGGCGGCATTGTCCATGACGGGGCTGACCGATATCGACCTGGAGCCACCACGCGTTCGCATCGAAGGCCCTCGAGTCGACCTTTCCTGATGTTCCTGCTGGATACGAACGTCGTCTCCGAGCTGCGCAAGGTCGGCGACGGCAGGGCCGACGCCCGTGTCACCACATGGATTTCAGAGCAGGATGCGGCGAGCTTCTACATCTCCGCGCTGACCCTCATGGAATTGGAGATCGGTATCCTGCGCATCGAACGGCGAGACACGGTACAGGGAGAACAGCTGCGGCGCTGGCTGGATCGGCATGTCCTGCCCGAGTTCAATGAACGCACGCTGCCAGTCGATTCCGTCGTCGCCCTGAAATGCGCCCGGTTGCATGTGCCGGACCCGAGAGCCGAACGGGACGCGCTGATCGCGGCGACGGCCATCGTACACGGCATGACGGTCGTCACGGGCAACATCGCCGATTTCCGGGCGACAGGTGTGGCGCTCATCGATCCCTGGACCGAGGCGTGACAACGGAATCAGCGCGGCCAAATCCCTTGGGGGTCCCTCAGGGGCGTGCGAGAAACAATGGTCGCGGCAACGGCACGGTCCCTCAGGTCATCACCGCACCGCCGTTGGGCCCGAACGTCTGCCCGGTCACATAGCTCGCCCCCGTGCTCGCGAGAAACGCGATCACGCTGGCGATCTCGTGTGGCTGGCCGATTCGCCCGAGCGGCAGGTCGGTCTCCCGGGCGAGGATGTCGGGAGACATGTGCTCCCGACTCAGCATCGGCGTGTCCACCGGACCCGGGGCGACCGCGTTCACCAGGATGTCGGGCGCAAACTCGCGCGCCCAGGAACGCGTCAGGCCGATCACCGCCGCCTTGGAAGCGCAGTAGGTCGAGTAGTCGGCGCGCCCGAGGTGCGCCAGCTCGGAGGCGATATTGATGACTCGCCCGCCCTGTCCCGCGGCGCGCATGCGGCTGATCGCCTCCCGCCCGACCAGAAAGCAGCCGCGCAGGTTGACGCTCATGATCCGCTCGAATTCCTCCAGGGTCATCCGGATCAGCGGCCGTTCGATGATGATGCCGGCGCAGTTGACCAGGATGTCGGGTACCTCGCCCGCGGCATCGAGTACCGCGAACGCCTCGCGGACCTCCGCCTCCGACGAGACATCGGCGGTCAGCGCGAGCCCCCCGTCCGGCACCGTGCACGGCTGCCGGTCGATGCCGGCTATGCGGGCACCCTGCGCCGCAAGCTCCCGCACGGTGGTCGCGCCGATGCCGGTCGCGGTTGCGATAGCGCGGCCGTCGAGGGAGCGGCCGGTGGAGTGGTACGAGATCCTCGCGGTCCTCATCGGGGGCCTCGTGGCCCTGATGATGCTGGGACTGCCGGTGGTGTTCGCGTTCTTCACGGTGAACCTCGCCGGCGCGTACGTGTTCATGGGCGGCGCGGTCGGGGTCGAGCAGCTCGTGCGCAACGCGGTGGACGCGGCCCAGAGCTTCGCGCTCCTCCCCATCCCCCTGTTCATCCTGATGGGCGAGATCATGTTTCACACCGGTCGGTGATCCCCGCCCTCATCCTCGCCGCGCTCTTCGTCGTCTACATCGTCGTCCGGTGCCGGTTGAATCCGGCGCTCGCGCCGTCCTACGACGCCGGCGAACTGAGCTGGCGCGAACGCGTCATGCCCTTCCTCAAGTACGTGCTTCCCCTGATGAGCATCTTCGTCGTGGTCGTCGGCAGCATCGTGGGCGGCTTCGCGACTCCGACCGAGTCCGCCGCCCTCTACCGCCGCCTCACGTGGGCGAGCTTCCTGGTGGCGATGCGCCAGACGCTGCGCTTCACGGTCATGACGCTCTTCATCATCTGCGGGTCGGTCACCTTCTCCCAGATTCTCGCCTTCTCGGAGGCGTCCACCGGGCTCGCCAGCGTGGTGATCGGCGCGGACCTCGCGCCGCTTGCGGTGCTCGTGGGGATGCTCGCGGTGCTGATGCTGCTCGGCTGCTTCATGGACCAGGTGAGCATGATGATGATCACCGTGCCCCTGTTCCTGCCCGTGGTGGAGGCGATCGGCTACGACACCATCGCATTCGGCGTGCTGATGCTGATGGTGCTGGAGATCAGCCTCGCCACCCCTCCGTTCGGCCTGCTCCTTTTCGTGATCCGGGGGGCGGCGCCGGAGTCGACCACCATGCAGCAGATCATCGGGTCGGTGGCCCCGTTCATCGGGCTCGCCCTTGCGGTCGTCGCCCTCCTCATCGCCTTCCCGCAGCTCACCCTGTTCCTCCCGGGGCTCATCGGCCGCTGACGCGGCCGTGCCGCCCTTGTTCCCGGTGCGCCGTTACCAGCGGAACGCCGCCTCGAACCCGGCGCTGTGCTCAGGTTGCGCGGTCTCGCTCTCCCTGCGCGTCGCCTGCACCCCGAACGAAAGGTCGGGGGCGTTGGCGTTCGCCGCCGGCGCGAGCCGCCAGCCGAGCGTGTAGTCGCGCGTCGCCGTCGCGAGACCGAGCCCGACATGCGGGCTGCCGGTGAATCGACCGCCGAAGGCCGGGAAGCCATACGCCGCCTCCGCCGTCCAGCGGGCGGTGGTCTCGTCGCCGCCGCTGCGCCTGTCGAGCGGGTCGGGGGCGAAGAGCGCGTCGAGTCCGCCCTGCGCCGCACCGCCCCAGTCCTGGGTGAGCGTCAGCGACAGTCCCCGCCGACTCGCCGGGTCGGGGTCGAAGACCAGCGAGGCCGCAAAGCCCCGGTCCTCCAGATCGTCCGAGCCGTGCGCGATCAGGGTGCGGCCCGAGAGGTCGAGGCTCATGCCCAGCGCCGGGTCGCTCCAGGCGAGGCCGCCGCCGAACTCCATCCCGAAGCCGGTCTCCGCATCGCCGCCGTCATGGCGGGCGCCGATCTCCAGCTTCGGCGTCAGATGACCGCCGCCCTCCGTGGCGATACGCCAGCTCCCCTCCAGCCCGAGTCGGAGCCGGGTCGCGTCGGAGTCCGACGCCGCCAGCCGGGGCGTCTTCTCCGAGCTCGTCCGCGCCCAGAACGCGTCCGAGATCAGCGCCAGCGCCGGGCCGCTCCCCTCCGCCGGCGGGGGCAGCAGGTCGCTGCGCGCGCCCGCCGCCGCCATGGTCCACGAGATGTCGGAGTCGAGAGATTCGCCCATGGCGGGCTCGAGCGTGACCTCGCCCGCGCCGTAGCCGAGCGCGCCCCAGAGCTTCAGACGCTCCGACGCCTGGATGGCGGCATAGGGAATCGCCGCCGTCAGCGACGCCTCCACCGTGCCGTCGCCCTCCCGCACCGCTCCGCCGCAGAGGAACGCCTCCGTGTCGGGGGCCATGCCGTCGCCGTCATCGGGACAGCGCTGCGGGCCGGCGCCGTTGTCGGCATAGCCGCCCTCGCCCGAGCTTTGCATCAGCGCAAATCCGGCCAGCCAGTTGCCTCTGGCGTAGTCCGCGCCCAGCATGCCGCTGGTGGTCTCGCCGTCGAGCGAGAAGGCGCCTTCGCGGCCGTCGAAGGTCGACTGCGCCGCCCGGCCCCAGAAGGCGAGGCTGCCGCCGGCGGCGTCGGTCTCCCCCGTCGCCGTGAAGTGGCTTCCGAGCAGCAGCTCGTGCGCCGTCATGGCGCGGGACTCGCCCAGGCCCCAGGCGTCATCGCCGAAGCGGTCCGCGGTGCCGAGCTCCGACCACGCCGGCAGTCGTCCCGGCCCCGTCCCGGGGCCGGCGCCGGAGAAGCCGCCCGGAGCCGCGGTGTCGTTCGCCGCCTCTCCGGCGGCGCCGAAGCTCAGCGCCTGCCCGGCGAGCGTGCCCTCCACGCCGGCGGTGCGCGGCGCGGCCATGCGCCCCGAGATGCCGTCCAGCGCCTGCTCCGCAACCGTACGCCCGAAGCGTGCGAGCCACGCCGCCGGCATCGGATCGGAGTTGAGAATCGTCCCCACGGCCACCGTCCTGGTGGCCCGAACCCCGCTGTCATACGATCCAATCACGAACTCGAAGGTCTCCGGACCTTCATCGTGGCTGTCGTTGACGATGTCGATCAACAGCCGCCCCTCCGTCGAGCCGGGCGGGATGTAGTACGGCCCGGCCGAAGGGTAGTAGTCCACGCCCGGTTGCGCCGAGACCGGCGTCGATTGCCGCGTGTAATACGAGAAATAGACCCTCCGGTTCATGGGGCGGCTAAGCCTGATCCAGAACGTGAGGTAGCGCTCGCTCTCCTGCGCCTCCGCGTCGTACACCCGTAGCGTCGGGATCCCCGCCGCATTCGGATCACCGCGGGTGATGGTGCCGACGGCCACCCCGTCGGCGATCGTCACCGGGACGGCGCCGTGCGGGGGGTTCTCATCCACATCGAACAGCACCATCTCGAAGATCTCCGGGTCCTCCTCGAGGGTGTCCTCATGGATGGTGACGGGGATCTGCGCCTTGGTCTGGCCGGCCCTGACGAGGCCGAGCATCCGCGAGGCGCGCGGGGCCGCCTGGTAGTCGCGGCCGGCTTCAGCCGACGGTGGTGTCAAGTCGTTTGTCGCATAGCGGAACATGACCGCACGCTCAAGCGGCTCGCTCAGCGTCACCGTGAAGTGGGCCCCGGGCTCGTCCTCGTTGAACACGGCGTCGGCAATCGAGAGCGTCGGCCCGGTGGGCACGGGGTCGTCGTCGGCGACTGCGACCGTGGCCGCATCGCCGGGCGCCTCCGCGACCCAGTAGCCGGTGCCGGCGGCAAGGGTCGCCGTGACTGACCCCCCGGCGGGTTCGTGCGCCGCGTCGTCCATCGTGGCCACGGACAGCGTCGCGCTGCCGGAGATCGGGATGGTCACGGTCTTCGAGCCGGTCGCGCCCGAGACGGCGAAGTCGCCGCTCTGCCTCACCGTCAGCGCCACCGTGAGCGGCGCGGCCGGCACCGGGTTGGCCGTGATCGTGAAGGAGGCCGGATTGCCCTCCGTCACCCCGGCGCCGGCGGCAATCGAAACCTCCGGGGGCGGCGACCTGGAGGTGAGGCAGGTCTCAAGCCCCTCCAGCACCTCGATGACCGAATTCCAGCCCGCCCATCGGTCCGCCCATATGCCGCGGCCGCCGCGAACCGTCCAGACCTCCTTCGCCGTGATGGTGCCCGTGGGCTGCGCTCCATGCCGGGCAGGCCAGGAGGGCAGGCTCCGGCTCGCGCCATGCTGCCGGAGCGTCACCAGGGTGCGATACAGCGCCTTTGCGTGGCTGGCGTTCGAGGTGTTGTTTATCCCGGTCCTGGCGTCGTTCCAAGCCTGCGAGACCAGGCTCGACGAAACGCACGGGTCGTCGGGGGCCGGCGAGACGGGCTGCTTCCCGGCGGCATGGCAGGCCTCGAGCCCCTCCAGCGCCTCGATGACCGGCGTCCAGCCCGTCCATGGGTCGCCGCCGCGAACCGTCTTGACCTCCTGCGCCGTGATGGTGCCCGTGGGTAGCCATCCATGAGGCCAGGGGGGCAGTCTCAGGTTCACCATGCCATGTTGCCGGAACGTCACCAGGGCGCGGCGCAGCGCCCTTGCCTGGTAGATGTCGGTGGCGTTGATAATCCCGTTCCTGGCGTTGTTCCACGCCTGCGTGGCCAGGATCGACGAAACGCACGGGTCGTCGTCGGCCACGCTCACCGACTGCCTGTACGCGCTGCCGACCGTGTAACCCGTGCCGGCTTCGAGAATCACGCTCACCGAGCCGTCGCTCTCGTTCGCGTCATCGTCCACCGTGGCCACGGAGAGCGTGACGCTGGCCGCACCCGCCGCCAGCGTCACCGTGCGTTGTCCTGCGCCGGGCGCGTCCAGCACCTCGCCGCTCTGGGCGACGGTGAAGGCGACCGTCAGGTCGGCGGCAGGCGCCGAGTCGGCCGTGATGGTGAAGACCGCATTCCCGCCCTCGTCCACGGCCGAACCCGCCGAGAGGCTCAGCTCGGGCACCGGGGCCGGCACGGTGTCGGGTACCGGGACGGGCGTGGACTCGGACGCCGCCTCCAGGCACTCCAGCGCCGTGATTACCGGGGTCCACTGGGCGGTCGACCGTCCGTTCTTCGCGCGCCGGTCGTGGAACTCCTTCGCCTCCGCGAGCGTGATGGCTTTCGGCCGCTGCGTCAGCGCGTTCTTCACCCGCGTCCAGCGCGCGGCGTTGTTCTTCTGGATGCGCCCCTCGACATCGGCCAGAAGCGATGCGGACACGCAGGACGCACCGTTATCGACCGGCGGATCGTCGTCGTCCGCAACCACCACCGTCGCCGCATCCCTCGGCGGGGCCGCCACCGTGTAGCCGGTCCCCGAAACCAGCGTCGCCGTCACCGAGCCGTCCGCCTCGTCCACATCGTCGTCCGTGGTGGCGATGCCGAGCGTCGCCGTGCCGCCGGCCGGGATGCTGACCTGCCGCGTGCCCGCCGTGGCATAGCCGCCCGCCTGCGTGACCGTCACCTCGACGGTGAGCGCCGCCGACGGGACCGGCGTCGCGGTCAGCGTGAAGGTCGCCGCACCGCCCTCGGTGACGCGCGCGCCCGCCGCAATCGAAACCTCCGGAGCGGAGGCCGGCGGGTCGGGTTGCGGGTCGGGCTGCTGCCGGACCCCGCGGCAGGTCTCGAGCTTCTCCAGCGCATCGATGATCGGATTCCAGCCCGTCCATGGATCGCCGCCGCGAACCGTCTTGACCTCCTGCGCCGTGATGGTGCCCGTGGGTTGCGTTCCATGCCGGGCAGGCCAGACGGGTAGAGCGTGATGATTCGGGTTCACTATGTCATGCTGCCGGAACGTCACCAGGGCGCGGTACAGCGCCTTCGCGTGGCTGGCGGTCGGGGTGCCGAACATCCCGAAGAGGGCGTTGCTCCACGCCTGAGAGCCTAGCTGATCCGAGAGGCAGCTCTTCGGCGGATCGTCGTCGTCCTTGACCCTCACCGAGGCCGAGGGCCTGCCGGCATAGGCGTTGTCCGCGCGCACCGACAGCTTCACCTTGCCGTTCGGTTCGTCCGTGTCGTCCGCCACCGTGGCAACGGTAACGGTCGTCGAACCCGTACCGCCTCCGGGAATCGTGACTCGCCTGTTGCCCTCGTCGCGCGAGGCGACGAAGTCACTGTGGGCAGCGTCCTTCACCCGCAGCCGCACACTCAGATCGGAGGCCGGCGCCGGCGTGGCGGTTACCGTAAAGCTCGCCGCGGTGCCTTCGGTGACCGGCGGGCCGCCCGAGATGGTGATGGTGGGTAGGGCGGCTGCGGCGGCCGCCGGGGCGAGATACGCAAGCAACGGCGCGCAGAGCAGAACGGCGGCGAGACCGCAGCGTTTCGCCCCGCCGACCGGAGCTGTGCGGTCGCGAGTGCGCGCGGCCTCGCCGGACTTGCAATAGAAGAGAGTGGCTTCTGCGGTGGGCATCCTTGCCTCCTCGGCCGTACTGGCCTTTCCCGGCTGTCCTGATGGTCCTGATCGTCAGTCCGATGGATGCGAAGCATGCTACCCGCCCGCGGAGCGGGCGCGCAAATCAATTGCGCATCCCCGCCGGTCCTCGACGACGCCCGAAGTCTACGGATCGCCTGCGCACATCGATTCGCCCCCGCAACTACATCCGGCTCACCACCACATGCGCGTCCTTCCGTCGATGTAGATCGGGGAGCAGATCCGTGCCGAGTCCCGGTCCCTCGGGGGGCAGGATCCAGCCGTTCTCGATGACCGGCACCTGCGTCACGAGCTCCCTGTACCAGCCGGTGTAGAACGCGCGCACCGACTCCTGCACGAGTGCGTTCGGCACGCTGAGCGACAGGTGCACGCAGGCCATGAACGCCACCGGTCCCGAGCAGTCGTGGGGGGCGACCGGCCGATGGTATGTGTCGGCGAGCGCCGCGATCTTGCGGGCCTCGGTCAGGCCGCCGCACCAGGAGACGTCGGGCATCACGATGCCGCAGGCCCCGGTCTCCAGCAGGTCGCGGAACTCCCACTTGCCGCCGAGGGTCTCGCTCACGCAGATGGGAACGCGGGTCTTCGAGGCGTAGTAGGTCAGGGCCGCGAGGCTGTCCATGCGGACCGGATCCTCGAACCAGATGGGGTCGAAGGGCTCCACGGCGGCCGCGATCCGCACCGCGGCGGGGTGTCGCCACAGCGAATGCAGCTCCACCATGACGTCCATCCTGTCGCCGACCGCGGCGCGGATCCTGCGGAACGGCTCCAGCGCCCGGTCGAGGTCCCGGGACGAGATCCAGTAGCCGTCGAACTCCACCGCCGCGTGGTCGAGCCGATTTCCAGGCGACAGGTGTAGCGCTCATCGATCCCTGGACCGAGACGTGACAACGGAATCAGTGCGGCCAATTCCCATGGGAATCCCACGGGGGAGTGCGAAACAGCAATGGTCCCCGCGCCGGCACGGTCCCTCAGGTCATCACCGCTCCACCGTTCGGCCCGAACGTCTGCCCGGTGACGTAGCTCGCCCCCGGACCCGCGAGAAACGCGATCACGCTCGCAATCTCCTCGGGCTGGCCGATGCGCCCCAGTGGCAGGTCGGTCTCCTGGGCCACGACCTCGGGAGACATGTGCTCCCGACTCAGCATCGGCGTGTCCACCGGACCCGGGGCGACCGCGTTCACCAGAATGTCGGGCGCAAACTCGCGCGCCCAGGAACGCGTCAGGCCGATCACCGCCGCCTTGGAAGCGCAGTAGGCCGAGTAGTCGGCGCGCCCGAGGTGCGCCAGCTCGGAGGCGATATTGATGACTCGCCCGCCCCGTCCCACGGCGCGCATGCGGCTGATCGCCTCGCGCCCGACCAGGAAGCACCCGCGCAGGTTGACGCTCATGATCCGCTCGAATTCGTCCAGCGTCATCCGGGTCAGCGGCCGTTCAATGATGATGCCCGCGCAGTTGACCAGAATGTCCGGCACCTCGCCGGCGGCATCAAGGGTGGAGAATGCAGCCAGCACCTCCGCTTCCGAGGAGACGTCGGCGGTCAATGCAAGACCTCCGTCCGGCACCGTGCACGGCTGTCGGTCGATGCAGGCAACGCGGGCGCCCTGCACCGCCAGCTCCTGCGCGGTGGCGGCACCGATGCCGCTGGCGGCTCCGGTCACCACGGCGAGCGATCCCGCGAGTGGTCCGTTCATTCCACCTCCTCCTGCGATACTCCGTCATGCAGCTCGGCATGGACTCCGGCGCACCGCTGAGTTCGGCGTTCGCATGCCGTCACGGCCGCATGGATTCGTCCATCGTTCTCGAGGCGTTCTTCGGTCATTGATTGCACCCGCCGGTGTCACTCCATTCCCTGCTCCACCCCGGCGGATTCCCCTCGCATCAGGTCGCGCACACGGTTGCGCAGGTCGAAGAACGCCCGGGTCTCCTTGGTGGCGAGGTCCCGTTTGCCGGGGATGACCTCGCCCACCCGGATCTCCTCGACGATCCTCGCCGGACGCGCGGAGAAGATGAAGATGCGGTCCGCAAGAAAGACCGCCTCCTCGACGTCGTGGGTGACGAAGATTACCGCCTTCCTCTCGATGCGGCTGATCTCCAGGAGCTGGTGCTGCAGGAACTCCCGGGTCTGGGCGTCGAGGGCACCGAACGGCTCGTCCATCAGCAGGATGTCCGGACCCGCGGCCAGGGTGCGGGCGATGGCGACGCGCTGACGCATGCCGCCGGAGATCCGGTTGACGTAGAAGTCGGCGAAGTCGTCGAGTCCGACCAGGCCGAGGTAGTGCCGCGAGATCTCGTCCTTCTCCGAGGCGTCGAGGTCGCCGCGGTACCTCGTGCCGAAGCGGATGTTCTCCAGCACCGTCAGCCAGGGAAACGAGGTGTAGGCCTGGAAGACCATGCCCTTGCGACGGTCCGGTCCGACCACTCGTTCGCCGGCCAGGATGACCTCGCCCTCGCTCGCGATCTCCAGGCCGCCGACGATGCGCATCAGGGTCGTCTTGCCGCAGCCGGAGGGACCGAGGTAGACGGCGAACTCGCCCGCCTCCAGGTCCATCGAGACGTGGTCGATGACCCGAATCGGCGGCTGACCGGCGGAGTCCGGCTCGAAGGTTTTCGAGACCCCGACGACATTCAGGAAATGGTCGCGAACCGCCATCGCACCCGACCCCCTACAGGTACCTGAAGTAACGCCGGTGGAGGTATCGAATCGCCTGGTCGGTCGCGAGTCCGATTACACCGACCGTGAGGATGCCGGCCATCACCTCGGGGGTCTTGACGAAGCGGCGCATCGACCAGATGGCGTGCCCGATTCCACTGTTGGCGGCCACGATTTCGGCCACGATGATCCACGTCCAGCACCAGCCCAGGGTGATGCGCAGGTTGTCCACCATCGAGGGCAGCATGGCGCGCAGCACGATGTCGCGGGTGATCTGGCGAGGCTTCGCCCCCAGGGTGTAGCCGATCTCGATGTACTCGCGCGGCACCCGCTTGGTGTCGTCGGCGATCAGCAGCACGAGCTGGAAGAAGGTCCCCATCCACAGCACCGCGACCTTGGAGGCTTCCCCGATGCCGAACCAGATGATGAGCAGCGGCACCAGCGCCGGGATCGGCAGGTAACGGATGAAGTCGATGATCGGCTCGAGCAGCGCGCCCACGATCCGGTAGCTGCTCATCCACATGCCGATGGGCACCGCCATCACCACCGAGAGCAGGAACGCCCCCCAGACGCGCGCCACGCTGATCGCGATGTCGTCGAGGAAGTCGCGCTCGGTCAGCATCCGCCACAGGGCTTCGACGACATGCCATGGCAGCGGAAGGAAGCGCTGCTGCACGAACTCGTACCAGGACAGCAGCGACCACACCGCGATGAAGCCGACGAACGCGCACACGCCCAGCGCCACCGAGCTGCGCCCGGAGCCGCTGCCGCGGTAGGCGAAGAGCGACGATCGGTTCACCGCAAAGCCGGTACTCGACGGATGCCGGCGCCGGGGCCGCTTCCTCGAGCGCCCCGGCGCCGGGCGTGACTCAGCGGGTCTTGCCGTCGAACAGGCCGTCGGTGAGGGTCGGATCGACCATCGCCTCGTAGGCGATCGGCGCGTCCATCAGGTCCAGATCGACGTTGATGTCGTTCAGTCCGGCCACCACCTCCTTCAGCTTCGGCGCCTGACCGCCGATTCCGAAGAATTCCAGCGCATCCTCGTACGAGGTGTAGTACACGCCGGCGAGATCGGCCTTCATCTGATCGGGCGTCACGTCGTAGTTGGGAGCCGCCGCGGCCAGAAAAGCCTCCGGATCGTTGTTGAAGAGATCCACCGCGCGGTAGATGCCGCGCATGAACTTGGCGTACTTCTCCCGGTTCGCCTCGTAGTCCGACTTGTTGACGATCACGACGTCGGTGATCAGTCCGTTGAAGTCGGCCGAGGAGAGCAGGACCTTGGAACCCGTGCGCGAGGTGTTGGCGACGATCTCGCTCAGCATCGGCTCCCAGGTGGCGACCGCGGCGACCTCCGGGTCCTCGAAGACTGCCTGGCCGTCGTCGGTGGCGATGAGGCGCACGTTGACCTCGTCGAACGAGTGGCCTGCCTGCTTGAGGGCGTGAGCGGTCATGAGGGTCCCGGGGTGGTTGATCTCGCCGGCGAAGGTCCTGCCGATCAGATCGGTGACGCTCTCGATGCCGGGTGCCCCGACCACGCCGTCCGCTCCCACCGAGACGTCGATGACCCCGATGACCACCAGGTTGGCGTCGGCGGTGAGCGGCCGCGACATGTGCTCGCCGATGGTGCGCATGGTGCAGTCGATGTCGCCGATTTCGAGTCCCGGCAACACGTTGGCGCGGTCGTTGTCGAAGACCGTCTCGACTTCCAGGCCCTCTTCGGCGAAGTAGCCGACCTCGATCGCGACCGGCACCGGCGCGAAGCCGAACCAGTAGGGATAGGCGCAGTTGATGCGATCGTCGGCCAGCACGGCGGTTGCCGACACGACAATCACGACCATCGCCAGCAGCGGCGACACGACGGTGCGGAACAGCGTTCCTGATGTCCGGATCATTGGATTTCGTTCCTTCCCGGTTCTCCGGGTGCAGTTTTCGGAAGCGCAGAGCGAACGGAGCGTTGCGCATATTCACCGAAAATTCCAGCGCGGGTCAGAAAAGTCGGAACCTTGCGCCGGAACGTCGCGTGCGGATGGTGGGGAGGAATCTGCGACATGGCCCGCGGACATCACCGATTCGCGCCTTTCGACCTCGCGGAGGCGGCGAACGTGCACCGGTTACCGCGGAGGCTTCACCCGAGCGCTTCCGGACGCCTCGATCAGCCGCTTGATCGTCAGGATCTCGCGCTCGTGTCCAGACTTCAGCCCTGCCCAGCGATCGTCGTCCATCGTCTCCTGCCGCCACGCGATGAGGGAGACGACGCAGGTCCGGGGATCACCCTCGAGGACGTCGCCGGAGACGATTCGCACCATGATCCGCGCGGGCGCAAACCCGGCCAGGACCGCAATCCCAAATGAGGGCGACCGTACAAGCGCGCCTGCGGTAAGCCCGAGCCGAAGGCGCAGAGCAACTTCACCGACCCCGAGAGCAGAAATATGAAGACCGCTACGGAGGGGTTCCAGCAGCACTACGCCGCACAGATGGCGGTCGACGAGGCGTACCAGATGATCGACGCCACCGATATCGAGGCGCAGGCCAGCGACCAGGGCCAGATGCTCCCATTGCTCGACGAGGTGAGCGAGCGCTTCGGGGTCGACCCCGAGGTGGTGTTGGCCGACACGGGCTACTGCAACGAGGCGGACTTGGTGGCACTGGAGCAACTCGGCCTGATCGTCACCGGAAAGGGCGAAGAGTGAGCTGACGGCGGTGTCCGAGCGATCGGCATGTTCTACATCGAAACGCCGCCCGATCAGGTGGCGACCGCAGGCCCGTACGTCGCCACCGACGTGGCGAGGGGGCGAGGGGGCGGCAAGAACTTCATCGGCGCCAACGCACGGCCGGCCTCTCCGACAGGATCCCTCCTGCGGTCAATGTCCGGGGGGCAACGCCTTCGATTCGATGACGGCCTCGACCCGCGCCACGAGTTCCGTCTCCGTCGCGCACACGAGCAACCCTTCACCCACCTCGGCAAGCAGCTCCGGATCGGCGATCTGCGCAAGCAACGCCACCACCCGGGCCGACGCCTTCGCCCCGAACTTCCTGGCGACCAGTCGCCCGAGCAGTACCCGCTGTTGCTCGAGGCCTTCCTCGACACCCTCGGCTCGACCCTCGTCGAACCATGCCCGCGTGGCCCGCCTCATGTTCTCTCCAATCCGCGAACGAAAGTACGTCCCTTCCATGTCCACCTCCTCCAGCACCAACCCGTCACGGCGCGCCCGGCGCACCGCCCACTCCCACACCGTGCGACGCAAGTTCGCGTCCGAAAGCTCCGCCACCGCCGGCAGCAGCCGCGCGTAGTCCGAAGGCTCCGCGTGCTCGAACCCCATCTGCAACGACACCACGTTGCCCGGCACCAAATCGTCTTGCCGGTGGCGGGGGAAGTCAACCACGTGCAACCGCTGCGAGGGCTGTAGCTCCGCAAGGTCCCGTCGCACCTGCGCCGGCACCTCCGGCAGCGCAATCAGCTCCGCCACCTCCATCGGCGCGCTCCACGGCGACTCCCCGTTGTGGATGACCACCGGGAGCACCGGCGGGCGTCTGGCTCCCGGGCGCACCACGCCTTGCGCTTCGAGGTCGCGGTACAGCTCCACCACGTAGCCGAGGATGCGCAGTGCCATGTCGGTGTCGTCGCGGGACTGGAACTCCAGCAGGAGCAGCAGCCAAGCCCTGGCCCCGGCGTCTTCGGCCGCCTCCCGGAAGCGGATGCGCCAGACCTGGTCGCTGTGGCGGCGGCGAAAGTCTGCGGTGACCCACTCCGCGGGCAGCTTCTCGACGGTGGAGAGGTCGAGCGCGGCGAGGGTCTCGGGACCGAGCGGCCCGTGCGGTGTGACGAGATAGCGGCAGAGGTCCCGGATGGCCTGCGGGTGACGGTACATCGCCTTGTAGGCCGCGTCGTGCGACAGCGGCCCGGCTGGGTCGGGCGGCCGGGACATGGACACACCCTGCGCGGCGGCCCGACCCGCCGCAATCGGCGCATGGCGACGGCGGTGCAGGCCGTCGCCGACACCGCGACCTTCGGAGGTCTCGACGTGCCCCCGCACCGTCCTGGACAAGCGAGCTGAACCTCGTGCTGCGAGCTTGAAGAAGTCACATCCGGGTGTACGTCGGATTATCGAGGTCGACTGTCACCAGTCGCTGGGTGTGCCCGGTCGTTTTTTCGATCCACGACCGCTTCAGGGTCGGCAAGGAGACGCCGATCGGCATTGCCGTCGACCGGCAGATGCAGCTCGAACCCGACGATGCGCGGCCAGCGCACGCGCCGCCGGCGGTTCCGCCGGACCGTGGGCTCATCCGTTCCGGGCTCGAGATGGCCGCATTCGGAGCCCGAACCGGAACCGTGGAGCACCGACCGTCGGAGGACTCGGGTGATCTTGTAGTGGCCGGCTTGCCGGGCGTGGTGGCTCAGGACAACGATCGAGCAGGACTTCCTGCGTGCTCCTCAAGCCTCGGGAACTACATGGTCCGGGAAAATGCCAGCCCCCTCGGCCCTGACTTCCCAATCCAGCCCCTTCAGCAGTCCGTGGTCTGTCACCAGCACCGTCCCCAGGCCCGCCGCGAGTCCTCCCAGGATATCGGTGTAGAGTCCATCGCCCACCATCGCTACCCGCTCTCGCCTGACGCCCGCATCGCTCAGCCGCGCGAGCGCAAGCTCGAAGGCGGGGCCGAACGGCTTGCCGTACGGCTCGCACCGAACCCCCGTCTCCGCCTCGATTCGCAGCGCCCAGTAGCCCGGCTCGGCGGAATACCATCCGTCGGGATAGGGAGCGCTCACATCCGGGTTCGCGACCAGTATCGGCCGGGGGGACTCCCGCAGCGCTTGCGCCAGCAGCGTGTGCCGGTCGGTGGTCCAGCCTTCGGATCGGAGGAAAATGAACCCGTCGGCGCGCCGATAGAGTTCGACGTCGTCTCCGAGAAGCGCGGACTCGACCGGCAGAGATTCGAGCTCCGAGTCGGGCAACGCCATCACTCCCCACAGCCCCGGACGAGGCCGTGCCGCAAGAGACACTTCCAGCGCATCGCGGCTCGAAACGACGAGTCGCTCCGGAAAGTCGAGGCCCCACCCGGCGTACTTTCGGGCGGTCTGCCGGGAGGGTCGGCCCGCCCCGTTCGTGAGTACCATCACCTCCCGGCCGGCCGCGCGAAGGGCGCGCACTGTGTGCTCTATCCCCTGAATCGGCTCGGGGCCCAGATTGATCACTCCGTAACCGTCGAGAATGAACGCATCGTAGCGGTCGACGAGGGCGAGAAGGTTCGCGGCAGGCTCCGCCATGCCTCTGCGCGCCGGGGCGGGGAGACGCATCTGTTCGTAGCAGTCGAGAATGGTCTCGGCGTCGAGCGACTCCGGACCGGGAATGGACGGCACGTTCGACGACGGGGCAACCGATGTCGCAAGCCCATCGCCACTCAACGAGTTCACGCGGGAAGACCCTCCACAAAGTCCAATAGTCCCGGGTCCCCGCGCAGGGAGAGACTGAACATTGCGCTCGGGAAGGCCGGACGCCTTGCGGCAATGGCGCAACCGGCGCTTCGGCCGACGTCACGACGGGGAATCGCCTGTCGAAGGCGAGCGTCACCCTGACGGCGGGCGACGCTCCCGTCAACGACCGGATCCGAATCCGGCACCGGTCGCCGTTCAATCATCACCGCCCGCCCGGCCGCGCGGTCTCGGCCCCGCTCTGCGGGCATTCGGACTGTCCGTGATTGATCATCTACCGCTACTGCGTGCGCCTCGCCTCGGACTCCGCCTCACCGGGACCATCCTCGAGCACGAGGACGACGGGCTGGTGGTCGGAGGCATCGGTCTGCAGATCGACGCGCAGGGACCGCAAGCGAGGCTGCAAGTCCTCGGTGACGAGGAAGAAATCCCGGCAATGGGGACCGGCCGGCCACTGGTGAGGATCGAAGACGCCGCATGTCGGGTCGTGCGGGCGGCCGGGGTGCAACGCAGTCCATGCGTCCACCAGATCCGGGACGCCCCCGTCGAACGGGGCCAGCAGCGCAGCGTATTCCCCGGAATCGGTTTCCATGTTGAAGTCGCCGCAGAACACGGCCGAGGCAGGCCGCGCGATACGCGCATAGGGACCGGTGTCTTCCGCAGGGCCGGAATGCCGTGCCTGCTCCGCGGCCTCGACGTGCAACTCGCGAAGACGCTCGATCTGGACTTGGCGATGGACGGCGGCGTGGTACTCCAGGTGGGTCGTCACCACGCGCAGGGGACCACCGGACGACCGCACCGTCACCTCCGTGGCCTGACGCTGCATGTGCCGCACCCCGCGTGTCGCCGGTTGCGGCAGAAGGTGGCGGAAGACGCTCAGAATCGGCAGCCGCGGCAGCACCATGTTGCCGAACCGGTACATCGACGCCGTGCCGGTCTGCGCTCGTTCGACGCCGGCGCCAGTCACCCCCGCATGGTCCGGGAACAGGTGCCGGAGCGTCTCGAACTGATCCCCGCCAACACACTCCCCATCGTTCCCGGGACCTCCTGCCCCGCCACTCTCGACCTCCTGCAGACAAATCACGTCGGCATCGACCAGCGCGCGAACGGTCCGGGCGATGCGCTCGAGATCGACGCGCCCGTCGACCCCCCGGCCGGCCTGGATGTTCCAGCTCAGGATCGTCGTCACTTGATGCCCGCGTACATGAACGACTGCACGAACTGACGCTGGAACAGCAGAAACGCGAGCAGCAGCGGCGCGACCGCGAGCAGCGTGGCGGCCGAAATGATGGACCAGTCCACCCCCGACTCGGGTGCTCCGAAGATGGCGAGCCCCACCGTCAGGGGCCGTGTCGTCACCGAGTTGGTGATCACCAGCGGCCACAGGAAGTTGTTCCAGTGGTAGCTGATGGAGACCAGGCCGTAGGCGATGTAGGTCGGGCGCGCCAGCGGCACGTAGACCTTCCACAGCACCTGCATGGGCGAGCAGCCTTCGACGCGGGCCGCGTCGTCGAGCTCCTTCGGCACCGTCTTGAAGGTCTGGCGCAGCAGGAAGATTCCGAATGCGCTGGCCATGTACGGCAGGCCGATGCCGAGAATCGTGTCCACCAGGCCGAGGTGGCTCATGGTGCGGTAGTTCTCGACGATCAGCACCTCCGGCATGATCATGAGCTGCATCAGGACGAGTGCGAAGGCGACCTCCCGG
>JAJDUQ010000136.1 GCA_022826505.1 Gammaproteobacteria bacterium
CTGCCGGTGCTGGCGGGCGAGCGTCTCATAGGGCGGGTGGACCTGAAGGCACGGCGGTCGGAGGGGAAGCTCGACGTGCTTTCTACTCACTTCGAGAGCGCGAATCCCACCGCACGGGACCGGAAGGCGCTCGGTCGGGCATTGGAGCGCTTTCGCGCTTCTGTCGGGCTTCGCCAAGGAGGTGCCCACCCGGCCGAGTGAACCGCTCCCCTCCCGTTGCCTCGATCTCCCGAATGGTGCGTCATTGCTGGGAACGTCAATCGTCGAGGCCGTCCCAAGCCTCCCTTCCGCAGCCGTCGTCGTGCTCAGGTGCTCCGGGCGCGGCGCTTCGCCCGCCAGGCGCCGAGCAGCCGACCTGCGGCCGCTCCCAGGAGAGCGCACCAGACGATGAAGGCGGCCTTGCCGCCGATGCCGAGGTTGGCGAGGCCGGCGGGCATGCCGAGGGCGGAGGTGGCGACCGCGAACGGCGCGTAGGCGACGGAGATGAGCGGGGCGAACGGCAGGAGGAGGGGCGAGGGGCCGAGCACCGAGCCGAGGAGGCCGGCCACTCCCATGATACCGGCGCCCCATGCGGTGGCCTTTGGATGCTTCATGCGCTTCGACGGTCGGGGGTCATGTGGTCTTCCCCGGATGTGGTCATCGAAAATTCCCCACCCTCGGGTGACGGATCAGGGTGCGGCATCCGGCCGCGACTTCGCAAGCACGCAGAGATAGTCGAGGGCGATGCTGGCCGCCGCCAGCGCGGTGTTGTCGGCCACGTCGTAGGCCGGCGCCACTTCGACGATGTCCATCGCCACGAAGTCGATTCCGCAAAGGCCGCGAACGATGCTCTGCGCCTGATGCGTCGACAGCCCTCCCGTCACCGGGGTTCCCGTCCCGGGAGCGAAAGCGGGGTCGAGGCAGTCGATGTCGAACGTGAGGTAGGCCCTGGCGTCGCCGACGATGCGCCGCGTCTCCTCGGCCGCGGCCGCCGGTCCGTGCTCGTGGACCCAGGCCGCGTCGAGCCACGTGAATCCGAGCCGGTCTTCGTTGTGGGTCCGGATCCCGATCTGCACCGAGCGGGCGACGTCCACGATGCCCTCCTTCACCGCGTGCCAGAACATCGTCCCGTGGTCGATGCGGCCGTCCTCGTCGCTCCAGGTGTCGCTGTGGGCGTCGAAGTGAACCAGCGCGAGTGGCCCGTGGCGGGCCGCGTGGGCCCTCAGTATCGGCAGGGTCACGTAGTGGTCGCCTCCGATGCTGAGCATCGACGCGCCGGCGTCGAGGATGTCCGCCGCGTGGCGTTCGATGCAGGCCGGGATGTCGGCGGGCCGGCCGTGGTCCAGGGCGCAGTCTCCCGCGTCGACGACGGCAAGGCGCTTCGTCGGGTCGAACCCCCAAGGCCACGGCGGTCCCCAGGAGAGCTGCGCCGAGGCGGCCCGGACCGCACGTGGCCCGACACGCGCACCCGGGCGGTTGGTGGTCGCGAGATCGAACGGGATCCCGGTGACCGCGATGTCGGCGCCCGCGAGATCGCGCGTATAGGGCCGGCGGAGGAAGCTGAGCGCCCCCGCGTAGGTGGCCTCGTCGCGAAGGCCGTAGGGTGTCGTTGCCGTGAACGCGTTGTCCCCGGTGCCTTTCATGGTCATGTCGCTTCACCTCGACCTCGGTCGATGCCGGCCGCGCAACGCGATTGTGCGGACTCGGTTGTCCAGAGGGGACGCGAGCGGGAGAGAGGCAGACCCCCTGAATCGGCGTCTCAACCGATCGCGACGGTCACTGATCCTTCCGGTCCGTTGTAGACGAGAACCGTGCTCTGCAGGACATCTCTGCCAATAAGGGCGATAACTCCCGGAGAGCCAGTCAGATTTACCCCCATCGCATTCTGTAGATCGATAGCCACACCGCCTTGCTGCAGCATCAGCTTCCCCGAGTAGACCGGCACCCTCTGGTTGGCATGCGATGCCGACGACATGGTGGAGGTTCCTCGCGTTGGTAATCCGGCCTCCTGCGCCGCGGTCATATCAATGCAGGAAGCCGTAGCTCCAGTGTCTATCAAGGCCATGCCGGAGACCGGGTTCGGGGCCGTTTGACCCCTCTTGCGCAATGCTCTTTGGGCTGCATCCGTGAGCGTCAACGTGACTGGGAAGACCGGACCTTGATCTCGTAGTCCCTCAGGTGCCGGCTGTGCAGGACCGCTTCCGGAGCGAGCCTGCTTCTCCATACGGATGTTCAGGAACGGCACAGAGGGATTCCCAAGGTCAGCGCAGGGACCGAGAACACGGGCGTGTCCTCTCCCGTAAGCCGAACGAGAAAGGGCTCTGTTCCGTACCGGAATACGCCCTCTTCGATAGCGCCGTCCTCGGTGCTGTGGCTGCTGACTAGCTCGCTTCCCTTGATGAGCAGATACTCGTTCAGGTGATCACGGATGAACGCCTCCCGATTGGCCTCGTAGAACGAGACCTCCTCAGCAAGCAATCCTCCAGAGACGGTGTCTTTGGTGGTCATATTCGTGCCTCCTTTCTTGCTCGGCATCGGCCAGGGTCACACTTCTGGCCGACCGCCCCAAGGGGCTCGCGATCGTAAATCAAGGCCATTGTCAAGTCGATTTGTTTCCACGCTCGACCGAGCCACTGGATGTAGGCGTTGGGGGCTGAGCCGACCCCACGATGTTGGGGGATCAACTTGAAAGGATTCGGCTGGGCCAGTGACCCGAAGTCCGGATACGGGGCTGCTCAGATCGTCAGAGTGATGCCCCGCCGCCGGCCTTCGTCCCTTGCGTCCTTCACGAACGACTTGACGGTTGCGCCGTCGCGCGATCGCACTGCCGCGAAATCGCTTTCGCGAACGCGGTCACCGAAGAACAGACATGCGTCGTCGGGGTCGCATTGATTGGATGTCCAGACGAGACCGTCGGCGTCCGGAATGTCGTGATGGACGGCTTCGGCCCACAAGACAGTCTCACCGTAGGCAGACGGACTGGACGAGATCAGGTCCCTGCGCGAAATGCCCCATCTGCCCAGAGTCACGTTGCGCAGCTCGACAAGGCGCAGATCACGGTTCGTCAGAAGCTCCGAATGCGTGCGGATCTGCACCTCGTTCAGACGAACCGTCTTGGTCCTCGCGTTCGCGGGTATGTCGTGGAATATCGTTTCGTGGATCGCCGCCCGCAACGTGGCGCTCGCGTAGAGGGAGGGTACCGCCGCTCCGGTGCTGTCGTTGAACGGGGCGAAGCGTGTCGGCCCGCCGAGCCCCGGGTTGAACTCCGCCGCCCTCCAGGCGGTCCGATGAACGCGATGCAGCGCGGTTCCCGAGGGCAGAACGGAAAACTGCGGGCGCGTGAGCGGAGACGGCGGTTTCCGGATTGTCATCGTCAGCCGACGGCCGGCTCACGCAGGCGGTCGGCGGCATTGAGGACGGCGTCCTCGTCGCCCAGCGCCTCTTCGGGCGACTTCCCGTCGAGCCAGCCATTGCCCGACCGGAACCAGAACGCGACCTGCCACGGCGTCATGTCGTTCGGCAGACGTTTCAGCACTTCCTTGATGACCGGCAGTGGACTGCCTTCGGCGAACTGGAAGCGCGGAAAAAGCTGGGCACGGCCGCCACGCACCGCAAAGACCCTCTTCTCGCGCCTCCAGCGTGAGGCTGGTTCGCTCGGGTTGCGCAATTGCGAGCCATGCATGAGCTCGTGGATTTCGGCGGCGGTGAAGGTCGGCACTTCCTGAAGGTAGCGCGCGCGCAGCTCGGCGTTGTCCTGCTCGAGCTCCCCATCGACCTCGGCGCGCTTCTCGCCTTCGAGGTACAGGTCGACAAGCGCCTCGACATTGCGCTCGGTGATTTCCTTGCGGCGCTGCCCGACGATTCGCCGGGCCATCGTCGCGGTCGTGCGAATGACCGCCGCCTCCCGCCGGGATCCGGCGCCGATCAGAATCCATCGTTGCTGCTTGCCCTGCGAGTGCCTTGCCCCCTTGGTCTCCTCTTGCAGACGGCTCGAGAGTCTCTCGACTTCGTCCGTTGTCAGTTCGACCACGGGAAGGGCCTCCGGCAGCTCGGCCATGATCATCCCTTGGTATGAGTTTCCATAGCGATGCAAACTATAGTGAAACTCACGAGGAGTCAACCAGATGTTCGAGTATCCTCTCCTTGAGAGCTGCCTGGGGGGAGATGGTTCGTGTCGGAGCGGTTGACGCGGGAGCGGCTTGCGGGCGCCGGGGCGGGGTACGACCCGGTTGCCACCCGGTCGGCGTCGATTGGGGCGGACTGCTACGTCGATCCGGCGTTCCTCGAGGTGGAGCGGGCGGAAATCTTCCGGCGGAGCTGGCAGTTCCTCTGCCACGAGGAGAAGCTGCGGGAGCCGGGGAGCTTCGTGACGGCCCGGATTCAGGATCGGGGTGTTGTCGCGGTCCGGGGTGAGGATGGCGCGCTTCGGGCCTTCTACAACGTCTGCAAGCATCGCGGGCACGAGGTGCTGGCGGGCGTCGCTGGCCGGACGCGGCAGATCACGTGCCCGTACCACGGCTGGGTCTACGCGCTCGACGGGCGGCTCCACCGGGCCCGGCACTCCGAGCGCATCGAGAACTTCGACCCCTCCGCGATCTCCCTCACCCCGGTCCAGGTGGAGGTGTTCTGCCACCTCGTCTTCGTGAACCTCGACGGCGAGGCGCCGCCCCTTGCCGACCAGACCGAGGGCGGCCTCGCCCGGGAAGTGATGGGGTACGCCCCGGACCTCGCCTCGCTCACCTTCGCGCACCGCCTCACCTACACGGTGCGCGCCAACTGGAAGGCGGTCGTCGACAACTTCCTCGAGTGCTACCACTGCCCGGTCGCGCACCGGGACTTCGTGAGCCTGGTGGAGATGGATACCTACCGGGTCACCACCCACGGCACCTGGTCGAGCCACATGGCGAAGGCGGGTCGCGCCGAGAACAGCGCCTACGGGGTCGGGGGAGCGAGCGTCACCGACCACGCGGTCTGGTACCTCTGGCCGAACACGGCCCTCATGCGCTATCCCGGCCGCGGGAACTTCATGGTGTGGCGGTTCGTCCCCGTGGAGCCGGAGGAGACGTACGAGGAGTTCGACTTCTTCTTCGAAAGCGAGACGCCGGCGGAGGCGGAGATGGAGGCGATCCGGTACATCGACGAGGTGCTGCAGCCCGAGGACATCGGGCTCGTCGAGAGCGTGCAGCGCGGCATGCGGACCCCCGCCTTCGAGCGCGGCCGCTACGTGGTGGACCCGGAGGGGTCGGGCCTGAGCGAGCACGCGGTGCACCACTTCCACGGGATGGTGCTCGCGGCGTACCGGCGGGGGGCGGGCGCGTCATGAACGGGGGCGGGGGCGGTGGCGGTGGTGCGGGTGCGGCCGCGGCTGCGAGCGCCGTCCGCGAGGGCTACCTCGCCGGGAAGGTGGCGGTCGTTACTGGCGGCCGCGGGGGCATCGGGACGGCCGTCTGCGCGCGGTTCGCGGCCGAGGGCGCGGCGGTGTACGCGACCGGCCTCTCCGGGCCCGCGGCGGGTGCCGATGCCGGTGCAGGTACCGAGGCTGGTGCAGGTGCAGAGACCAATGCCGGTGCCGGTGCCGCCGCCCATGCCGCGCCCGCGCCGGTCGCCGGCCACGTCGTCTTCCACCGCCACGACGTGACGAGCGAGGAGAGCACCGTCGCGCTCATGGCCCGCGTCTCGCGCGAGCACGGCCGGCTCGACGTGCTCGTCAACGCGGCCGGCATCGAGATCGAGAAGACCGTCGAGCACACCTCGCTCGAGGAGTGGAACCGGATCTTCGCGGTCAACGTGACCGGCACCTTCCTCACGTCCAAGCACGCGCTCCCCCTCATGCGCCGGGCGGGCGGCGGCTCGATCATCAACTTCGGCTCCTACGACGGCTTCATCGCGGACCCGAACCTCGCCGCCTACTGCGCGACCAAGGGCGCGGTGCATGCCCTGACGCGCGCGATGGCCTGCGACCACGGGCCGGACAACATCCGCGTCAACGCGATCTGCCCCGGCTACGTCGATACCCCGATGCTGAAGAGCTTCTTCGACGCGAAGGGGGATGCCGAGGCCGCGCGCATGCGGGACGAGGCGCGCCTCGTGCACCCGCTCCGGCGCTACGGCACCCCCGAGGACATGGCGAACCTCGTCAACTGGCTCGCCGGCGACGAAGCCCGCTACGCTACCGGCCAGCTCTGGGTCCTCGACGGCGGCATCTCCGCCCAAGTCCAACAAATGCGCGTCTGACCCCCGCCCCACCCCCCGCCCCACCCCCCGCCCCGCGCAGGCGTGCCGCGCAACGGGAGACGACGCGCCACCGCCGCCGCGCAAGATTCGAGATCCCGGCAATCATTCGCGGTGGGTTCATCGGCTATCCATCGCGAACGCCAAGTGGAGTTTGACGGAACGCGAGCTCCTCGTGAACGTCGGTGGCCGCGCCAGTCAGAAGGAATCCTGGTGCGGTCGAACGAGGGATACCGTTTGGACAAGACCCAAGCGTTCGAGTGCGGCCAAGTATTCGTTCGCCGTTCGAGGTGGATTCCGCAGGGCCGCCCGGTGACTGCGGACCGCGGAGAGCACAGCCTCGGGGTCGGCATCGAAAAGCCCGGCGATGAACGCGTCGGGATGCTGTGCCGTGAGTCCGTGGGGAGCCAGGCGGTCAGCCGGAAAGTCCCGCAGGTTGCGGGTCACGATCACATCCGCCCTCCCTTCAATCGCAGCGGCCAGCACATGGATGTCGTCGGGGTCCGGGAGGTCGAGTCCAGCGGCGCGTGACGTGTAATCCGTCACGACCGCCTCGGGAAAGTGGCGGTCCATTACCATCCGGGTTCGTTCCAGCATGCCTTCCGTGAGATCGGGACGGTCCGCCAGAACGCTCCGTATCCACTCTGCGTGGATGTCTGCGCTCCAAAGCGGCGCATACAGGTATTGGTCGGCGAGACGCAGAAGAACGTCCCGGAGGCCGGCCGGATAGAGGATGTTGGCGTCGAGCAACGCCGTGAGGAGGGCCACGGACTATTGCAAGCCAAGGTCCTGGTCGAAGGCGGTGAGCTCATCCAGCGCCTTGCGCCGACGGGATTCCGTCTCGCGGCGGTAGTCGACGATGTCCTGGACCCGGACACGGCGATGCGCGCCTACCTTGCGGCAGGGAATTCGGCCTTCGTCCAGCAACTGGACCAGATGCGTTCGCGATACCTGCAAGAGGTCGGCTGCCTGACGCGTCGTGAGTTCCGCATGCAGCGGTGTCAACGCCACGCCGTTGCCGTGCGCCATCTGGTCAAGGATCTCCTTGAGTAGCCGAACCGCCGACGTCGGGATATCGACGGGTTCGGAGGCAGCGGCGCCAAAACGTGCGGGGACCGCGCCCGTTCCATCACCGAAGGCCGCCAACTTCCGGCCCGCTCGGTCCGCGAGCGCCACATCCTGATCGTTCGGAATGGCTGTTGCAGTCGTCGCGTTCATCTCGATCCTCCACCATTCTGCGACACGTTAGACTCCAAATGCCGCAGATGCAACAGGTGTCGCAAACACCACGATAGCGGTACATCATCGCGCCAACACAGTGGTCCCATCGCCTTTCCCTTCCACGATCCGGAGAACGTACGGCTGCGAGACATGGCCACCGGATAGCATCCCCGGTGGCGGGCCGCGCCGCGACGGCGTTCCGCCCGACCCGCGAGACTGGAGCCAAGACAATCGACCGACCGCTCAACGTCGTCTGGATGGTCGCCGATCATCAGGCGCATGCGCACCACTGGCCACTCGTGTGGAGCACCCCCCTCAAGCGGCGTCTCGCGCGCGAGGGGTGCAACTTCACGAGCGCCCGCACGGTGCTGCCGATCTGCAGTCCGGCACGCGCCTCCATGCTCACCGGCCTCTATCCTCACGCGCACGGTGTCACCGAAAACGACGGTCGGTTCGGTGGTCGGGCCGGCCTGGACCCCGGCGACCGTTTGGTGCACCAGCCGTTTCGTGAGGCCGGATACCGCTGCGGCTGGTTCGGGAAGTGGCATGTCGACAATCGCCGACCTGCCGCGGACTACGGCTTCGAGGGGTTCTCCCTGTCGGGTTACGGATATCCCTACGCGACGCCCGAGTATCGACGCTACCTCGAGGACGCGGGTTTGCCGCCGCCCGCCACGAGAATCGAGATATCCGGAGAGTCCGGCCTCGCGGTCGGGACGCGGGTCGAGTTGATGGATACGGGCGACTGGTTCGACTACGAGTCCGGAGTCGCCCGCCTGAACGGTCCGGCCGAGGTACATGAAGCCTTCTTCCTGTCCCGGCTGGCAGGACAATGGCTCGAATCGCTCGGAATGGACCCCTTCTTCGTGAGGATCGATCCCTGGGGGCCGCATCCGCCCTACCTCGTGGCCGGGCCATGGCACGGACTGTTCGAGCGTAGCGCCGTCGATGTGTCTCCCAATTTTCGGTTCGACCTCCAGGGTAGACCGACCCATCACCACCGATACCGTGACTTCTGGCGCGCCACGCTGGACCTCGACGCCGAGGGATGGCGCCGGATGGTCGTGCGCGCGCTGGAGCATGTCGCGCTCGTCGAAGCCGCGCTCCTCGAAGTGGTTGATGCCGTCGATCGCATCGGCCGGGCGGACTCCACGCTCATCGTCTTCACCGCCGACCACGGCGATGCGGTGGGATCGAACGGGGGCGTATGCAACAAGGGAGGCTTGATGGTGGAGGAGACCATGCGGATCCCATTGCTGATTCGCGGCCCCGGAGTCCCGCAAGGCACGATCTGCAGTCAGGCTGTCTCGAACATGGATATTCCGCCCACCATCCTGCGGATGTGCGGTCTCGACGAAGAGCTGCGGATGCACGGGCGGAGCCTGGAGGAGCTGATGCAAGAGCCCGGCGCAGCGTGGCGCTCGGGATTCATGGCCCAGCACTACGGGCTGCACGAACCGGTGCCGTAGCGCGCCTGGTACGAGGACGACTGGAAGCTGGTGGTCCAGGAGCACGGATTCGCCGAGCTCTACGATCTGGACGCCGATCCGTACGAGATGCGCAACCTCGCCGGGGACCCGGAGCATCGCGGCACCCTGAAGAGCCTGTGGACGGGACTGCGAGACGCCATGAGCGAGACCGGCGACTTCGATGGCAGTCGACTCGTCGGCGCGGTTGCGGACTGCCGGGCCGCGCTGCCGTGACCGTTTCTTCCTAACGATTATGCGAGGGGCCGCCGGTCGCTGCATCGTGGGCAATGTCCCCGCGAGGCTTCGTCACGCTCCTGCGAAGCACGCGGCATTTCCCGGTTGCCGCTCGCATGGAAATCGGGGCTTCCTGCGTTACGCTGCGTGACCACCGCATCGCGCAGACGGGTGCATCCTGCGATGAGCCTCTACTACGTTCAGAAGCTGCTCTACCACCTCAACCGCGACACCCTGGTGCGCGAGCGATTCGAGGACGATCCGGAGAGCGTGCTTGAGGAATACGAACTCACGGACGAGGAGCTGGAGGCGATCCGCAAGCCCGATATCGGCCTGCTGTACGTGCTCGGCGTCAACGGCCAGCTCCTGATGCACTATGCGGCGATGCACCGATACGCCTGGGCCGACTACATGCAGGCCATGCGCGAGGGA
>JAJDUQ010000338.1 GCA_022826505.1 Gammaproteobacteria bacterium
ACCCGCGGCGCAAAGCCGCCAGGCCGTGGACTCCGCCCCGGACGCTTCTCACACTCGCCCGACATCGCCGGGAATCCCACAACCGGTCAATGTGAGAAAAGACGCCGCGCTTCTATCCAGCTAGAGGGGGAAACAACACCGGCGTTGCACTTCCGTCCACTCCTCCACCTGCCGTGTGAGCGTCTCGCCCATCTCCTTCGTGAACTGCGTCCGGGCCTCCTGGTACGTCTTCTCTGCGTCGGTCGCCTTCGCCAGGGCGCTCAGCCCCTCGGTGACCACCTGCTCGCTCTCTGCGAGCGCCCGCGTGCTCGCCTTCGCCTGGACGCCGATAGCCCCCAGGTTCTCGGCCGTCTCACCGCTCCCGGTCCGGATCCGCTCGATGCTTTCGTCCATGCTCTTCACCTGCGCTTCGAGATTCTCCAGTGCGCTCCGGAGGCTGGCCTGCTGCGTCTCCGTCCGTTTCATCACCTCCTCGGCGTTCGCGGCGATCGCCCTGTAGATCGCCTCCAGGCGTTCGAGCTCGGCCTTTGCCTTCTCCTCCAGCCCGTCATGAAACGCCCTCATCATCTCGTCCATGTGGGCGTGGGTCGTCCTTGCCTGCAGGATGGTCTGGTTGGTGTGTGAGGCGAACGCGTTGGTGGACGTCTGGAGCTGCCTTCGCAGTTCAAAGGCGTAGCGCTCCAGATCGATGGTAGTGTCTTCGATCTCCACGCTCCTGCCGCCGACTTCCATACTCCTGCCACCAGAACCGCTGGCCAAAGAGTGTGGAATACGGATGATCGTCGCCTGTTCCTCGGTCCCGCGGCGTTGGAGCGGCATGCGCATGACGATTCCGGCCATCGTCGTCAGGAGAGCGATCCCGAAGCTGCCGACCATCTCGTTGGTGCGTTCCTCGAGTGTCTGCTCACCTCCATCAAGGAGGAACAGGCTCACCAGTGCCGCGCAAAGCGATGTAAGGGTGTACAGCAACCCCAAGTAGTAGACCTCGTCTCCCAGCCGAGAATGCTCGCCTTCAGGACGCTCCCGCCTTTGTCGAACCACATAGACCACCATGATGACGATCCCGATGCCGGAGGCGACAATCCCTCCGAGAATCGGTTGCCCTCGCGCGACCAGCTTCGTCGCGAAGATCACTACGAATCCAAGCGCAAAGGCCCACTCGAACGCGTGCCCCGATTTCGGAACGCGCGTACCGTCCGTCACAGGGCCTGTTGCCATGCCACCCGTCCCCCCATCGCCTCGACCCAATCCGTCCACCAGTAGAAGTGCTCAGGCGTCTGGTACTTTGCGTACTTCTGCCGTTCGAGCCGAAACAGGCTCACCTCGACGCGGGAGAGATCCGTCGAGAGTTCCGCCCCGAGCGATTCGGGTGCAGGGTACGATCGGTAGTGCGACAGCTTCCCGGTGTGCTGCAATAGGTCCGAAATGACGATCAGGTGTGCAGGCTTCGCGTCCTTCTCCGCCCGCCGGCTGCTCGCGTGGCGCGGGGTGATGACGGCGATAGTCTCGAGGATAGGCGATTGGGGTTGCGCCTCGCCTTCAGCAGCCGGGAACAGAGCCTCGACCGCCTTAACGAATTGTTCCCAGCGCCACTGTTTGATGATTCCTCCCTCCGCGAGCGTCTCGATCGCTTGTCTCTCCTCGGGATTACCCCCGGGATTGCATATCTGAACGATCGGCGCCTCGGGAGCGCCGGTGCTGTTCAAGAGATAGAACGTTACTCGTTCCCCTTCCCTCACCGCGAATGAGCCGTGACGCCCGCTCGCCGCAGGGCTGGTCATCTCGCGCAGGATGCGCCTGAGTTCCGCCTTGTGCTTGTCACTCAGAGGGTCCGACGTATCGAGCAACACCACCACTTCCCGACTTGGACCACTTTTCTTCGGACATCCCTGCCCGTCGAGACCTTCCTGCTTCATCACCCAGAGCCCGATCATCAGCGCGACTACCACCAGAACAGCGCCGATCCCGAACCATTTCGCTCTGCGCCGGGCTTTGGCCATGCGCTCTTCGCGCGTCTCCTGGCTCACCGACGCAGCCTCTCGCGTGCACTCTCTCCTTCCATCAAGTCTTCAAGGGTCGGATATCCAGCTTGAGTCTTCCGGTACGCTTCGCGTATTGCACTCTCGACTTCATGAAAGCCGCCCCAATCGTCGTCGTAGTCGGACTTGGGGATCCCTTCCCACACCGGCGGTTCCAGCATTTCCTGGTCGATGGTGAACTTCTCGGCGAAGAACTTGGGGGAATCAGTTTTACGGGCTTTCTCGTTCTCCGACCGATACGCCGCCAGGATGAAATCCAGATTGTGCTGGTACTGACGAAGCTGCATGGGGAATTGTCGTACAATCCCTTCCGCCGTCTTCGTGAGCAGCACGTGGTTCCCTTTCTTGTTCTGCACTTGATCTCGTTCGTCGCGGATCTTCTCGATGTACGTCGTGTAGATGTTATTGAGGTCGTTTCGCCGTTGCGCAATCTCCTGGCGGTACTCCTCGTTGTGCTCGGTTGCCGCCCGATGCACCGCTCCGTACCCTGGGTACGCGTCGTCGCGTTTCAGCCATTTCGATGCGGCGAAGACGCAGCATCCAACACCGATCGCCGCGAGGACCCACGACTGCATGCCTTCGAGCCCCAAGGGGCCATTCAGAAATCTCTCGATGGTGTCGTCGGTCAGCAACTCTCCCAAGGAACTCGCTCCCAACGTCGCCTTGGTCACCACGGCAAGCATGCTGTCTCGGAAATGTCCAACGAGCAGGTTCCAGAGACTCATTCCCGTGGCCCCGACAGCTACCACCATCCAGCCGCGCAGCTTTCGCAACAACCCCACCGAATTCGTCTGTCGCCATCCTTCGCCGATCACCCATCCCAGGATGCCGGCGTTCACCACGCCAATCGCAAGCATGACGGCAAGTGCACCCAGCAGGCCGTATTCGTTCACACCCGCGAGCATCATTGCATTGGCTACCGCTTCAATCGCGATGATGCCCACCAGCCACCAGTACCATGTGTCTCTTTCGTTGTACTCCGCTACCCGTTCGAGGTTTGCCTTCGCTCTGAACGCCGCCAGTGCCGCCCATGCATCCCGGGCTTCGCGTTCCTTCTGCGTAAGAGTGGATCGATCCTTTTCGCCCTGGTCGGTCAGTTCGACGACGCCCTGATCTCTCAATCCTTCCACCTTGTGCCGGATCGGTGCCATTCCCTCCTTCGCCTCGATTTCCAGGGTGTAGCGTTGCTGCACGAGATACCTGCTCACATCCGCATGGCACGCTTTGCCGCGCTTGTTCACCCAGTCCAGTATCTTCATGTACATCTCGTCCGGCTGGTCGGCATCCGAGCGCGGGAACTCCTGCTTTCCATTCTTGCGCCCCGCCTCCCGGATCCCGTTTTCCCGAATCCACCGCTCGCAGTCGAGATCGACATATTCCTGCTTCGCGCCATTCCAGCCAGGGACCGTCGTCCAATCGTCCACAACCGGGTTCTTCACTCTAATCTTCACGTGCGCCGTCCTCTCGTGCTTGCCTCAGCCATGGCCGTGACCACGGGCTACGACACGGACATATGCGTCCATCGCCCGGAGCTGGTTCGGATACTGGAGAACTCGCAACCGCTCACCTCGGTCGCTGCGACCGTCTCGCCATACCGGTCGGCCCGAGACACTGCGGGAGCCCGTGTTCCGGAGTCCGTTGGCTCCAAGCCCCCGCCGCGGGCGCCGTCGTCACCGGGGAGTTGAATGGACTTTGACGGGAGGCGCAACCCTTGGGGACACCGCGGCCGCCGAGGGCGTTCGGGCGCTCACGCGCTCGATAGTCGGTACGCCTCCGGAGAACCCCGCAGCGAGACGACCTGAACCCCCTGCCGACTCCGCCCCGGTCAGCGCCCGAGATTTCCCGTCGCGAGATATCGGGCCTCGTTGGCATCGAGGTTCTTGTCCAGCAACGTGCGCGGGGACATCATGTCGTTGTTGGTCATGGTGATGCTCCTCCGGTTGGGCGGACTCCGATGGTCCAGCCCTGAAGGGGAACCGCGATGGCCCTGCCGTGGGTAACCGGCTCCGCGAGAGCATCCGTCGGGAAGACCATGTCCGAACGTTCCTTAACCGCACATCTCCTTCCCGTACCCAAGGCGACCCGCGCCTGCCTTGCTCTCTTGACGCGACGCGGCGGAGAAGCGCGGCAGGCACCGGAGTGCGCGGAAGGGAACGCCTGTTTGCGCGCTCGCTGCCAGTGGAGCGGGCGGTGACCAAGCGCATCCGCCGGGACGAGTTCCCCATCACTCTCGGGGTGGAGGAGGAGCTATTTCTGGTCGATCCCCACACGCGCGATCTGCTCGTCGATCCCGATGAGGGAATCTTCGAGATGTGCGAGAAGACCCGCGGACCGCACAAGGTGGTGCGGGAGTTGCTGCGCTCCCAGATCGAGACCAATACGAAGGTGTGCGGCTCGGTGGCCGAGTTGCGCGCGGCGCTGCGCGAGACGCGGCGGATCGTCGTCGAAGCCGCGCAACGGTACGGGGCGGCGGCGATGGCCGCCTCCACCCATCCCTTCGCGAGGTGGCGGGAACAGGAGATCACGCGACGCGAGCGCTACGCGCGCTTCGCGATGACGTTCCAGGAAGGCGTGCGGCGCTTCGTCATCGGCGGCATGCACATTCATGCCGGGTTCGGCGACGCGGACACGCGCATCAGGGTGATGACCGCGCTGCGGCGCTACCTGCCATTGCTGCATGCGCTGTCGACCTCCTCGCCGTTCAACGCCGGGCACGATACCGGCTTCAAGTCTTATCGGCTGAGCCTGGTCGGCGGCCTTCCGCGCACCGGCGTGCCCGGCCCACTGCGGTCCAGGCAGGAGTATGACCGGCTGCTGGCCGAGTACCGGCGCATGAAGTTCGTCGAGGACGGCAGCGAACTGTGGTGGGACATCCGTCCTTCCCACGCCTATCCCACGGTGGAGATGCGGATCTGCGATGTGTGCCCGCGCATCGAGGACGCGGTCAGCATTGCGGCGCTGTACGGCTGTCTGATCCACCGGCTCTTGCGCCTGGATCGGGAGGGCAGGTTGCCGCCCGAGCCGCTGACCGAGTTGATTGCGGAGGACCGGTGGATCGCCCAGCGTTACGGAATGTTCGCCTTCTTCGGCGACAGACTGTCCGGCGGGGGACGGGTGGACATCGACGACTTCGTGGCCGGGATCGTGGAGGAACTTGCCGAGGACGCCCGGGAACTGGGTTGCGAACCCGAGATTCAGCGTACGCGAACCATCGTGCGGGAAGGCACGGGCGGGGATCGCCAGCTCGACCTCTACCGGCTGCGGCGCCACGAAGGAGACACGGTGGACGAGGCATTGCGCAGTGTCGTCGACCTGATGCTCGCCGAAACCCGGGAGGGGCTGGACGACCCCTCCGGGTGACGGATGCGTCACGGAAGAACGTGATCCGGCTTCCCGTCGTCACGGTGAATTGCGGCACTCCCGGGGATTGTGCCGCACGAGTCGCGGAACACCGTCGTCCTTCTCCTCCCGGACATTCAGGCCGCGAGCCGGTGCCGCTTGACCACTTCGAGCACCTCTGCCGCCGCAGCCGGGACGTGAGCTCCGGGACCGTAGATTGCCGCAACACCGGCGGCCCGCAGGATCGCATGGTCCTGTACCGGGATGACGCCGCCGCACACAACCGCGATGTCGGCCGCGCCGAGTGCCTGCAACGCCTCGATCAGCGCAGGGACGAGGGTCTTGTGGCCCGCCGCCTGCGAGGAGACTCCAACGACGTGCACGTCGTTCTCGATCGCTTGGTGCGCGGCTTCCTCCGGAGTCTGGAAGAGCGGACCGACGTCCACGTCGAAACCGAGATCCGCGAATGCGGTCGCGATGATTCGCGCACCGCGGTCGTGTCCGTCCTGGCCGAGCTTGACCACCAGCATGCGGGGACGGCGCCCCTGCGCGTGCGCGAACGCTTCGACATCGGCGCGGATACGCTCGAAGCCCTCGTCGCCCTCGTACGCGGCGCCATAGACACCCGAGATTGACGGCGTCACGGCGCGGTGACGGGACCAGACGCCTTCGAGCGCATCGGAAATCTCGCCCACCGTCGCCCGCGCCCGTGACGCCGCGACGGCACGCTCGAGCAGGTTGCCTTCACCGC
This sequence comes from Gammaproteobacteria bacterium, assembly GCA_022826505.1. GTDB lineage: Bacteria > Pseudomonadota > Gammaproteobacteria > HK1 > HK1 > HK1. The sequence continues at coordinate 6,130 of JAJDUQ010000338.1, forward strand.
TCTCGGCGCACGCACCGAGCGCACGGAGCGTTTCCCGCCACGGGGCCGCGTCACGTTCCGCCCGAATCCGCTCGATTCGCGCGACCTGCGCCTCGCGCACCGCGGTGTTGTCGATATCGAGAATTTCGACGTCGGCGCCATCGTCCGTCAGGTAACGGTTGACTCCGACGACGACCTCCTCCGCGCGGTCCACACGCGCCTGGCGCCGCGCCGCGGCCTCCTCGATGCGAAGCTTCGGCATCCCCGCCGCCACCGCCCGGGTCATGCCGCCGAGCGCCTCGACCTCGTCGATGAGCGCCCTGCCCGCGGCAGCAAGGCTCGCCGTCAGGGACTCCACGTAGTAGGAGCCCGCGAGCGGGTCCACGACGCGGGTGATGCCGGTCTCCTCGCGCAGGATGTGCTGGGTGTTGCGGGCGATGCGGGCCGACCCCTCGGTGGGCAGCGCCAACGCCTCGTCGAACGCGTTGGTGTGCAGCGACTGCGTGCCGCCAAGCGTGGCGGCCAGCGCTTCCACCGCGGTACGCACCACGTTGTTGTACGGGTCCTGGCTGGTGAGACTCACTCCCGAGGTCTGGCAGTGGGTGCGCAGCATCAGCGAGCGGGGATTCGCGGGCGCGAACAACTCTCTCATCAGCTCGGCCCAGAGCAGACGTGCGGCGCGGAGCTTGGCGATCTCCATGAAGAAGTTCATGCCGATGCCGAAGAAGAACGAAAGCCGTGGCGCGAATGCGTCCACGTCGAGCCCGGCGCGCAACGCCGCACGCACGTACTCGACACCGTCGGCGAGCGTGAAGGCAAGCTCCTGCACCGCGGTCGCACCAGCCTCCTGCATGTGATAGCCGGAGATCGAAATCGGGTTGAAGCGAGGCATCTCCTTCGACGTGAAGGCGATAATGTCGGCGACGATCCGCATCGACGGTTCCGGTGGGTAGATGTAGGTGTTGCGGACCATGAACTCCTTGAGGATGTCGTTCTGGACGGTGCCCGCGAGCGCGCCGGGAGCCACCGCCTGCTCCTGCGCCGCCACGATGTACATCGCCATCACCGGAAGCACCGCGCCGTTCATGGTCATCGATACCGACATCCGGTCGAGCGGTATCCCGTCGAACAGGATCTTCATGTCCTCGACCGAATCGATGGCCACACCCGCCTTGCCGACATCGCCGGTAACCCGGGGGTGGTCGGAGTCGTAGCCGCGGTGGGTCGCTAGGTCGAACGCGATGGACAGCCCGGTCTGACCCGCTTCCAGGTTGCGCCGGTAGAACGCGTTCGACTCCTCGGCGGTGGAGTAGCCCGCGTACTGACGCAGCGTCCAGGGTCGGCCAGCGTACATGGTGGCACGCGGGCCCCGGACGAACGGCGCGAAACCCGGCAGCGAATCGAGGTGCTCCATACCTTCGAGATCCTTCGCGGTATAGAGCGGCCGGACGTCGATGCCCTCGGGCGTGCGCCACGTCAGGTCGGCCGGGGAGCGGCCTCGAGTCTCCTTCTCGACGAGTGCCGCCCATGCATCCAGATCGGGCTTGAGGTCGCTGGTCATGGTTCCTGCCTCCCGGCGCGTCCCGTATCAACTCCGCTGCACGTCACCCGCCCTGTGCATAGCCGACGCCGCGCAGTGCGTCACCGATCTCGTCGAGGATGGCGGGATCGTCGATCGTCGCCGGCACCTTCCACTCTTCGTTGTCCGCGATCTTCTGCATCGTCCCGCGCAGGATCTTGCCCGAGCGCGTCTTGGGAAGTCGCTGAACCACGGCGGCCGTCTTGAACGCCGCGACCGGACCGATCTGCTTGCGCACGAGCTGGACGACCTCGCGGCAGATATCCTCCCTCGAACGCTCCACACCCGCATTGAGGACGACGAATCCGAGCGGGAGCTGGCCCTTCAGCGCATCCGCGACGCCGATTACCGCACACTCCGCCACATCCGGATGGGACGCCAGCACCTCCTCCATCGCGCCGGTCGAGAGGCGATGCCCGGCCACGTTGATGACATCATCGGTGCGCGTCATCACGAAGACGTAGCCGTCGTCGTCGATGAAGCCGGCGTCGCCGGTCTTGTAGAAGCCGGGGAACTCCTCCATGTACGCCTCGCGGAAGCGCTGCTCGGCGTTCCACAGGGTAGGCAGACACCCCGGAGGCAACGGCAGCTTCACCACCAGCGCCCCGATGTCGCCCGGCGGCACGGGCGTGCACGTGTCGTCGACGGCCTGCACGTCCATCCCGGGCGCCGCCTTCGCGGGCGACCCTTCCTTGACCTCCAGCTTCTCGATCCCGATGCAGTTCGCGCAGATCGACCAGCCGGTCTCCGTCTGCCACCAGTGGTCGATGACCGGGACTCCGAGCCTGGCCTCGGCCCACCGCAGGGTATCCGGGTCGAGCCGCTCTCCGGCAAGGAACAGGGTCCGGAACCGGCCGAGGTCGTACTCGCCGATCAGCGCTCCCTCCGGATCCTGCTGCCTGATCGCGCGAAACGCGGTCGGGGCGGTGAACAGCACGGATACGCCGTACTCCGAGAGCACCCGCCAGAACGCACCGGCGTCCGGGGTGCCGACCGGCTTGCCCTCGTAGACGATGGTGGTGTTTCCGTTGAGCAGCGGCGCGTAGCAGATGTACGAATGCCCGACCACCCAGCCGACGTCGGACGCGGCCCAGAACACCTCGCCCGGCTCCACGTCGTAGATGTGCTTCATCGTCCACTTGAGCGCCACCGCATGGCCGCCGTTGTCGCGGACCACGCCCTTGGGCTGGCCGGTGGTGCCGGAGGTGTAGAGGATATAGAGGGGGTCGGTGGCCGCGACCGGCACGCAGTCGTGCGGCTCGGCGCTCGCCATGGCCTGCGCCCAGTCGACGTCGCGTCCTTCCACGAGATCGCACCGTGCGGCGTCGCGCTGGAGGATGACGCAGGCGCTCGGCTTGTGGGCGGCGAGGTCGATCGCGCCGTCGAGCAACGGCTTGTAGTGGACCACCCGTCCCGGCTCGATCCCGCACGACGCGGAGACGATGGCGCTCGGCGTGGCGTCGTCGATGCGCACCGCGAGCTCGTTCGCCGCGAAACCACCGAACACCACCGAGTGCACCGCCCCGAGCCGCGCGCACGCGAGCATCGCGACGATCGCCTCCGGGACCATTGGCATGTAGACGATGACGCGGTCGCCCTTGCCCACCCCGCACCCGGACAGCACCCCAGCGAACCGCGCAACCTCGTCGCGGAGCTCCGTGTAGGTGTAGCGGCGCTTGCTTGCGGTGACCGGACTGTCGTAGATGAGCGCCGGCTGGTCGCCACGACCGGTCTCGACATGGATGTCGAGTGCGTTGTAGCAGGTGTTGAGCTCGCCGCCGGTGAACCAGCGGTAGCTCGGCGGGTTCGAGTCGTCCAGCACCCGCTCCCAGCGTTTCGTCCAGTGGACGGCTTCGGCCGCCTCCGCCCAGAACGTCTCCGGCTGCGAAAGCGATCGCGCGTGAATCTCTGCGAATCGACCTGACATGCGGCTGCCCTCCGTTCCCGATTCCTCGGCAATCGTCCTGATCACGGTCCGACACGGACGTGGCGCGCCGTCTCCCGGGCCCTTTCAAGCGCCTGCCTGGAAGTGGGCGAGACGCCCCCGCGGACCAGGTGCTGCCCCCGCGACTCGTGTACCGCCAGCGCTCACCCACCGCACCAGCGCGGACTTCCACGTTATACAACACTTGCCGGAGCGCCGGACAATCGAACCGCACACCGAACCCGACGAAGGCGCGAGCTCCGGTTTCGCGCACGCGCCGTGCGCCGCCTCGCCGACACACGCACGCGAGCTCCCGCAAGCAGTCATCCACGGCAGTGCGATGATGGATAATCGCGCGCAATTCGGGCGCTGCATTGAACCGCATCAAGCAAGTGGTTGCGGCCCCGGGCCGGCCGGGAGGGACCGGCCGCACCACGGGACGTCTCGTGATTCCGAACGAATCGCATCGTTGCGAGCGGTCTTCCTCGCCGAAGCACGGGACAGCTCGGAGAATCCGCGGAGCGTGCACGTGAATTCGCAGCGTCCGAAATCCGCAGGCATCGCCCACACCATGAGGAACGACTGATGGACTACACATGCATTCGAACGGAAACGAGAGACGCGGTCGGCCTGGTCGTGCTCGACCGACCGAAGGTGCTGAACGCGCTCAACCGGGCACTGATCGACGAGCTCGGCCACGCACTCGCCGGATTCGACGCGGACGACGCCATTGGCGCCATGGTCGTCACCGGCAACGAGAAGGCGTTCGCGGCCGGGGCCGATATCTCGGAGATGGTGGACAAGAACTCGATGGACATGTTCACCGCCCGTCATTTCGAGGGATGGGAACGCATCGAGAAGGTACGAAAGCCCGTCATAGCCGCCGTCGCGGGGTATGCGCTGGGAGGCGGATGCGAGCTGGCGATGGCTTGCGACATCATCATCGCGGCCGACAACGCCAGGTTCGGGCAGCCGGAGATCAAGCTGGGGGTGCTGCCCGGACTCGGTGGAACCCAGCGCCTGCCACGTGTCGCCGGCAAGGCGAAGGCGATGGATCTCTGCCTCACCGCGCGCATGATGGACGCGGACGAGGCCGAGCGCAGCGGACTCGCAAGCCGCGTGGTGCCGCTCGATCGCCTGCTCGACGAGGCGATGGCGGCCGCGACGGTCATCGCCTCGATGTCACGTCCCGCGGTGCTGATGGTCAAGGAGGCGATCGACCGCGCCTACGAGACGACCCTGGAATCCGGACTCGACGCGGAACGGGGACTGTTCAACATGTCCTTTTCCACCGTCGACAAGCACGAAGGCATGCGCGCATTTCTCGAGAAGCGGCCGGCGCGGTGGAAGCATCGTTGACCGGACTGCGGATTGTCGACGCAAGTTCCACGGGGCCGATGCCGCCACGCGTCGCGTTCGAACAGACGGGGACGGCACGACGTTTGACATCATCGGCACCGGATCGGGAACCGCTCCGGCCGCGTACGCCGTGACACGCGGGCGAACCGGCCACCATGGTCCGTTCCCGCGTCTTGCGAGCCGATTCTCCGCGGCTTCCCGCCGTCGAGTCCTCAGCATTCGCCGAACTTCCGATCGTGCGTCGCCACCGGAAACCACGCCGGAAAGTGGTCCAGCATCGCGACCAGATCCGTCACCCGTCGAGCGTCGCCCAGAATCCTCGCACCGCCTCTCTCCAGCTCGGCAAGGTCCACTTCGCCCAAGACGAAACTACCCAGCGCAGAGCGGCACAGCTCGACGGTCGCGTCGGCGTCGGGGTCCGTACCGCCGCGGTTGATCAGGACCGCGTTGGTCAGCTCCGAATGACAGGCTTCCTCTGAATCGCTCACCCTCCAGTTGATGACGAACCGTGCGCCGACCGCCTTCGAGCCGTTCAGCCTGACGCTCAGTGCATTCAGGGCCATGAGCACGCTCATCCCCCTGGTGACGTCGCGCAGGTTTCGGGGAGGCTTCGTCGTCGCCGGCAGCCCTTCGCGCAACTCCTGGGCGGCGGACAGGTAGGCGTTGCGCCACGTCGCGTTCTCGGCCCCGTACCCGAGCTGGGTGTGGGCGGCCGCGGCAAGCTCCCGCGCCTCTTCGTGGTCCGGGAATGCCCAAATCACCTGGTCGAGAACGTGCACCACCCAGCGGTAGCTGCCCGCTTCGAAGTCCTCCCTGGCCCGCGCGACGACCGTGTCCGCGCCTCCCATGTACTCCAGCGTCTTCCTCGCCAGGTCACGCGGAGGCAACGGATCGAGAGTGGCCGGATTGCCGTCGTACCAGCCGAGGTAATAGTCATAGATGCCGCGTACGTTGTGCTTCAGCGTGCCGTAGTAGCCCCGGAGATGCCAAAGGCGGGCCAGCGAGGGAGGAAATTCGATGGCGTCGGCGATCTCCGAGGGCACGTATCCGTGGCTCATCAGTCGCAGGGTCTGATCGTGCATGTAGCGGATGCCGTCGCGTTGCTGCGCGAGAAATGTGCGCACCCCCGATCGGCCGAACACCGGCCAGTTGTGCCCGCTCACCAGAATCTCGGCCTCCTCGTAGTGCAGGGACCGCGCGACGGAGTCCGCCCACTGCATGGCGTCACGTGGAAACGCACCGCGGATGGTGTAGACGTTGTGCAGGCACATGTAGCAGTTGTCGGCAACGTGCAGGGTGCGGTGCTTCGGGATGTAGCAGTGCATGCCCGTGGGCGCTTCGCCCGGGGCGTACATGAAATCGAGGTCGACGCCGTCGACCGTCAGGCGCCCCCCTTGGGGGCCGACGATGTCGGTGGGCTCGATGAAGGTGACCTCGCCTCCCTCGATTGCCTGGCCGAGACCGGTATCGACGATTCCCGTCGGGCCCGGCGCGAGGTTCTCGCCGTACATGTAGCTGTTGCGCGACGCCATGCCCTCGGCGGCGAGACCCTGCTCCTTGAGCACCCATTCGGTGAACCCTTCGGGAGCGATCACCTTGACCCTTCCGCTGCTCGCGTCTTCTTCGGAAATCACGCCCTTGACGCCGCCGAAGTGATCCGAATGGGAGTGGGAGTAAACGACCGCGACGACAGGGCGCCGTCCGATGTGCTCGTAGAGGAGATTCATCGCGTAGGCGGCGGTCTCCACAGTGGTCAGCGGGTCGATGACGACGTACCCGCCATCGGTCTCGACGAAGGTGACATTGGCCAGCGACTCGCCCCGAACCTGGTAGACGCCGTCGGTCACCCTGAACAGGCCGCGGAAGTTGTCGAGCAGCGCATGCCGCCACAGGCTCGGATGCACCGTCTCCGGCGCGTCGCCGTGCAGGAAGTCCTCGAACGCCTGGTGGTGCCAGACCACCGCGCCTTCGGAGTCGGTAATGGCCGGATCTCCCGGACGGTGAATGAGCCCGCGGCTCGCGAACTCGAAGTCCTGCCGGTTCTCCCAGTCGAAGACCGGATCGCGGCAGGCGGCGAGGTGCGCTTGCCTGGTGAAATTCGTGGGCTTGTCGGGCTCGGTCATCGAATAGCACTCCCTTGCGGCACCACGAGGCACCGCGTGAATTGGAGACCACCGGTCGGAGTCGGCCGCGATTCTTCGTCGAGTGGCGGCCGCGGACACGGATCGGGGGGAGGAACTTGCGGCTCGAATCCTCGGGCGGGCAACGTGCGCCGCCGGCGAGATCATGCCGCGGCGGGCTTGTATCCGACGAAGTGCGTGGGTCTCAGAAAGCCCTGCTCGATGACGCGCTGCTTTCGCGCGCTGCTATCGAGGCGGTGCCCGGCCATCTCCTCGCCGACCACCTCGACCAGCTTCGCGTAGTTGTCGCCGGACAGGGTCGCGAGCTCCTTCCGGACCTCGCCCCTGTACCATTCGTTGCGGTCCACGAGGCCGACTCGCTCGAATCCGGACCGTTCGAGCGCCCGGCGGGTTTGCTCGAGGGTTTCCATGCGGAAATCCAGGTGAACGAAATCGAGCCACTCCCGCGCGTCGGCCGTGTACGTCTCTTCGCCGCCGCGGAGCCAGTCGCTGCCGACGAAGACCCCACCGGGTACGAGGACCCTGAGGACCTCGGCGTAGCACGCCGCCTTGTCCGGAATGTGAACGATGGCGTCCTTGCTGAACACCATGTCATGGGAAGCGTCGTCGAACGGCAGGGGTCCGGGATCGACCAGTTGGAAGCGAACCCGTTCCGCAAGTCCGGCCGCCGCCGCCCGCTCGCGCGAGTGCTCGATGAGATGCGCCTCGACGTCCACCCCGAGCACGCTCCGCGCCCCGAACGTCTCGGCCAGCGCAACGCTCGCGGCCCCCAGCCCGCTGCCGACTTCCAGGACGTCCCGGCCACGGACGTCCACGCTGCGCAACATCTCGGCCACTTCCTCGAAACCGCCGGGGGACAGGTATCCGTCTCCCCACATCCACTGCAGCGTGGCGTTCACTTCCTCCGTGTACTGGGACTTGCGTTCCGGTTGCGACATGTATTCCTTCCCTGGTCGGGTGTTCGGGATTTCGCCTCAGTCCGCCGCCTCATCATACGCTTCGGGCGGTGGGCACGCGCAGGCGAGATGGCGGTCGCCGTAGACGTTGTCGATGCGCGCCACTGGTGGCCAGTACTTGTCCTCGCGCGTGCCGGGCAAGGGATAGAAGGCCCGTTCCTTCGAGTAGGGCCGATCCCAGTCCGGCGCAACGAGCAGGTCGGGGGTGTGCGGGGCATTGGCGAGGGCGCTGTCCTCGCGCGCCACCGTCCCCGCCTCGATTTCCGAAATCTCTTCGCGGATCGCCAGCAACGCGTCGCAGAACCGGTCGAGCTCGGCCTTCGATTCGCTCTCCGTCGGCTCGATCATCAGCGTATCCGGCACCGGGAACGACATCGTGGGCGCGTGGAACCCGAAATCGACGAGGCGTTTCGCGACGTCCTCCACCGTCACCCCGCAGGATGCCTTGACCAAGCGCAGGTCGATGATGCACTCGTGCGCGACGAATCCGTTCTCGCCCGTGTACAGCACGGGGAAGGTCTCGCCGGTGTAGAGCACCGGGAACGCTCCGCCCAGACGTGCCGCGATGTAGTTCGCGTTGAGGATCGCGACCTCGGTGGCGCGCCGCAGGCCGCGTGCACCCATCATCGCGATGTACGCCCACGAGATCGGCAGGATCCCCGCCGACCCCCACGGCGCCGCCGACACCGTGCCGATGGTACCCGACGGATCCGCGACCGGATTGACTCCGTCGACGACGGGATGATCCGGCAGGAACGGCGCGAGGTGCGCGCGGACTCCGATCGGGCCCATTCCCGGACCGCCGCCGCCGTGCGGGATGCAGAACGTCTTGTGCAGGTTGATGTGGGAGACATCGGCACCGATCCGTGCCGGCCGACAAACCCCGACCATCGCGTTGAGGTTCGCGCCGTCCATGTACACCTGCCCACCGTGCTCGTGAACGACGTTGCAGATGTCGACGATGCCCTCCTCGAACACTCCGTGGGTCGAAGGATAGGTAATCATCAGGGCCCCGAGCCGCTCGCCGTGCTCGCGCGCCTTCAGCTCCAGATCCCTCAGGTCGACGTTGCCGCTCGCGTCGCACTCGACGACGACCACCCGCATCCCGGCCATGATCGCGCTCGCCGGGTTGGTGCCGTGTGCGGAGGCGGGAATCAGGCAGACGTCGCGCCCGCTCTCCCCTCGCGACTCGTGGTACCGGCGAATGCAGAGCAGTCCCGCGTACTCGCCCTGGGAGCCGGCGTTCGGTTGCAGCGACACCGCGTCGAATCCGGTGATCGCGCACAGCATCCGTTCCAGTCCCGTACACAGTTCGCGGTACCCGAGCGCCTGGTCGGCGGGTACGAACGGATGCAGCGCGCCGAATCCCGTGAACGTCACCGGGATCATCTCGGCGGTGGCGTTGAGCTTCATGGTGCACGAGCCCAGCGGGATCATCGAGCGGTCGAGCGCCACGTCCTTTGCGGCCAGGCGCCGGAGATAGCGCAGCATCTCCGACTCGCTGTGATACGCATGAAACACCGGATGGGTCAGGTACTCGCTCTTGCGCGCGAGGGTGCCCATCACGTCGGGCGCCGCGGCGTCGAGCGCTTCGATGTCGACTCGGGCCTCGCCGGCGATGCCGCTGCCGTCACCACCGCCGGTCCCCGCGCTCAACGCCCCGACCACGCCCTGGACGTCCTCGCGCCGAGTCGTCTCGTCCACCGACAGGCCGATGCGGTCGTCGTCCACCCGCCGCACGTTGAACCCGGCAGCGCGCGCCCGATCCGCGAGCACCCCGGCCTCGCCGGGAGCCCGGATCGTGATGGTGTCGAAATACGCCTCCGTCACGACCTCCAGGCCCGCCGCCGCGAGCCCCCCCGCCAGCGCCTTCGTCAGCCGATGCACGCGCTCGGCGATGGTCCGCAGCCGATCCGGGCCGTGGTACACCGCGTACATCCCCGCGATCACCGCGAGCAGCACCTGGGCGGTACAGATGTTGGACGTCGCCTTCTCGCGCCGGATGTGCTGCTCGCGCGTCTGCAGCGCCATGCGCAACGCCGTGCGGCCCCGCGCGTCGACCGAGACGCCGATGATCCTTCCGGGCGTCTGGCGCTTGTACGCATCGCGGGTCGCGAAGAACGCGGCGTGCGGTCCGCCGAACCCCATCGGGACGCCGAACCGCTGAGCGCTTCCGACCACCACGTCGGCACCGAAGGCACCGGGTGGCTCGATGAGGCACGCTGCAAGCAGATCCGTGGCGAAAATCGCAAGCCCTTTCGCGGCATGGACCCGTTCCACGATCGGCGTCGGGTCTCGCAGCGCACCGCTCGACCCCGGGTACTGGATCAGCACTCCGAACCAGTCGCCCTCGAACGCCTCGTGCGGGTCGCCCACCGTCACGTCGATTCCGAGCGGCGCGGCACGGGTTCGCACCACCGCGATCGTCTGCGGATGGCAGTCCGCGTCGACGAAGAACCGCGGCGACTTCGACTTCGAGACGCGTCGCGCCATCGCCATCGCTTCGGCCGCCGCCGTCGCCTCGTCGAGCAGCGAGGCGTTGGCGAGTTCCATTCCGGTCAGATCCATGACCATCTGCTGGAAGTTGAGAAGGGCTTCCAGCCGTCCCTGGCTCACCTCCGCCTGATACGGTGTGTACGCCGTGTACCAGGCCGGATTCTCGAAGATGTTGCGCAGCACCACCGGCGGCGTGATGGTGCCGTAGTAGCCCATCCCGATCATCGAGACGAGGGGGCGGTTCCGCTCCGCCATCGCCCGCAGCGCCTCCACCGCCTCGCGCTCGGTCAGCGCCGGGTCGAGGGCGAGCGGTTCGTCGTGGCGTATCGATGCGGGGACGGTCCGGTCGAGCAGGTCCTGGATGGTCGGGACGCCGACGACTTCCAGCATGGATTCGACGTCGTTCGGGGTGGGGCCGATGTGACGCGATGCGAAATCATCCCGCATCTCGAGCGCATCGAGCGGGCGGGTCTCGGTCATGGGTATCGGTTCCTCATCTTTGGTGTTGCCGAAGGTCATGCGTGCGCTGAGGCGCATCGGATTGTTGTCGTGTGGCGCTCACGATTCGGACCTTTCCGAATCTCGCCGGTTCAACCGGCACCTGCGCATGTCGTTATGCGGTGCCTTCGAATCCAGCCGCTCCCGCCGCCGGTGGCGAAAGAGCGGCCGGCGTATGTGGTCAGTCGAGCGATTCGATGTAGGTCCGATAAGCCTCCTCGTCCATCAGTCCGTCGAGCTCGGAGGCGTCCCTGACCTGAATGCGGAAGAACCACCCGTCGCCGAGCGGGTCCGCGTTGATCTGACCCGGTTCGTCCTCCAGCGACTCGTTGACTTCCGTCACCGTACCGCTGACGGGAATCTTGAGCTCGCCGGCCGCCTTCACCGACTCGATGACCGCGCCTTCCTCGCCCTGGTCGAGCTCCGCTCCGACCTCCGGAAGCTCCACGAAGACGAGCTCGCCGAGCTGGTCCTGCGCGTAGTCGGTGATGCCGACGACCGCGCCTTCATCGCCCTCGACGCGGATCCATTCGTGATCCTCCGTGAACCACAAGTCACTCATCGCACGCTCTCTCCTGTGTCGTTTCGTACGGCCCGATACGGGCGCTTGTGGATACAGCCCGATTATCAATCAAAACACCGAGTTCGGCATCCGCTGACCTCCGGCCACAATCAAGGCAGTCCGGTGACCGCAAGCGAGATCGCCGACGATTGGGATTCACCCCCCCACAAGGCGCAACGGCAACGCTCGGTCCGCACACCATCGCGGACGGGTACGAGCTCGCGCACAGCGGGTGCGCGGAAGGCGACGGGCGCACCCGAAAGCGAAGGCCACTCCGCGATCGACGCCGGCGCAGGAGGCGAGACATGTCTGCGGACCGGTGACGCTCACGACCCTACGCCAGGCGCATGCTCGCGGGCGCAAGGGAATCGATACCGTCCAGATGTTCGGCGCACGCGAGCCGCACGATGGTCCACCTCGTGCCGGGCGCCGCTTCGATCTCGGTCACGCTGGCATTCACCCACCGCGCAGCCTCGACGTCGATTCCGGGTGCCGCGACCAGGTGGCCTCGCACCAGGGCACCGCACACCAGTCCGTGCGAGACCACGGCTATCGGGCCGCGAGCGGCAGCGTCACGCACCGTTGCCCATGCGTCACCGACGCGGGCTTCGAACTCCAGCACACTTTCGCCTCCGGGCGGAGCGTAGTCGCGCGCGAAGATGTCGACATCCAGCGAGTCGTAGGCACTTCCTCGGTGAACGCCGAAATGGCGTTCGCGCAACAACGGCTCAATCTCGACCGGGGCGCCGGTGGTTGCCGCGATTGCCTTCGCGGTGGAATGGGCGCGGGCGTGGTCGCTGGTCAGGATTCGTTCGACACCGACGGGCGCCAGGCGCCGCGCGACCCGTTCCGCCTGTATCACCCCCCGCTCGCTGAGCGGCGTGTCGGGGCGCTGGATGACGCCGGCGGCATTGAGAGGCGTCTCGCCGTGACGCACGAGATAGACTTTCATGGATGCCGAGCGTAGCAGAACGGCGCAGTGCCATCGGGAATTCATTCGTCCAAGTGACGGCGATCAGGAAGGAGGGGGACGATGACGGAGAAACGAACCGAGGTGGGGCACGAGATCGAGACGGCGCTGGAGGAAGTGCTCGCCCATGTACGCGACGAGGTGGCGCTGCCCGGACGGATCGTGGATGACCCCACCGCTGACAGAATTATCGCCCTGCGCAAGCGCTTGAAGCTGAGCCGGCGGAAGTTCGCGGATCGTTTCGGCCTCGATGTGCGGGCCTTGCAGGAATGGGAACAGGGCCGCCGCGTCCCCGACCGTGCCGCCCGCGTGCTGCTGACCGTCATCGACCGCGACCCGGATTCGGTCGTGCGGGCGCTCGCTGCGCAGGGGAGTGACGCTGGGGAAACTCACGCCGCCGTGAATTTCGCCGGTTGACCGATTTCCGACTGTCCCGGGCGTCACCAAGCAGGTCCGCTTGTCGTGTTGCCGCCTCACGAGGCGCATCGCCTCGGCGATGTCGTTGTCGTTGGTCATGACCACAGCGGGACTGGTCATCCTACTTTACAAATTGATGAGTGGGAGGGGCGCTGGGGAGGGTGAACTGGGAAGGCGCCGGTCGGGGTCTGTGGGATGATTCGAGGTGGTCAAGACTCGGACATCCACAGGAGCAAGCCAGTGACCGTACTCCAACGCACCGACCTGACGACTTCCCAGAAAATCCAGTGTGCCGCAGCGGCGGTGGCGGGACAACACACCCA
>JAJDUQ010000169.1 GCA_022826505.1 Gammaproteobacteria bacterium
TCGACATAATCAAGCATAGAGTCTGGATATCTCCTCCATTTACATGGACACAAAACAACAGAATCTCTGCCCAACAAATCGATGAGAATCAATGAGATATACTGAAACTACAGGAGATTTCTCTCGGAAGTTCAGGCTAGAATCGAGACGCATCTTCAACCTGCGTGTCGCGCGAGCGCGACACGACGAGCGGGACAGAATGGATATTGCATCACACCTCGAGAAGCTCGAACGATTCGAGCGAGCACGTCACAAGCTCGATCCCGAGATGGAATTCGAGATGTGGTACTGGATGTCGCTCAGCGGTGGCACGAACGCCATCAATGCCGCGCTCCACGCCGCGAAGCTGACGGTCGACGGCGACTACTTCCCCACGCAGTCGGTCGACGTCTACCTGCAGGGCGGCAGGCACGACGAGCCGCAGTCGTGGAAGCCGAAGTTCATGTGGGACGTGGATGTCATTCACATTCACATGCCCGAGGTTTCGAAGCCGCTGACCCCGAAGCTCGAGCAGGCGTACGCGGCGATGCAGGTGCTCGAAGATGTCAGGGATCCCTGCGTGCGCGGCGGCAGAAAGATCACGAAGAAGATCGTCCGTGAAGTGGACGCTGCCTATACGGCCGCGGTCGCTCTGTGCCGGGAGATCGTCGCGGAGGCTGGTGCAGTAAAGAGCCCAGGACGCTCGTCCGGGGCTGCTCCGGGGTCCACCGCGAGGCCGGTGCGCGTCGTGAAGAAGAAGGCCCGACGGGGGAAGCGCTCGTGACGCCCGAATTCCATCGCGACAAGGCGAAGAGGATCACGCGCGCCATGCGACATTTCACGACGCGGGATTACGAAGCGGTCATCGAAGGCTGCATGCTCGCCGGCACGCACTGGTTCAACGTCGCCATGCACAAGTTCGGCCTCCGTCCGCCGGCAGACGACGTGCTGCATGCCGAGTATCTGCATACGGCCGAGCGGACCCGGATCAATCTCGTCGCGCCTCGGATGCTGAAGGCGATCGACGAAATCGAAGCCTCCCGCGCGCTGTACGTTCGCGGCAATGTCAAGGGCGGGCGAAGGGCGGCACGTCGTGCGTTGCGAAACCTGGAAGTCATCAAGCAGACGGCGCGAGGCGCGCGCGCAATCAACAAGCGCAGGGGAATCTCACCGCATGCGGGCTAGCGGCCCGTAGGTGAGCTTCGTTGATTGCCGACTTGCGCCGGAACGATCCACTTCCACGAATCCGACCTCCCATGCAAGGGGGCGAGGCCGGCACTTGAAACCCGAGCTCGGGAGCACGAAGCCCATGGCAACCATCTCTTCACATATCCTGAACGCGGTCGACGGCTCGCACTCCGGTGGCGTGCGGCTCGAATGTTTCCGTCTCGCCGAGGACGGCCGGGCCGAGGAAGTATTCTCGGTCGCGAGCAGTGACGGAGGTCGGGTTCAGGAGACGGTGGACGTCGACGACAATGATCCGGAGCGCGTGTACGAGCTCGTGTTTCACATCGGTGAGTACTTCGACCGCCGAGGCCTCACCGGGTCCGCAACAGTCGTGCCCGCGATCGTCTTCCGTTTGAGGATGCCGGATCCGGATGGGCGTTATCACATGCCGGTGATCATCGCTCCGCATGGCTATTCGACCTGGTGGTCGACACCAGCCGGCTGAATCGACGACACCACGCGGTCCCGGATTCGCGACGCGGCGGAAGGTTCGGGTTGGCGCCGGACGGCGGACTCAGGGACAGTCTCCGGATTGGTTTGATTGATTCGCGATTCACGCAGCACGCGGTACTTGCGACGAGAGGCGGAGCACGATGACTGTTGAAATGAAAATCCCCAACCGGGTTGCCGTCATCACCGGCGCAAGCGCCGGTCTCGGACGGGCAATGGCCCACACGTTTGCCAGTGCGGGTGCGCGGGTGGCGATCGTTGCGCGCACACCTGAGCCACTCGAAGAGGTCGCCGCCACCATTCGCACTGAGACCGGCATGGACGTGCTTTCCATCTGTGCGGATGTCAGCACACCGGCCGGGTGCGATCAGGTCATCGAGGCCACCAGGGCAGGATTGGGACCGGTGGAGATCCTCGTCAACAACGCCGGTTCGTCGGCTCGGAGCGCGTTCTCGAGCATCACGGACGAGGAATGGCAAGCGGACCTGGATCTCAAGCTGTTCGCGGCCATTCGCCTCGCTCGAGCCGTCTTCGACGACATGCGCGCGCGCAAATTCGGGCGCATCATCAACGTGCTCAACACCGGCGCCAAAGCGCCGCCAGCCGGCGGCGCGCCCACCGCGGTGAGTCGCGCGGCCGGCATGGCGCTCACCAAGGCGCTGTCGGCCGAGGGCGCACCGGACAACGTACTGGTCAACGCGTTGTTGGTCGGGCGGATAGAAAGCGCTCAATGGGAACGCCGACACGCAGCCGCCGGCGACGACGAGACACTGGAAGCGTATTACGAAAGGATGGGTGCCGAACTCCCCATGGGTCGATACGGTACCGCGCAGGAATTCGCCAACATCGCGTGTTTCCTGGTGTCCGACGAGGGCAGCTACATCACCGGCACCGCCATCAACGTTGACGGTGGCCTGTCACCGGTGGTGTAAGCCTGCGCGTGTGCCGAACGGCGTAAGCGGTGCGAGTGGTCCACCTTCCTCTCGATGAGTCAATCGCGTTGGATGACCCCTCAGGCCTATTCAAAAGTCCTTTTTCAGTATGGTCTCGGCGGGTCGGTGGAGGCGTCAGTTAATTTCGGCTGGCAGGTGGGGGATGTCGGTGCGCCCTTGTTGGCGGGTTGCTGGACTTGGCGCGGAGGATGCGGGGCG
>JAJDUQ010000114.1 GCA_022826505.1 Gammaproteobacteria bacterium
AGGGCCCCGAACGGAAGCAGGACCGATCCGAGGAACGCGCGCGACAGGAGGTAGCGGAGCGTGACGAGAGGGCGGGGCGGCCAGACGAACACCGGGACCGGCGCGAGAGGGAGCGGCGGGTGCCATGCCCAGCCGGCGCGGAGCGGCGGCGACGGTGGCGGCTGGGCGGCATCCTGGTCCGCGTACGACGAGAACTTCGTGCCCGACATCCCCCGCACCTCCGCTCGATCCGGGATCGGCCGTGCATCGACCGTGCTTCGACCGCACACAACGGCGACGACGGCGCGGACGATTGTCGGCAGTCCCCCTCCGAATTCGCGCCCGTTCCCGACACCGCATGACGCAATCGGCACCGCGCGACGAATCAACGACCAATGACGAATCTGTACCAAGTGGCCCGACCGTCCGCGACCGACGCCGACTGCCGCCTTCGCTGCGTCGCCGAATTCCCGCACTTCGCCGCTCCCACGCCAGGAACGTATCGCCAGTCCCGACCAGCCTCGTGCTGCCAGTGGGGGAAAGCGGAGACAAGCCGCTACGCCCGGCGTTCCGCCCGTGCTCCACGTTGACAAGTGACATAGTGCGTATTACGGTCCACCATGATTCGGAGCTTCAGAAGCAGGGCGCTCAGGCGGTTCATGGAACGCGGCGACGAACGGCGCATCCATCCCGAGCACCGTGAGACCGTGCGCGACATCCTGGCCCGTCTGAACGCCTCCGCCGCCCCGAACGACATGGACGTGCCCGGCTTCCGGCTCCACCGGTTGAGGGGGGACCAATCCGGCTTCTGGGCGGTCACCGTCCGCGCCAACTGGCGCGTGATCTTCCGATTCGAAGACGACCATGCCGTCGACGTCGACTACCTCGATTACCACTAGAGAGGTCCTGCCATGCTCATGCACAACCCGCCTCATCCTGGCGAGTTCATCAGGCGCCAGTGCCTCGAGCCTCTGGGACTGACCGTGACGGAAGCTGCGAAGGGGCTTGCCGTCTCGCGCAACACGCTCTCCATGCTGCTCAATGGACGGCTCGGTATCTCTCCCGAGATGGCCATCCGGCTATCGCAGGCCTTCGGAGGAAGCCCGCAAAGCTGGTTGCAGCAACAGATGCAGTACGACCTCTGGCACGTTCAGCAGAACCGGGAAGAAATCGCAGTCCGCAAGTTCGCCGCCGCATGACGAAGCAGTTCGCGCTCGAACTCACCCCGCGCGGCATCACCTGCGTCGCGATTGCGCCCGGCCCGGTCGAGGGCGACATGGCCCGCATCCATCCACCCGAACCTGACCGCAATGACCGAGCTCATCCTGCACCACTACGACATCTCCCCCTACGCGGAGAAGATTCGCCTCGCCTTCGGGCTCAAGGGACTCTCCTGGGCGTCGGTCATCGTCCCGGCGACCCTCCCGAAGCCGGACCTGATGCCGCTCACGGGGGGCTTTCGCCGCACCCCGGTGCTGCAGATCGGCGCCGACATCTACTGCGACACCCTGCGCATTGCGATGGAGCTCGACCGTCGCTGCCCCGAACCCCGGCTCCTCCCCGAGAGCGGGGGAGGGGCCGGCTTCGACGGGATCCTCGCCACGTGGGCCGAGCGGGTGTTGATGTGGCCCACCGCACGCTACGTCACGGGAATGAACCGCGATGCCCTGCCGGAGGCCTTCTTCCGGGACCGCGCGGAGATGCGGGGCCACCCGGTGCCGACCCCGGACGAGGTCGCGGCCGGCCTTCCGCACGAGGAAGGCCAGCTCCGCCTCATGCTCGGCTGGGTGGAGGACCTTCTCGCCGATGACCGGCGGTTCGCCCGCGGGCGGCTGCCCCGGCTCGCGGACCTCGCCCTCTACCAGCGGCTGTGGTGGTTGCGGGCGCTCGACGGCCGGGCGGCGCATGCCCTCGACGACTTCCCGCGGACCCGGGACTGGATTACCCGCATCGCGTCCGTCGGGCACGGGGAGCGCTCCGAGCTCTCTCCGCGCGACGCCCTTCGCATCGCATCGGCCGCGGAGCCGGCCGACCCGCCCCGCGGCGTCCCGGACGATGACCTCGCGCCGCAGGGCCGAGTTCGAGTCACGACCGAGGACTTCGCGCGGGACCCGGTGGAGGGCGAGCTCGTCCACGCCACCCGAGAGACGATCGCCATACGGCGCGACGACCCCGAAGTCGGCCGCGTGCACGTCCACTTCCCGTGCCTCGGATACGCGGTGACGCCATCGCCGAAGTGATCGACCTCGCGCGGAACAGACGCGTTCCGGCACTTGTCACGTCATGATTCACGCGCAATACCACGTCATGATTGACGTGTCTTCATACACCAAAATATACTTGTAACAACACGACACGATAAACTTGCAAGACAACCACAACCCATGGCTGCGCCGAGCGAGAAACTTGCCGCATCGCTGACACGGCTCGAACAACTCCAGAAAGGCGGACGTCGTGTCTTTCGCTCCGCGGAGTTGACCCGCGTCCATCGCGAACGTCTGATCAGGAGCGGCTATCTGCGCGAAGTCATGAAGGGTTGGCTGATCTCCTCCAGCCCGGAAGCCGCGGCCGGCGACACGACCCCCTGGTTCGCGTCCTTCTGGGAGTTCTGCACGTCGTATTGCACGGCGCGATTCGGAGCCGACTGGCACCTGTCCCCGGAGCAGTCCCTGCTGCTCCATGCGGAAAACACCGTCATCCCGCCGCAGCTCATCATCTACACGCCGAAGGGCACCAACAACACCGTAGCGCTTCCCTTCGGTACGTCGCTCTACGACCTCAGGCGACGGGGGATGCCTCCGCAGGCAGACCTGACCAAACGCGACGGCCTGAACCTGATTGCGCCGGAAGCCGCGCTGGTCAGCGTTCCCGAAGTCTGCTTTGTCCGCAATCCGGTCGAAGCCCACGTTGTCCTCTCCGGAATTCCCGATGCCTCCAATCTTCTGCGGAGACTCCTCGACGCGGGCCATTCGGTGATTGCCGGCCGGCTGGCCGGTGCGTTCCGCCGCATCGGGCGCGGTGACATCGCGGGTGAAATCGTCACCGTCATGAAGCGTGCGGGTCATGACGTTCGGGAATCCGACCCGTTCGAGCCGGCGCATGTCCTTCACACCCTGCCCCGGGCACGCGCGCCAATCGTCGATCGTCTGCATTCGCTGTGGGAGTCGATGCGCGAGTCGGTCATTGCCGCGTTTCCGGCCGCGCCCGGCCTGCCGGAGGACACCGACGCCTACCTCGCCTTCGTTGACGACCTGTATCGGAGCGACGCCTATCACTCGCTGTCGATCGAGGGCTACCGCGTCACCATGGAACTCATCGAGCGCGTCCGCACCGGCGACTGGGACCCCGACAACCGGGACAGTGACCGGCAGAGTCGCGATGCGCTTGCCGCACGCGGCTACTGGCAGGCGTTTCAGCTCGTCCGGGAAACGGTCCGCGCCGCGATCGCCGGGGACGATCCCGGCGTTCACGCACGCGCGGCCCACCAGGACTGGTACCGCGAGCTGTTCCAACCCTCCGTGGCGGCCGGCCTCATCCCGGCTTCGGCCCTGGCCGGCTACCGGAACGGCCCCGTCTTTCTTCGCGGTTCGCGCCACGTCCCGCCTCGCTGGGAAACGGTGCGCGACGCCATGCCGGCGTATTTCGATCTGCTCGAGAGCGAGGCGGAACCGTCCGTCAAGGCCGTCCTCGGGCACTGGCTGTTCGGCTATATCCACCCCTACGCGGACGGCAACGGCCGCATGGCGCGCTTCGTCATGAACGCGCTTCTCGCGTCCGGCGGCTATCCGTGGACCGTGATCCAGGTCGATGATCGAGACGCCTATCTCGCGGCGCTCGAGCGAGCGAGCATCGAACAGGACATGGAGCCGTTCGCGCGGTTCCTGGCCCGGCGCGTCGAATCCGCCATGGACCGTGCCGGCACGAAGTCATGAACGATCTCCCGGATCGGCGCTCGTCGAACCCTCGATCCAGACCTGAACCTGGCCGCAATCCTTCGCCGATTTCCTGGCTGGCGGACGACAGCCGGTTCGCCGGAGGTCACGGATCCGTCCGGACCCGCCCCCTATTGAACGCCCATGGTCGCGACCGTGCACCCGACCGCGAAGATCGGGATCGGCGCATAGAACCACAACTCGCCGGTCGCGCCTTCGGTTGCGGCGGCAACCGCGATGAAGGTGCGGATCTCGAAGCCGCCGTGGCCGGCGTCGCGGTAGACCTCCTCGTCGGTGTAGGCGAGCAGGTCTTCCTTGCGGTTATTGACGAACTTGTCGAGGAAGTCCCGATCGAACGCCTCGTTCACCATGCCGCTGTCCGGCGTGGCGGGCCAGTGGGAGATGCCCCCGGTTCCGATCAGCGCGATGCGTTCCGGCGCTGCGTCGCAGGCCTTGCGCAGCGCCCGACCGAACGCCCAGGTCCGGTGCAACGGGGTCAGCGGCGGTTCCTGGCAGTTGATGTTGACCGGAACGACCGGCAGGTCGTAGCGCGGCGTCAGGAAGTGCAGCGGAACCGAGATGCCGTGGTCGAACTTCCATTCCTGGGCGTAGGCGACGTCGCAGTCCTCCAGGATCCGGGTGATGAGCCGCCTCGACAGCTCCGGCGCACCGGGAATGCGCCGGCGCTCGATCGCCAGCCACGCCTCGTCCTCGATGGGGCCTTCGTAGAAGTCCGCCATCCCGACGCAGTAGGCCGGCATGTTGTCGAAGAAGAAGTTGGCGAAGTGTTCGGCTCCGACAACGACCAGGGCATCCGGCCGGCTCGCCTCCAGTGCGTCGCGCAGCCGGTCGAAGTGGCGGTAGAGCTCGTCCCGGATCTCCGGATCGGCCAGATGCGCCCGGCCGGTGATTCCGGGGGCGTGACTGCACGCGCCGGCAAAGACCAGTGGCACCGCGCTATTCCTGCCGCATGGTGTAGAGGCCCGCGCGCACCTTGCCGTGCTCCGCGACTCCCTCGCGCATGGCCTGCATGTAGTCGGCCCAGGCGTATCGGTGCATCGCCGCATAGTGCATCAGGAGCTGGCCGTTGACGCCGAGCACGTACAGCAGGCCGATATCG
>JAJDUQ010000110.1 GCA_022826505.1 Gammaproteobacteria bacterium
ACCCTCCCACTCTCCAGTCGCTGACACTCCTCCTCACCCCGGGTGTTGAGCGCAACTCCCGGGCACCTCCTTCTGCCAGTCAGACCCGTCCTCCGGCTACTCTCGCTATCCGGGCTAAAATCCAGCGTGAAATCACCCTGGTTGGCGGACGACCGGCGTTGCACTCGACTCCGCTCGTCAGCAAAATGGACGGGGCGACCTTGCACGGGGAATCATGCTGACACGGAGCCTTCATCGTTACGGTGTAGTGCGGACTCGAAGAACAAATGTGTCCAGCATCTACGTGCGGTTGGAGGACGCGTTTGTTCTTTTCAGCCTTCTGAGTATATGGCTGCTGTGGTTGGGCTCCCCTGGGGCCACGGCGGCCCCGCTGCACACGATTGATTTCTCCGGCCATCCGGATGGTCCGGCGCAGGAATGGTTGAAGCAGCAGGGATTTACCTTTCACCTGGACGCAGACGATTTACAGCCGCACTTCGAAGACAATCGACTCGTCTTGCACACCGCCCGAAAAAAAGCCGGTCTGTTCGAGTTGCCCCTGCATGTGTCCCCGGTCAATCGGATTCGTATTCATTTGGGAGTCGAACGCTACCCGCGCGGGGCGGATTGGAGCCAGGGGATTACCGCGGTTCCCATTGCGGTGATGACCACGTTCGGGACAAAAAAGATGAAGAGCGGCTCGCTCTTCGTGCCCAATGCTCCGTATTTTATCGGCCTCTTCCTAGGGGAAAAGGAGCAGGCAAATCGCGCCTATACCGGGAAATACTACAAAACCGGCGGGCGCTATTTCTGTACCCCCTGCGGGGTGCCGGTGGGCGAGCGGGTGGTGACGGAATTTGATTTGGACCAGGCTTTCCGCACGCAGTTTGGTCAGACGGTTGTTCCCCCGATCAGCCGATTCGGCTTTCAGATGAATACCAAGGGGACATCCGGAGGGGCCAAGGCTTTTTTGGAGAAAGTCGAATTTTTTTCCGAGTAATTGGCGGGCAGGCTGAACGCTGACAGGTGTCGATCCGCCTGAATGATCGCTTTCCTTCTTTCTTCCTCCGTACTCGACCCAGTGATCAACAACCTTGGGTCGAGCACCCTGGCCGCGTTCACGAATCCGCAGGGAGCGGCGAATGCAGTCAGACTCGCGAATTGGTGAAAAGCTGGGACTGACGCTGGCACTCCTGCTCGCGGGCTCGGCGGCGGCGGCCGAGCCGTCGCTGGTGGCCGCCGCGGCGAGCCTGCGTCACGTGTTTCCCGAGCTGACGCGCGCATGGACGGCCGTGGGCGGCGCCCGTCCCGAGGTGAGCTTCGGCTCCTCGGGCAACCTGTACCGGCAGATCGTGCAGGGCGCGCCGTTCGAGATCTTCCTCTCCGCGGACGAGGCGCAGGCGCTCGATCTGGTGCGCGCGGGCCGGACCGACGGCGAAGGCACGGTCTACGGGGTGGGACGACTGGCATTGCTGGTTCCCCGGCACTCGCGGCTCGCGCTCGACCCCTCGCTGGGCGACCTTGCGGATGCCCTCGACGACGGACGTTTGCGCCGGCTCGCGATCCCGAACCCCGCGCACGCACCGTACGGCCGTGCCGCGCGCGAGGCGCTCGCCGGCACCGGGCTCTGGCCGCAGCTCGAAGACCGCCTGCTGCTGGCCGAGAACGCTGCTCAGGCGGTGCAGTTCGCTCTCGCCCGCGGCGCCGACGGGGGGCTCGTTCCCTGGGCGCTCGTGCTCGCCGAGCGCGTCGCGAGCGAGGCCCCGCACGTGCTCCTCGACGCCAACTTGCACCGCCCGATCGCGCAGCGCATGGTGCTGCTCGCTCCCGCGGATGCGGATGCGCGTTCGCTGTACCGGTTCCTTGCCGGAGCGAAGGCCCGCGCCATCTTCGAGCGCTCCGGTTTCGCCGCGCCGTGAACGCCCATCCGTGAACGCCGCGCCGATTCTGCTGTCGCTCGAGCTCGCGGCATGGACCGCGGTGCTCATGCTTCCGCTCGGACTCTTCGCGGGACGCGCCCTGGCGTGGCGGCGCTTCCGGGGGAAGCCGCTCGTCGAGGCGGCGGTCGCCCTGCCGCTGGTGCTGCCCCCGACGGTCCTCGGCTACTACCTGCTCGTCGCCTTCAGCCCCGACGCGGCAATCGGCGGCGCGTTCCAGTGGCTGACCGGGGAGGTGCTCGCGTTCAGCTTTCCGGGCCTCGTGGTCGCCTCGATGATCTTCAATCTCCCGTTCGCGGTGCTGCCGATGCAGCAGGCGTTCGCCGCGATCCCCCACGAGATCCGGGAGGCGGCGTGGGTCAGCGGGCTGTCCGGGCCGGCGACCCTCGCGCGCATCGAGCTTCCCATCGCCTGGCCCGGCGTGCTCGCCGCGTTCGTGCTCACCTTCGCCCACACGCTCGGGGAGTTCGGGGTGGTGCTGATGGTCGGCGGCAACATCCCGTCCCGGACCCAGACACTCTCCATCGCCATCTACGATCGCGTGCAGGCATTCGACATGGAGGCGGCGGGACTGCTCTCGGCCCTTCTGCTCGCCGCCTCCCTCGTGGCCATGGCCCTGGTGCGCGCGCTCGCCGGCCGGGCGGTCAGGGTCTGAGGACGTGGCGAGGTTCCCCGTGGCTCGGCGCGCGACGATGTTCGCCGGATTCTCGCGGGACCCGCACCGGAATGGCCCGGAATCGGGACCCGCGGTCCGCGGAGGATCCCTGCGGCGGACAACCCGACGGCTTCGCCGGTTGTACCGCCGCGCCAAGGCTCCGACCGCCGGACGGGGCGCTGCGCGCACCGGCATCGCAACGGCCGCCAAGAGTCCGGAAATGCGCCCGTGACGCTCGGACCCGCATCGAGCGGCCTGACGATCCGGCTTCGCCAGGCACACCCCGTCGCGCTCGACGTGGCGTTCGAGTGCGGGGCGGGCGAGCTGCTCGCGCTCGTCGGGCCGTCCGGCAGCGGCAAGACCACGGTGCTTCGATGCATCGCGGGGCTTGCGACTCCGCGCGAGGGCGAAGTCACGTGCAACGGGGAGCGCTGGCTCGACGTGCGCGCCGGCACCGACGCCTCGCCGCAGCGGCGCCGGGTGGGCCTGGTGTTCCAGCACTACGCGCTGTTTCCGCATCTCGATGCGCTCGCCAACGTCGCCAGCGCGATGTCCCATCAGCCGCGCGGGGAGCGCGCCGCGCGAGCGCGGGCACTGCTGGCACGGGTCAACATGGAAGGACTCGAAGCGCGCAGACCCTCCGAGCTGTCGGGAGGGCAGCGCCAGCGGGTGGCGCTCGCAAGGGCCCTCGCGCGCGACCCCCGGGCCCTGCTGCTCGACGAGCCGTTCTCGGCCGTGGATCAGCTCACCAGGAGGCGGCTCCGGCTGGAGCTCGCCCAGCTACGCCGCGAGATCCGCATACCGATGGTGCTGGTCACCCACGACCTCGACGAGGCCCAGCTCCTCGGCGACCGCATCAGCGTGCTGCACCACGGGCGGACGCTGCAGACGGGGGAAGTGCGGGAAGTCCTGCACCGGCCCGAGAGCGCTCTCGTGGCGCGTCTGCTGGACCAGAGAAACGTCTTCGCCGGCATCGTCTCGCGGCACGACCCAAGCGAGGGCAGGACCTGGATCGAGTGGGCCGGCACCGAGATCGAGTGCGCGCTCGCCACCCGGTTCGCGCCGGGCGAGCGGGTCGACTGGGTGGTGCCGGAGTCGCATGTGGTGATGCACCGCCGCGAGCGTCCGTCTCGGGGCGAGCGCGAGAACCCGGTGCGCGGCGTCGCGCGGGACGTGGTCATCCTGGGTGGCGACGCCCGCGTGACCCTCGACGTCCGCGGCATCGACGCGCCGCTCACCTTCGAGGTATCCACGCACGTCGCGGCGAGAAACCGCGTCGAGACAGGCGCCGAGGTCGCCGTTTCCCTGCTCGCGGACGGCATCCACCTCATGCCGGCGTCGAACGCCGAGAATTGAATGGAGCCGGGGCCCGCGCGGATCAGCGTTGCGGATCCGGTGTCCGGAAATCTACTGCCCGTCCCTGAAGGCGTACCGCTCCCCGGCCGGGAGCGCCACGTCGAAGGCATTGAGGGTGAACGCCACCAGGGTGTAGTACCCGGCGAGGGTGACGAGTTCCACGAGGCCGCCGTCGCCGAGCTGCTCGCGGGCCGCGTCGTAGAGCGACGGGTCCACCCGGCCGGTCCCGAGCAGCGCGGCGGTGAGGTCGTACGCCGCCTGCTCCGCCGGATCCGACAGCCGCGGCCGCTCGCCGCGGCGGATGGCGTCGATGGTCTCGTCGGACACGCCCTCGCGGCGGCCGACCCTGACGTGCGCCCACCACTCGAACTCGGCCATCCACTTCGCCCCGACGGTCAGGATCGCGATTTCCCGCGCCGCGCCCGGCAGCGTTCCGCGAAACCGCAACCGCTCGCCGAGGCCCTGGACGACCATGCCCAGATCCGGGCGGTGCACCCAGGCGTTGAACGGACCGGCCAGACCGCCCCGCTCGTCGAGCAGGCTGTCGAGCGAGCGATCCCTCCCACGAGCACCCCCGGCGATCGCATCGATCACCTCTCTCTGCGCGGACGTCGCGTCCGCGGGCCTGATTGCGGCAAGCCGGCTCACGAGTTGGGCTCCTCTTTGGCGGCAGTCAACGGCGGATCACTCGTTCCTCCGGCTAAAATGGCATGAAATCACTCTTGTTGCCATTGCATCCGCTCGCCCTCGCGGGTCGGGAGACAGCGCCAGGAACCGGCGGGCCGGTGCCCGCGGATCGGGAGACAGCGCCAGGAACCGGCGGACCGGTGCCCGCGGGGCGGCGCCGGGCAGAGGTCCGTGCGACTGAACGGTTCGACGCCGCACGGCATGCAGTGGTCCGACCGCCGGTCCGACAGGACCCGATCACCGTCTTGGGGGCATTCGCAGTCGATGAGCACCAGTGACTTCGAGCACCACTTTGCCGATCTCGGCGACGTCATGATCCACTACGTCACGGCCGGCCCCGATCTCGCCGGCGGGCCGCCGATCGTGCTCGTGCACGGCTGGCCGCAGACCTGGTTCGAGTGGCGCCACGTGATGCCGAGGCTGGCGGCGCACCACCCGGTGATCGCCCTCGACATGCGTGGCCTCGGCGACTCGTCGCGCCCCCTCGACGGCTACGACAAGCGCACCGTGGCCGATGACGTCTTCCGGCTGCTGACGGAGCATCTCGGTCTCGAGCGGTGGCACGGCGTCGGCCACGACTGGGGCGGACCCGTCACCTTCGCGCTCGGCGCGGCGCATCCGCGGTCCATGCTGACGATGACCATCATCGACGTCGTGATCCCGGGCGACGGCGGAGACTTCTCGCAGGGCGGCCGGCGCTGGCATCACGCATTCCATCTCACCCCGGATCTGCCCGAGGCGCTCGTCACCGGTCGCGAGCGCGCGTATCTCGGCTGGTTCTACCGGGAGTTCTCGTGGCGGCGCGACGCCGTCGATGCGGCGGCGGTCGACGAGTACCTGCGCACCTACACCGAACCGGGCGCGTTGCGCGCAGGGTTCGCGTACTACCGCAACCTGCCCCGGGACGCGGCCGACAACACCGCTCTGATTGCCACCGGCTTTCGGCTCCCCATGCCGGTGCTCGCGATGGGCGGCGGCAGGACCGAGTCCCGGGGCAGGGCCACCGAGCCCGAGGAGTCGATGCGGCGGGTCGCGCACGACGTGACCGGAGTGGTGGTCGCCGACAGCGGACACTTCGTGCCGGAGGAGCAGCCCGACATCGTGGCCCGGCACATCCTGGAGCACATCGCGCGGCACGAATAACCCGAACCCCCGGGAGCACGGACGTCCCGTCCGCGTGGCGTTCTGATTTTCGCCTCGGAGATTCCGTACGACTGCAGCTTCTCCAACCCGAAAATTTCACCGATTCTCTGAGCTGGAATTTTCCGAGCCATGTCGAAAATCATATATCGTAACGCCTCCACCTCAACCAAAACTGCGCTTGCCACTCCCGTTCCGCGCCTACCCGGACCCGAGTTCCCGGCGTCCGTTCACGGCATGCCTGAGTGCTTTGCCCGCCTTGAGCACCGGCGCATTCGACGCCGGTATCGACACGCTCTCGCCCGTTCGCGGATTGCGCCCGGACCGGGCCGGACGACTCCCATGCATGCCCGGGCCCCTCAATTCCGGATTCCACTCCTGCGGCTGACGCGATTGAGACGATGCTCGAAATAACGCCGGAACGCCTCGTTCTCGGGCCAAGCCCCCGGCTCGGCCCACACCGCGCCCAGCCGCCCCACCAGCCCGGCGATCCAGTCCGCCGCCTGGATGGTCTGATAGCGGTGGCTCTCCAGGTGAAAGGGCGGTTCGATGAGATGGCGGCGGCGTTGGCGCCGTCCGTACATGCTCTTGGCCGCTTCGGTCAGGAGCGCGGAGCGTTGCTCGTGCTCGTCGAGAATCAGCACGAACTCCTCGGGCGAATCGCCGTCCTCGGCGCAATGGCCGTCGATGCGTTTGATCGCCTCCAGGAACACGCGTGCATAGAGCCGATTCGGACTGTGCGCGCCGGGCGCCGCGGTCTTTCTTACTCCGACATAGAACACGAAGCCGCCGAGCCGCTCGATCTTGTTGAACAGGCGGTTCGTGAACCTTCGAAGCTCGGGATACCGGGTCACGTTCGTGACCGTATAGAGGCTCGCTCCCTTTTTCTCCCACAGCGCGGGGTGCTCCCCCGACCGCTCGATCTCGAAGGCCAGAAGCTCGCACTTGCGTTGGAAGAACCAGGTCCCGAACCCGCGCACCGCTTCGGCCGGGAGGACGAAGCCCGCGAGCCCGAACACCGGGCTCTCCTTGTATCTGGAATCGTCGCGGCCGACATATGGCCCGATGTGACCGAACTCGTCGAGGTAGGCAAAAAGCGTCACCCTCCGGCCTCCAGAAACGCGAAAGCCCGCGCCGGAACGCGGGCCTCGGAAAGAGGGCAAGACGAGCTTGCGCCTCGCGGCGAAAGATAGGCCCTTGTCCCGGCACCGTCAAGGGACAGACTTGTCCAATCAGGGCTAATCAAAAGTCGTCCTGATGGTGTAATCGGGGTCCTGACTCGATTTGGCGCTGGCCATTCAAAGGTCGTTGTGGTAGACACAGCGTCATGGAGCAGGCGGACACGGGGTTTGCCGGTCGTTGGCTGCGCGAG
>JAJDUQ010000107.1 GCA_022826505.1 Gammaproteobacteria bacterium
GCCCGACGTCCGGCTGTCGTCCGCCTCGGCCACCGACACGCCGCCGCTCGCCGCGGACACCGTCACCCCGCGGGTGTCGTCGTCGTTGATGGTGCCGGTGGCGTCGAGGGTGGCGTTGCCGCCGGAGAGCGTCGCATTGGAGGGCGAGGACAGCCGCACCTTCACCGTCTCGTTGTCCTCGTCGATGTCGTCGCCGGTGACGGTGATGTCGATGTGCGCTGTGGTGTCGCCCGCATCGAAGGTCAGCGTGCCGGAGGTCAGGGCTTCGTAGTCGGTGCCCTGGGTCGCCGTGCCGCCCGTGGTCTCGGCATAGGCGACCGTCACCTCCTTGCCGCTCGCCGCGCCGAGGCTTACGGTGAAGCGCAGGGGGGGCGTGGCGCCCGATGCGCCTTCGGTCACGCTGGGAGCGTCAATGGAGATCACCGGCAGACCGTCGTCGTCGATGATCGTGCCGGTGGCCGTTCCGTCCGCGATGGAAGTGCCGGTGCTCGGCGAGCTCAGCTCCACGAGGAAGGTCTCGTCCTCCTCGTCGAGCGTGTCCTGGGTCGTCTGCACCGTGATTGTCTTGCGGGTTTCGCCCGCGGCGAAGCTCAGCGTCTGCGCCGTGGTCTGTGCCGTATAGTCGGCGGCGGACGCCGGATAACTGCCGTCCGGGTCGTCGGCGGTGCTCCAGGCGACCGTGGCGGCGGCGCTCGCCGGGCCAAGACGGGTCACGTTGAAGGCGATGGTCTGCCCTTCATTCGCCGATGCATTGGCAATGGTAAAGCGCACGGGCTGCTCGTCGTCGCTGACCGTCACCGGCAGCGTGGCCACCGGTGCGTCTTTGTAATCGCGGCCAGCAGCGGTGTGATGGATCTCGGCGGTACGTTCGCCGTCCCCATTCCTGACGTCGTCATCAACCCCGCTGACCGTGACCAACTGCCGCGTGCTCCAGGTCGTTCGACCGAAGGTCAGCAAATTCAAATTGACCGTCGCCACTGAACTGTCCGTGCTCGACAGTGATACCGTGACGGGGTCGCTGGGTTGTGTTCCCAGCCAGACCTCATAGGTGGCCGTGCGCCCTTCGTCGACCCTCAGGGCGGTGGGAGAAAAGAAGACGCCGAGCGCGTCATCGTCCTGAAGCGTGATCGTCGCCACCTTCACCACCAGATCGCGGTTGGCCATGTCCGTGGTGGCCGTGCCCTGCACGACGATGGTCTCATCGTCTTCCTTCACGAAATCGTCGGTGGGCGTCAGCGTGAGGGTGACGGTGTTCGACCCGAGCGTCTCTCCCCGGGGAATGGTTATCACCTGCGACGATGGCGACCAGCTCGCGGTGTAATCCTCCCCCAGCGCGGCTGTACCGGCGAGATCCAGGGTCACAGTCGTCTCGTCGTTGGCCATCGCCACCTCGGCATCGAGCGTGGCGCTCACCGTGACCGTCTCGGCGCGGCCGCCCTCCGACAGGGAATCGACATCCACCGCCAAGGTTACCGCGGGCGTCGTCTCGTCGTCCGTGATCGTCAAATCAGCCGGAAAGACCGAGTGCCCCAGCGCGGTTCCGCTGATACGGACGGTTTCATTGCCCTCGAGCAGCTTGTCGTCGGTCGGCGCGATCGTGACCCTGGTTGTGCCGGAGCGGCCGTTCGCGGGAATCGTCACGGTGGCGCCGCCCGTGCGGGAATAGTCGCCGGGACCGGCCGTGCCGCCCCAGGAAAGGGTCACTTCCGTGTCTCTCGGAAGGACGCTGTCCGCCGGGTCACCCCATTCAGCCGTCACCGTCACCTCTCGTGCGCCGCCATTCTCGGCGACCTCCGCCGGAGACACTGACAAGGTGATGCCGGCGCTGTCGATGATCGAAAGTTCGGCGCCGCGAACAAAGGGCGTCATCATTGCGCCCTTGGTGCCCTCGATCCGCAGCTTCTCGATGCGATTCTCCTTGAAGGGATCGGCGATCGCCGTTATGGACACGCCGGTCGTTCTGCCCTCGGACCTGCCCCTCGGGATTGTGACGCTCAAGGTGCCGGTAACGCTGTAGTCGTTTGGACTCGTGGTGATGTCCACAACAGAAAGGGGTATCACCACATCCGTGGCTGCCGCCTTCCCTGTGAGATCCTGCGCTGTGATCGTCAGTTGCTGTTCGCCAGAACCTTCCTGAAGGGATTGGGGCGAGACGCCAATGTCGATCGCGTGAGTGCCTCCGAAGACGAGTGGAAAGCCGCTG
Organism: Gammaproteobacteria bacterium; assembly: GCA_022826505.1. Lineage (GTDB taxonomy): Bacteria > Pseudomonadota > Gammaproteobacteria > HK1 > HK1 > HK1. Next base: position 2,204 of record JAJDUQ010000107.1, read on the forward strand.
TAGCTCTTGTCCTGGGCCGGCAGGGGCGATGCAACCCCGCCGCTGACCGTCGTGTCGCGGCGATCCGTCCAGCCGGTGAACTTGACGGCGCCGGCGCGGAGTTCGACCCTCCTATCGAAGTCGTAGTCCCCTTCCTGGACACGGTATCTGCAGAGAATTCTCGCGCCTTCGACTGTGCAAGGCGCCGACACGACTCCGCTGTCGAGAGCGATCTCGACATTTGGCGGACCCGAAATCGTGACCGGCCGTGGCGTCTCGAACACCATCTCGAACACAAAGAAGCCACGAGTAGCGATGCCACTCGTTGCGGAGATCACGCGAACGTCATATTCCGAAATCTGGAAATCGGAATCGGCAGCGGGCCAGGTAGCCACTGTAAACGGGTTCAGCGATGCGTTGGAGATCCCTTCATCCGGCGTCACGGAGAGATTCCAGCGCAACGTCTCGCCAGCGGCCCGTTCATCCACCGTGAATTGCACGTCCCTGTCAGCCGACCGGTTTCCGCCGGCGCGGTACGGAATCGAAGGAAATGTGACACTGTCCGGTCCAACGAGCTGAGGCTTTTCTGCCGTCATCGTGACGACGTAGCTTCTGATGGCTTGCGGGTTACTTACTCTGGCGTGACATGTTGCGTCCGTCGTTCCGGTGTAGGCAGGTAGTTCGTCACAGATGACGCGAAAGGTTGCGTGCCTTATCGGGTCGGTCAGCGTAAACAACCGAAAGCGCTTGCTGAGCGTCGTTCCCACTGCATTGAGCTCGGCAACCAATCTTGCTTCTTCCCGGCCCTCCTCGTCGTCCATGTCGTCGCGAGAGTCGAACGTCACGCGCATCGTGGCGGAACCGCTGCCTGCCGGAAGCGTCAGGGTCCAAGGGGGTTCGCTTGGGAGGTAGCGCCCGTCTTTAGCGAAGTCTCTCTCGTCGGGGGGTTCAATCTGGTTGTCGTCGGCCAAGGACACAGTGATCGTTTCGGACTCTTCAAGGCGACCTCCGCCGATGAGGCTGACGACGATATCGAACTGCTGCCGCGCCCCCTCCAGGATCAAGCTCCCTGGAGGCTCGACGGCCACGTTCAGTTGCGGAACGCTGTCGTTGTCGGCAATGGTGATGTCCACGCTGACTACTTCACGCCGAGGTCGCCCCCTGATGGTGCCTTCGACGCGAAGGGTTTCCGCCCCCTCGAAGAATGGGTCGTCCACCGCCGACAGGGTCACGTCGCCCGTACCCGACGTCTGACCGGCTGTGATCGTGATGGCCGGAAGAGATCCCACGACTGCGTAGTCGGTGGACTTGGCCGTGCCTCCGAGAGAGAGATCGATGATCAGGTCGGCCGAGCGCCTCGACGCGATGCTGGCCGTGACGGTCACAACGGCATTGCCGCCGCCTTCCGCGAGCTGCGTGTTGGCCGGGACGGACAGAGTCACCTTGAGGGGCGTCTGCGCCAAAGCGTCCGGCGCCCACAGCGCGGCGATGAAGGCGGTCAGGAGTCCCAGAAAACCGGCAAGCCACGAAATGCGGCTCCGGCGAGGGGTGCTCAGGCCGGCGCCTTGCCCGTTTGCTAGGAATCCAGCGCGCAGATTCATCTACGAATCGCTACCGGAATCCAGCGCGTGAAAGTACGAGGGCGTGAGCCTTGGCATGACGGTCGCGCGCGCGCTCTTCGGATCTATGCCCGAATTTTCCGCGGCGCAGACTCCCGGCTTTCCGGCCGAGTCGCGCGCACTGTCCGGTGCCCTGCGTCTGTGCGGTGGCCGGGGCGGCGAAGACCGTCAGCAGCGGCAGGCACAGCAGGGCGGGCAGCAGGCCTCGCCGAAGCCGGAGAGACGAGGAAGTGAACCGTCGGAGCCGGGTGCGCCGGCCGGCGGGAGCGGATGTGTCAGGCGGGGATGAAGACTGGAGGGGCCGCCGCCATGCGGAGCCGATCATGACCGGCGCACGCAGGTGAGGCGTCCCGGCGTCCCGGCGTCCCGGCGTCCCGGCGTCCCGGCGTCCCGGCGTCCCGGCGTCCCGGCGTCCCGGCGTCCCGGCGTCCCGGCGTCCCGGCGTCCCGGCGTCCCGGCAATTGTATCGGAGCCGTCATCGGCCGGGATTGTCAAGACCCTGGCCGCAAATTGTTCGCCGCCTCGGTCGCGCACACCCAGAAGCGTCGCCAACGCCGCCCCCATCATCCGGGCCACCACTGCCCGCCCTTGCCCGCCATGGTCATCGCAAGGCCCCGCTCATGTCGCCCCCCACATCGTCTCGCGCACGAGGCGCAAGTCTATCGAATGCGCCCTATCCGCGTACCGTATGACAAATCCGCCCAGGGAGGCAGGGAGGCATGACAGTGCGCGCTCGGCTCGCGTGCGACGACGAAGCCCGCACTGGCGCTCGCCCTGGTATGAACGCGGCCCGCCTGCTTCCCGGAACATGTGGAACGCAACCACTGTGCTGGGGTAACGCCGGTGGCTGCGCACAGGCGCCGATGCGCCATGTATGGAGCGCGCCGCCCGTGCCCGCGATTATCCGAATTGCGGCTGTGACCTCATGCTTCCTGGACGACCGCCCAGAGACTGCACGACGGGTCGCAGATTCGGTTTCGGAGGTGCGCGACAGACAGGGCCGCTCAAACGCCGCCCGGGCCAAATGCACAATGCAAAACGGTTCTCATCGCCCGACAGCTTGAACGGCCAAGAAGCGGAACGGTGACGCCCGGCGGCGCGTTGGATTCACGACCGACGCACCTCGGGACCGACGACTCGTCAAGCGCCGCGTCGTGCCTCGCCGGTCCGCGCATCGTCGCGAGCCGGCGAACGCGGCACGCGTCGAGCAGCGGCTTATGCCCGGTCCGCAATCCGCCTCTACCCCGAGATGCACTCGGCCCACGCCTGCATGACCGGGCGGCGCTTCTCGAGCAAATCGTCGCCTCCGCGGGCTTGACCCACGTCGCGGCCTCGAAGTCGAACCGTGCTCGTGGCCGACACCGACCGACCTCGAAGTCGATACGAGCGGGAGCCCGAATCCGACATCGAAGTACCCGCGTGCCGCTATCGGGCAACGCCCGCACCGCCTCAGTATCGCTCCTCGACGAAACACGGAAACGTACGCGGACGGAGAGTGACCATTGGCCGGAACGGCAGTGCGGCACCAGCGGCAACGGGATCCGGCGCCACGCGCGCCGGGCGCTCGGGCCCTGGTGTTCGAATCCGTTCCGCATCGGGAGTTCGGGGGTCGAACCGCATGGTCGAGCGAGTTCTTCTCCTCGCAGGCCTGATCGCGATCGTGAGTGCGTGCCATGCGCCGCTCCCGCGCGATCCGTCCCACGGGCACCTCGCTGACCGCAGCCGCACCGAGATTTCGGGAATCCCGGAGCCGATCCGGCGGGCACCGTTCGTGCCGCCGCCGTCACCGAGAGCACCGCAGGAGACCTACACCGTGGTGGTCAGCGACGTACCCGCGAAGGCGCTGCTCTTCGCGCTCGCACGCGATGCATCCATCGATGCGGACATCCATCCGTCGGTACGGGGACTCGTCACTCTCAATGCCGTGGACGAGACCTTCGACTCGATTCTCGACCGCGTCCGCGGTCAGCTCCCTATCCGGTACCGCTATCGCAACGGCGTGCTCGTGGTCGAGCCCGACGAGCCGATGCTGCGGAGTTATCGAATCGATTACGTGAACGTGGTCCGCGACGTGCGTTCGAGCAGTTCCACCGCCACCCAGGTATCGGCCGGAGGCGAGGGTCAGGCGAGCCTCGGCAACAATTCGTCGACGGACATCGACAGCCTCTCCAGCAACCGGTTCTGGGAGACCGTCGCCGCGGCGGTGCGCGCAATCGTGCACGACGAGAGCGAGACGGCAGCCGGCGGCGAGGCAAAGGAGGACCACCCGAATCCGGAAGGGGTCGAGGCGCGGCGGGGGACCGCAGCGGTGGTGATTCCGAATCCGGAGGCGGGAATCCTGCTCGTGCGTGCGACGGCCCGCCGGCACCGCGACGTCCGGGCCTATCTCGACGACGTGCTCGCCAGCGCCCGCCGCCAGGTGCTCATCGAGGCGACGATCGTCGAAGTCGAGCTGAGCGATCGCTACCAGGCCGGTGTCGACTGGAGTCGGCTCGCCCGCAACGGCGGCGTCGGGGTGGATCAGAGTCTGCTCGCCGGCCACCTGGCCGCGCCGCCGTTCTTCCTGCTGAGTTACGAGAACGCGTCGCTGGACGTGACGGTGCGGCTGCTCGCGGAGTTCGGAAAGGTTCAGGTGCTCTCGAGCCCGAAGCTCGTGGTCCTGAACAATCAGACCGCGGTGCTGAAGGCGATTCGCAACATCGTCTATTTCGAGGTGAACGTGGAAACCGCGAGCGGCACGGATACCGCTCCCGGTACCGCCAGCATCGACACCGACGCGCGGACCGCTCCGGAAGGCATCATGCTCGCGGTGACCCCGCACGTGAGCCATGCCGGCGAGGTCATCCTGAACGTGAGGCCGACCATCACCCGCGTCAACCGCTTCGTCAACGATCCCCAGCCCGATCTCGCGACCGCAGGAGTGACCAATCCGGTGCCCGAACTGCTCGTGCGCGAAATGGAGTCGGTGCTGCGGCTCGACTCCGGACAGATTGCGGTTCTCGGCGGGCTCATGCAGGAAAACCATGGGTTGGACACCAACCGTGTGCCGGTGCTGTCGGACGTGAACGGCATCGGCGCCGCGTTCGGGTTTCGCCGGAATCACTTCGTCAAGACCGAGCTCGTGATCTTCATCCGACCGAGAGTCATCGAGCGTCCCGGCGTGACTGCGGATCTGTCCGACTTCCGGTCCTTTCTCCCGGTGGGCAACGAGGCCGAGTGGCGGAGCACGCGCTTCGGCCGGGGCCAGTCGGGCGAAGCGCGACCGTGAACATGCGAATGGATGCGCTGAAGCTCGCCGCCGACCCGAGCCGTGGGTCGGTCACGCCGCAACGCGAGCGTCCCACCGACCACGACTTTTTCGGGGATCGACAGCTCGAACCGGACAGGGCCGCACGGCGTGACACCGACCCGACCACCCGTTCATCGGCGGTGCCCGACGCCGGCGATCCTTCCGGCCCGGGGGCATCGGAGGCGTGGCGGCTCGGACCGATCCGTGCGACGAGGGACGACATGGACGAATTCGCTCCGGTGCCGGGCCAGCCCCGTTCCCGCGCGACTCCGGCGTTGGGCTCGCCCGATTCGCCCACGGTCCTCGACCTCGCAATCCCCGCCCGGCCGGTTCGGGTCGGGAACCAGGATGCGGACGTGGCCGACGGTCATGTTCGCCCATCGAGGCATGAACGGTCCGATGCCGGAGAATCGGCGTCGACCATGATCGGCACCCGCGATCCACCGAACTTGCCGCGAGGACCGGGTGCCGCCCGCATCGCCGGAATCGCGCTGGCGCTGATCGCCGTCATCGGGGTCGCGATCGGCGGCGGATACTTCGTCTGGAGGACTGAATTCGTTCCGCCCGCACTCGTAGGTCGCCTGTCCGCGAACGCCGTACCGATCGTGGATCTGACACCGGTGTACGCGGCGGATGCGGCGACGAACGAGACCGAGGGACCGGCCGCGAGTGCAACGCTTCGGTTCGACACGCCGGCACGCCCCGAGACTTCGCAAGCGGCGACGACAATGCAGGATGTGGTGTCGACCATACGCTCCGATGCGCAAACGCGGCAGGAGGTGCACGGGAACGTCATCGCCCCGAGTCCGACTTCGATGGATGCGCCCGGAGGGTGGCCCGCCTCGACCGCGTCTCCGGTCGAGGCGGGGATACCAACGCGAGCGGACGCGTTCGTCGACGTGGTCGATTTGCCGGCCCCTGATCCGGACCAGGGAGGCGCAGAGCACGTGCGCGGCGCCGAAGCCGGCATCGTGCTCACGAGTCGGATACGTCCGGATCACGTCGCCGCCTTGCTCGATCAGGCGTATCGGGCGTTCGTTTCCGGCGACGCAAGCTCGGCAACGAAAGCGTATCGCGACGTGCTGCGACAAGAACCCGCAAATCGTGATGCCCACCTCGGGCTCGCGGCGCTCGCGATGCGCGCCGGTCGCTGGAACGAGGTGGCCGGCCACTACGCGCAGGTCCTCGAATCGAACCCCGCCGATACCGTCGCAAGGGCCGCCCTCATCGGCATCGAAGAATCGGATCCGGTGCGCGGGGAGGATCGCCTGAAGGCGCTTCTGCGGAGAGAGCCGCACGCCGCTCACCTGCATTTCGAACTGGGAAATCTCTACGCCGCGCGGCAGCGATGGCCCGAAGCGCAGCGGTCATGGTCCGACGCGTATCGTTTTGACGGAGACAACCCGGACTATGCCTACAACCTCGCGGTCAGCCTCGATCACCTCTCGCGCACGCAGAGCGCGCTCAGGCGTTATCGGGAGGCACTGTTGCTGTCGCGGAGCCGCGCCGCCGGCTTCGAGACCGCGGATGTGCTGCAGCGTATCCGCGACCTCGATCCGCACGCGCAGTCCGGCTCCACGTCCGACGGCTCGACCGCGGATACGGCCGTCGACGCTCCCGGTGCCCGCATTCGATGACCGGGCCTGCGTTCGCCGCCCCGGTCGGAAACCGGCGAGAGTCCCGAGCGACACCGGCCTCCGGCGACCCGTCGCGTGGTCGTCTCGCCGGCGCCCGCGACGATGCTCCGCAGACGCAGTCCCGGCCGGCCGCCCCAAGCGGCACTCGACCGTCCGGGCAACGAATCGAGGAACTGCTGGTCGCCAAGGGCGTGGTCAGCGAGGACCAGATTCGAATCGCGCTCATCGAACAGCGGCGTCGCCACGAGCCCCTCGGGCGCATCCTGGTGCGATTCGGATTCGCCACCGAAGGGGTGATTCGCGACGTGCTGGCCGGCGTGCTCGGATACGACAGCGTCGATCTGTCCAAGGTCCTGATCGACAGCGACGTGGTCGAGCGCGTGCCACGGGAGATCGCGGTGCGCTATCGCGTGCTCGCGCTCACCTGCGACGCACAGTCGCGGCGCCTGACCGTCGCGACGGTGGATCCGTACAACGTCATCGCCCTGGATCAGGTGCGGGCGTTGTTCGACCCGGGGGTGGAAATCCGGCCGGTGCTCGCGGGCGAGGGGGAGATCGACAAGGCAATCGAACAGTTCTACGGGCACGAGCTGTCGGTCGACGGCATCCTGCGTGAAATCGAGACAGGCGAGATCGACCCGCGAGTCCTGGAGGCCGGGAGCGACGAGTACAGCCAGCCGGTGGTGCGGCTCGTCAATGCCCTGCTCGCCGATGCCGTCAAGCGGGGAGCGTCGGATCTCCATTTCGAGCCTGCGCAGGAATTCCTCCGAATTCGCTATCGAATCGACGGGGTGTTGCGCCAGGTCCGCAGCCTCCATCGCGACCACTGGGCCGCGATAGCGGTTCGGCTGAAGGTGATGGCGTCGATGAACATCGCGGAACGACGCCTGCCTCAGGACGGACGGATCTCGCTGTCGGTCATGGGGCGCGAGGTCGATTTCCGGGTCTCGTCGCTGCCGACCATCCACGGCGAGAACATCGTGCTGAGGGTGCTCGATCGACACAGCGGCATCGTGGCTCTCGACCGTCTCGGACTGCACGAGGACGCGCTCGCGGTGCTACGGCTGATGATGGCCCGCCCCGAGGGAATCCTCCTGGTGACCGGGCCGACCGGCAGCGGGAAGTCCACAACACTGTATTCGATGCTGAATCATCTCGACACGGAGTCCGTCAACATCATGACGCTGGAGGATCCGGTCGAGTACCCGATGGGAAGGGTCCGCCAGACATCCGTCAACGAGGCGGTCCGTCTGACCTTCGCAAGCGGTGTGCGAAGCCTGCTGCGGCAGGATCCCGACATCATCCTGGTTGGCGAAATTCGCGATACGGAGACCGCGGACATGGCCTTCCGGGCTGCGATGACCGGTCATCAGGTCTATTCGACGCTGCATGCGAACTCCGCGGCCGGCGCGATCGCGCGGCTGATCGAGACCGGGGTGTCGACCGAAGTCATGGCCGGCAACATCATCGGGATCGTCGGGCAACGGCTGGTTCGCAGGTTGTGCCGTCATTGCCGAGTGCCGTACGAGCCCGCGGGGCCGGAGTGCCGGATCCTCGGATTCGAGGCGAACCGGAAGGCCCCGACGGTGTTCCGCGCGGCCGGATGCGAACGGTGCGAGCAACGCGGCTATCGGGGTCGGCTCGCGTTGCTGGAACTGCTCAGGTTCGACGCCGAAATAGACGACATGGTCTCGCGACGAGCGACCACGCTGGAAATATCCAGGGCCGCGCACGCGAAGGGCTTTCGACCTCTCGCCCAGGATGGCATCCGCAGGGTGCTGGAGGGTCTGACGACCCTGGATGAAGTGTCCCGCGTGGTCGATCTCACCAATCGGGTCGGCGGGTGAGAGCGGTCCCGTGCCCGTGATGCGGTACAAGGCGATGGACGAGCGGGGCCGCAAGCACACCGGTGAGATCGAGGCGGCGAATGCGACGGATCTGGAAACGCGCCTCGCGCGGCTCGGGCTCGACCTGATCACCTTCCGGGAGGGGAAATCGCGACGGACGCTCGGCACGGGAAGGGTGCGCCGCGGAGATCTCGTCGGTTTCTGCTTCCACATGGAGCAGCTCATGACGGCGGGCGTGCCGGTGATCGAGGGCCTCGCGACGCTGCGCGACTCGGCCGGCAACCCCCGCCTGCGCGAAGTGCTCGCCGGCATGGTCGAATCGGTGGAAGGGGGCGAGACCCTCTCCGGAGCGATGCGTGAGCATCCGCGGGTGTTCGGGGACGTCTTCGTCAACCTGGTTCGGGCCGGCGAGTTGTCGGGTCGGGTCGGCGAGGTTCTCGGCAGCCTCAACGAGCACCTGAAGTGGCAGAACGAGCAGATGTCCCTCATGCGGCGCCTGCTCATGTACCCGGCCATCGCCGGTACGGTGGTCATGCTCGTCGTGTTCTTCCTGATGGCCTACCTCGTGCCGCAACTCGTGTCGTTCATCGAGGGCATGGGTCGAGAGCTGCCGGCCCATACCCGTGTGCTCATCCTCGTCTCGGATGCCTTCGTCGCGTACTGGTACCTGGTTCTCGCCGCACCATTCGTCATGTTCGCTCTCGTTCACGCCGTGTGCCGGGCGAGTCCCGTCGCGGCGTACGCTCTGGACGATTTCAAGCTGCGAACCTGGCTGATCGGTCCCGTCATGAAGAGGATCATCCTCGCCCGGTTCGCGGGCAGCTTCGCACTGCTCTACGCATCGGGAATTACGGTGCTGGAGTGCATCCGCATCTGCGAGGGCATCGCCGGGAACCGGGCGGTCGCGGAGGCCACCCGCCAGGCCGGCAGGAAGATTGCCGAGGGCGCGAGCATCAGTGCGGGGTTCGAGGCGACCGGATTGTTCTCTCCGCTCGTGCTGCGGATGCTCCGGCTCGGGGAGAGCACCGGCGGGCTGGACACCGCGTTGCTGAACGTGAGCCGGTACTACAACCGCGGCGTCACGGAATCGATGGAGCAACTGCAGGCGATGCTCGGACCGACGATCACCCTGGCCCTCGGCGCCGTCCTGTTCTGGGTGATCGTCTCGGTTCTCGGTCCCATCTACGACCTGATCACGGCAATCGGCGTCTGATGGCGGTCGGGCGCGTCTTCGTCGTTTCGAACGCCGGGCTGACTGCCTACCATCGTCATGGTTCGGAGCTGAGCGATCCCTTCTCGTTCGATGCGGACGAGGAAGGACTGGTGCGATTCGAGCGTTATCTCGAGCGTCGTCCGCACGACGTTACCTGCGTCATCGCCGACGTGGTGGAGGAGGAGTTCCGCGAAGAGACGGTTCCGCACGCGTTCCCCTGGGATCGACGCGGGCAGATTCGTGCCAGGGCGGCCCGGGTGTTCCCGGGGGTGCGCTACCTGCACGCGGGGTGGCTGGGACGGGAACCGAGCGGCCGGCGGGACGACCGCGTGCGGCTCAGCGCGATCACTCGCACCGAAGTGCTCGCCCCCTGGCTCGCGCCGATCGCGCGGCATGCGGCTCCCCTGGCCGGCATCTGCTCCCCGGCCCTGCTCACCGAGGCGATGCTGAAAGCCATCGAAGCCGAGGGCGATCACGTGCTGGTGGTCTCGCTTCAGTCCGGCGGGGGCCTCCGGCAGACATGTTTCCGGCACGGGAAGCTCCGATTTTCGCGCCTGGCGGCGGCTCCCGACCCCGCCGAGGGCGAGTTCGCGTCGAACCTCCTGGCCGAGATCGGGCGAACGCGCCGTTACGTGGACACCATGCGCACCGGACCGCGCGACCATCGCCTCGATGTCCACGTGATGAGTCACGGAAGGCCGCTCGATGCATTGCGGCGCAAGCTTCGTGGCGACGCCGGGGACGAGCTCCGAGCCGCGCCGAGCCTCGCGGATCTGGCCGTGGTCGCCCGCAAGCTCGGAATGCGCCGATGGGGCGGCGAGCCGACCGCGGACCGACTGTTCGCTCATCTCCTTGCAATGCGCGCACCGGGAAACCACTACGCATCCCCGGAGGAGAGGAGGCGCTTTGCGACGCTGCGTGTCCGCTCGCGGCTGAGGACGGCAGGCGCGGGACTGGTCCTCGGTGGGTGCCTTCTTGGCGCCGTCCGGCTCCTCGAGGGAGTCGTCGCCGCCGGCAACTCCCAGTCGCTTGCGCTGCAGACGATGATCTACGAGGCGCGGTACCGAGCGGCTCGAGCTTCCCTGCCGCCGGCCCCGGCGGAGCCGGCCGAGCTTGAACGCGTGGTATCCGCGGTGAACGTCCTGCAGAGCCGGCGCGCGGATCCGATCGATGTGCTTGCGCTGGTCAGTGACGTCCTGTCCGGCTTTCCGAAAGTGCGGGTCGAGGGTCTCGCGTGGCGGGTGAGCGACGATGCGCAGGCGCCGGTCGGCGGAGAGACCGATGCACGCGCCGGTGCAGAGTCCCCCGGAGACGAGGCGTCGCCGGATCCGTCCCACCTGTTTCAGATCGTGCGCGTCAGTGCGCGCATCGAACCATTCGATGGCGACTACCGGGCCGCAATCGACACTGTCCGACGGTTCGCCGATGCGCTCGCTCTGTCCTCCCGCGTCGAGCAGGTCCGGATCCTGACCCTGCCGCTGGAGCTGAGCTCGGAGCATGTGCTCAGCGGAGACGCGGACGTCCCGTCCGAAGGCGCGAGCTTCGAGGTCCGGGTGGTGCGGCGGGTCACCGTGCCCGGCACGGAGGCAGTCTGAGTCGATGCGCGCAATCGACTGGCGGGCACTGCGCGGCTCCATCGTTCTGTTCGCGTTCGCTCTGGCGATCGGCGTGGCCGCGGCCGGCAGCGCGGTACGGTTTCACGGTGCCGCGTCACGCAGCCACGACGCGCAGAAGCAGAGACTGGAATCGATACGAGCCCGGCATCGGACCATCGACGAGCAGAGGTGGCTCGTCGAGTCCCGGCTTCCGGAGTTCCGGGCGCTGGAAGCGGCCGGAGTCATCGGCGAGGAGCAGCGACTGACATGGATCGAAACCCTGCAGGAGGTGGCCGCTCGCGTGGGGTTGCCTTCGCTGCGCTACCGAATCGAACCGCGGACCTCGTACGGGGCCGATCCCGATCTCGACAGCGATGCCTATCGCCCGTTCTCGTCGGTGGTACGGGTCGAGGCGGGACTGCTGCACGAGGGCGACTTCGAGCGCCTGATGCGCGGCCTCGCAACACGAAGGGCGGGGCTGTATCGCATCGAGCGCTGCGATCTCCGCCGTGCGGGGCCGAGCTTCGTGATGCGCGCCGGCGCCGTCAACCTGGCTGCCGAGTGCGATCTGCGGTGGATCACGTTCGAACGCGCCGAGGAGCGGCCGTGAGCCGGTCGGTTCCAACACCGTCCCGGGGGCGCGGAGCCGCTTCGCGATCTCCCGGATGGTCCGCCGATCGCGCGTTGTCCGATTGGACGGCGGGTGTCGCATGTCCGGGGCCTCGACCGTGAGTCGACGCGAGCGCAGACGACCGGCACTGGCGGGCATGCTCGGGAGCGCTCTTCTGTGCACTCTTCCGGCGGTCGAGGCCCACGCGCAGACCCGTATCGGACGGCTGTTTTCCAGTCCGGAGCAGCGAGTCGAGCTCGATCGGCTCCGTCACGGATACGACGACGGACAGGACGCGAAGCCGGTGGTCGATCGGACCGGAGGCGAATTCCGGTTCGAGTCGACGCGCCGGTCTTCGGCTCTTGCCGTGACGTTCAACGGGGTCATCCTCCGCAGCGACGGCCACCGGGTGGCATGGGTCGATGGAGTGGAGACCGCCGAGGGAGCAACGACCCCGGCCGGGGTCCGCATCGACGCGGATCACACCCCCGGCGGGCGGCTGCGCATCCGGTTGTCGCATGCCCGATCCAGCGCGATCCTGGCGCCGGGCCAGTTCGTCGGCGACGGTGGGCGGGCGCGCGAGGCGTACGAGTCGCGTTCCGACCGCGCCACCGTCGGAAATTTCGGCAGGCACGAGGCTGATCCCCATGGCGGAGCAAGAGCAGAGGACGCCGTTGCATCGGCCGGGCTGCCGGAATGGGGCTCGGCCGAGGAAATGGCGACAGACCTGGTGCCGCAATCTTCGCCAAGGGCGCGAACCGGCACCTCCGTACTCGGTACGCGCGTGCTGGACGTACAGCCGGCCGGTGACGGAATGCGCATGGAGGGCGCTCCGGCAAAATCGGATTCGGGGGGTTGACGAGCCGGAAGGTTACGGCTCCTCGGAATGCGTGTAAGGTGCATCACACCATCAGGGAGTTCACGTGGACAGCAGCACAATTGCTATCATCGTCTCCGTCGTCGCAGTGGGTGCGACGCTCGGCATCGGGCTTGCGACGCTCATCGTTCCGTCCTTGCGCGATCTTCGCCGCGACGTGGCCGATCTGCGAGAACGCATGGCGCGTATCGAGGGACTGTTCGAGGGGTTCACACGCCAGGGAAATTCCGGCCGTGAGGTGACCCCGTGACCCCGTCCGATTGGCGGATTGTCCAGCTCATGAGCGCCGGTGGGCCGCCGGACGAATCCGAGTTCGACACCGGTACGCGCCCGAGTCCGACATCGAGCGGGACCTGAGCCGATTCCGAACGGCGCGCGTCCCGGCGCAGCATCTCCTTCCCGAAGCAGAAAGCCGCCGGCTTGTCCCGGCCGCGGCTCGCGCGCTCGAAACGCCTCGCGTCGACCATGGAACGTTCCCACCCGGCGAGATGTCTTCATCAATCGGCTCCGCTCCGGTGCGAGGGTCGCCGCCGGCAGCGCGGGGCGGTTCTGCTGGCGGCGCTGACCGCGACGGTCCTGGCCGGCACGGGCCTTCTGCTCGCCGGTCTGGACGGCAACGCGGCAGTGCGGGCGAGGGAGTCCGCCGTTACCACGCGGGCGCTCGCGCAGGCCAGACGGGCGCTCATCGGCTGGTCGGTCGGGTCCGGCCTCGTCGGCAGTGGGGAGGAACACGTGCCCGGGGTCCTGCCCTTTCCGGACCGCAATTCCGACCCGAACGGCTACGACGGCGAGGCCGACTGCGTGACGAGCGGGCTGTCGGACCGACATCTGATCGGCCGGCTCGCATGGGCCGGCGAGCGCTCTCCGTGTCCGAATCGGGACCTTGGCGTCGAGATTCGCGACGGGTCCGGCGAGGCGCTGTGGTACGCGGTGTCGCGCAATCTCGTCAACCACCGCGGGGGAAGCGCCTCCGACCCGCCGATCAATCCCGGCCTGCTGGACGGAACCCCCGCGTACCCCTGGCTCAGGGTGATCGACGCGAGCGGCAGGGTCCTGACCGGAACCGACGGCGAGCCACTCGAGATCGCCGCCGTCATCATCGCACCGGGGGCGGCGCTGCCAGGCCAGGTCCGGACCGGTCCGGGTCCCGGTCCCTCCCACTATCTGGACGCGGTCACCGTGAACGGAACGACCTGGGACAACGCCGATTCCGACGGCTGCCGCGACTCCGTCACCGGAGCGCACGCGCATGCGGACTGCCCCGGCGGCGCCGGCGAGGAGTTCATCCTGTATCCGGACTCTCGCGATACCGGTACCGATTCGGATTCGTTCAACGACCGTATCGCCTACATCACGACCGAAGAGCTCCTTCGCGCGGTCGAGACGCGAGCCCTCGGCGCGATGGCCGTCGTTCTGGAGGGGTATCGGGCCCGACACGGCGCGTATCCGTGGCTGGCGCCGTACGCCGGGGATCCAGGTGCGGACCCGCTGAGCACGATCGTGTTTCACTCGAAGGTGGACGGTGCCGGAGGCACCCGGCACGGGATGCTGCCTGTTCACGCCCTGCCCGGACAGCTCTTCGACACGGGATATACCCTGCGCTGGACGATCGATTCGGGTGCCGCAATCGCCACCACCGACCCGTCGTCGGCCGGGACGACGCCGGCGCCGTCCGACGCCGAGCTGTACGCGCTCGCATCCGCGGTGCCCCAGACCACGACCGGGCCCGTCGCATGCGCGTGGAACGGCGACGACGGCGTTCGCTGCGCGGGCGAGTCGTATCGATACGCTCCGGGAACCACCTTCACCTGGAGCGGTACGGTCCTTCAGGAGCGGGAGGTGCAGGTCGAGCACGACGAGGCGCTCTGGACCTTCCCCGACGGATTGGGCGCCACCGGGGCGCACCCGAGCGCGACGTCGCCGCGCACCCGCACCGTGACCGAGACCGCGAACCTGCCGGCGTCGTTCGCCGCGACGGTCAGAGGACGCAACTACGAATTCGCCTGCGTCGACTCCGCCTGTTCCGCCACCACCGCCGTCGCAATGTCCGTGGAACGCACCCTGACCGTGGACACCGGCACCATCGCGACGTTCACCTTCACCGATCTGGAGTATGACCTCAGTGTCGCCCGGGACGGCATCCCAAGGTGGTTCGTCGACAACGACTGGTACCGGTACGTTCGTGCCTCCGTCTCCGGCGAGGAGACGGCGGCGGCCGGCTCCCCGGGCCGGTGCATTGGATCGGGCTCGGGTTGCCTGACCGTCGACGCGTCGGGCATTGCGCGCAACGACGTGGCCGCGTTTCTCGTCGGAGCCGGGCCGGCGCTCCCGGGCCAGACCCGCGACGGGTGCGGGACCGCCTGTCCGGCGGCGTACTTCGAGCCGCCGGCCAACGCCGCCGGGGGCGATACGGCCACACGGGCGATGCTCGCCGCGGACTTCAACGATCAGGTTCGGGTGGTCGGACCGCCGGGGACGATTCCGTGAGTGCCGGCCGCGCTTCGCGTATCAGGGGAGTCGGGCAGTGGCGCGAGCCGACCGGTCGACGCCGGCGGCAGGACGGTTTCACGCTCGTCGAGCTCGCGATCGTCATCGCCATCGTGGGATTCCTGCTGGGCGCGTTTCTCGCGCCCCTGCGCACGCAGATCGATGCGGCCCGGATTCGCGAGACGGAGCGAGCGCTCGGAGAGATCCGGGAGGCGCTGATCGGCCATGCGGTCGTTCACGGGTCGCTGCCGTGTCCCGATGTCGCAGCGGACGGCGTCGACGGCGCGGCTCCCGCCGCGTGCTCCGGATCGGCCCTGGACGGAATCCTGCCGTTCCAGGCGCTTGGAACACCGCGCGCCGATGCCTGGGGGCGGCTGTTCAGGTACCGCGTCAGCGGGGAGTTCTCGCATCGTGCGCTGACCGGACAGCCTCCGGGACCGGCTCGGCTCGATCTCACCGACTCCGGCGACATCACGGTGCTGACCCGGGGTGACAATCCGGACACCGGTGGAACCACCGAGATCAAGCACCAGAGCGCGGAGGCGGCCCTCACCCGCACGACGCCCGCGGTGGTGTTCTCCACCGGACCCAACGGGCTCGGTGGCATCGACGCGGTGACCGGGCTGCCGCTCGCCCTGCCGGCCGGCGCAGCAGCGGACGAAAACGAGAACGTCGATGCGGATTCGACGTTCGTCAGTCGAATCCATTCGCGTGGAGCTGCGACCTGCGACGACGCTGACGAGACGTCCGTGCCACTGCGGCCGTCGTGCGAGTTCGACGACATCGTGGTGTGGATCCCGACCCCGGTGCTGATGGCGCGGCTGGTCGAGGCGAGGGTGCTGCCGTGAGCACGGTCCCGTCCCGTTTTCCGGCGGCAAGGTGCGCCGGCGTGACGAGACCGGTGCGATGACCGCCGTGCTCACGATCGCCCGGTTCACCGTCCTGGATGCGGTCCGGGGTCGACTCGGATGGCTGGTGGCCGGATTCGCCATCGTGGGGTGCGCGCTTGCGGTGTTTGCGGGCGAGGTCGCAATCACGGAGACGCAGAGCTTTCGCAGTGGACTGCTCGGCGCCTGGCTTCGGTCGTGCGCGGTCTTCACCGTCGGTGCGTGCGTCGTGTCGAGTGCGGTACGCGAGTCCCACCACAAGGACCTCGATCTGCTGTTGTCGATGCCCTCGCCGCGCTCCACGTACCTCGCCGGAAAGCTCGCCGGATTCGCTGGAGTCTCGATGCTGACCGCCGTTGTTTGCGGGCTGGCGGTGACGTGGTTCGCGCCGCTGCCGCAGGCTGCGCTCTGGGCGACGTCACTGAGCCTGGAACTTTTCATCGTCACCGCGATGAGCCTGCTGTGCGCGTTCACCTTCTCCCAGGTCACCTGGGCGCTCGGCACGGTCATCGGGTTCTACGTGCTCTCGCGCTCGATGGCGGCGCTTCGGATCATGGCCCGCGAGCCGCTGGTCGATTCGGCATCGACAGGCCAGCAGTTCGTCGGGGCTTTCGCCGACGCTCTGGCGTTCGTGCTGCCCGACCTCGATCGGTTCACCGAGTCGGAGTGGCTCATCCACGGTGCCGGAACGATCTCCGATCTCGGCTTCGTGACGGTGCAATCCGTCATCTACGTCACCCTGCTCTTCGCCGCGGCGTCATTCGACCTCCACAGGAAGGCGCTCTGAGCGCAACCGCGACCGTGAACGGGCGAACGGGCAGATCCCTCGAGCGGCGCGTCGCCGATGTGCCGCTCGCGGTGCGATGGATGCTGGCGGCGGCGCTGGCGCTGCAGCTCGGATGGCACGCGTGGCGTCCGGATGCCCGGGCGGAGCTGCAGTCTCTGGGCCCCGTACCCGCGGATTCCATGTTGCAGGTCGCGGCGCTCGGCGAACCGGGGGTGCTGGCGAAGCTGCTCATGCTGCGACTCCTGACCCACGACAGCCAACCGGGCGTGCGCGTCTCGTTCATGGACCTCGACTACGAGCTCGTCGCGGGCTGGCTCGATGCAATCATCGATCTCGATCCGCGGGCGGACTCTCCCTTGCTCGCGGCAGCGAGGCTGTACGGTTCGGTATCGGACCCCGTGCGGCAGCGCAGGATGTTCGAACTCGTCTTCCGGCGGTTCCTCGAGGATCCGGACCGGAGGTGGCCGTGGCTGGCGCACGCGGCGGTGATCGCGAAGCATCGCCTTGGCGACCCCGTCCTCGCTCTGCGATACGCCCGCGCGGTGAGCGAGCACGCGACGGGCCCGGGCGTGCCGGCGTGGGCCCGGGACATGAGTGCGCTGATTGCAGCCGACATCGGCGAGCTGGACCTTGCCCGTGTCCTCATCGGCGGCCTGCTCCATGACGGCAGGGTCCGGGATCCGCACGAAGTTCGTCTGCTCGCGGCGCGGCTCGAGGAGATCGAGGCACGGGCCGGCGTGTCCGGGCCCGGCGGCGAGGAGCGCGGAGGATGGCGGCACCCCGGGGCGATGCGAGTCGGCGATGCGAAAACGCCTCGGAGGCGACGCGACGCCGATCGGGCACCGGTCGATCGTGTCCGGCACCCTTCCTCGCGCTCCCGCGGCTGACGACCGGGGGCCCGCGGGCCGACATGCGGCGGCCCTCGGTTCCAATTCCGCGCACGGGCCACGGAGATACGATCCCTCACGGTTCGCGGCACGGCTCGTCGCGAGAGCGCTCGTTGGTCACCGCACGCCACGCATTTCCGGAGACTTCGTCCATGCCACGCAGACAACACGGCTTCACCCTCGTCGAAATCGCAATCGTGCTGGTGATCGTCGGCCTGTTGCTGGGAGGAATCCTCAAGGGCCGCGAGCTCATCGACGGTGCCCGGGTGCGCAACCTCGCGGGCATGAACGCCGGGATCCAGGCCGCCTACTACGGATTCGTGGACCGCTACCGGCAGGTCCCCGGCGACATGACCGCGGCCGCTGCCGCCTCGGCCCTCGGCGACGCCACCATCACCGCCGGAGGCAACTCGAACGGACGCATCGACGCCGGCAACTGGCGAGAGGCGTCCGCGGTGTGGGTGCACCTGACCCGGGCCGGTCTGCTCCAGGGGAGCTATGACGGCGGAGCCACGAGCGCGACGAGGTATCGCGTCGCCACCATGGCGCCGCAGAACGCCTTCAACGGTTACATGCTGCTCGGCCAGACCCGCGACTACTCGACCACGACCGGCGCCCCCACCGCGGCGCAGGCGGTCCGGCTCGGTCTCGTCTTCGGGAACAACATTCCGGTCAGGATCGCCCGCGAGCTCGATCTCAAGATCGACGATCAGCGCCCCCTCACCGGGGCGTTGCGCTTCACCGGCACCACCACGTTCTCGCACCGGGGGGTGAGCGAGGCGACGACCGCGTGCATGACCAGCGCGACCACGAACGAGTACGACATCGCCGGCGACGCCCAGAATTGCAACCTCGTGTACCTCTACTGAGTCCGCCGGCCGGCCCGCATTGCACGGCGGGCGGCGCGGGCCGCCACGTCATCGGGCACGAATACTCGTGCGGGAAAGGGTGGACGACCGATGCGCGGCGGCCCAGGGATCGAGGGCAGGATGCTCTCGACTCCGGTGAGTGCTCGGGACCGTCAGCGAGAGATCCGACAAGTCGAGCGTGGACCCGGAAGGGGAGGAGCGGAGCGGTGCCGCCACGGGCGGAAATGGCCTAGAATCGCGACGAAGAGACAGCCCGATGACCACCAGCACCTTCGATACGCTCGACGCGATGCGCCGACTCGGAAACGCAGGCATGGAGAGGGCTCAGGCCGAAGCGACCGTGGAGACGATCCGCGATGCGCAGGCGGAGCTCGCGACCAAGGCCGATCTCGGCCTGTTGCGTTCCGAGCTGGCTGCAGTGGAGTCCAGGCTGCTTTCCGCTCTGGCCGAGCTGCGCGCGGACCTCTACCGGGCATTGTGGATTCAGGGCGCGGGGATCGTCGCCATCAACGCCGCGTTCATCGCAGTCGCAGCCGCTCTCGGACTCATCTGACCCGCCCGCCGCACGTGAGGTGCGCATCGCCCGAGCCGGTTCGCCCGGCGCCCCGCGTGAACGCCATCGAGTTCTCCGCCGTGTCCAAACGGCTCGGATCCCGCGCCGTGCTGGCGGACCTCTCGCTGGTCGTGCACGCGGGCGAAATCTTCGGGCTCGTCGGGACCAATGGCGCGGGCAAGACCACCTGTATCAAGTGTCTTCTCGATCTCTGCCACCTCGACGCGGGTCGGATTCGCATCTTCGGCCGGCCTGCGGCGGCGCCGGAGTCGCGCCGCCCGCTCGCCTACCTGCCGGAACGTTTCGTGCCCCCTCGCCACCTCCTCGGGCGGGAGTTCCTGCGCTTCATGTCGAGGATGCACCAGGTCGAGCCGCGGCCCGGCCGGGTGCGCGAAGTGCTCGCCGCCCTCGATCTCGCGCCGTCCGTTCTCGACGAACCGGTCCGAGAGTACTCGAAGGGCATGGCGCAGAAGCTCGGCCTCTCGGCCTGCCTGCTTGCCGGCAAGCCCCTGCTCGTGCTCGACGAGCCGATGAGCGGCCTCGATCCGAAGGCCCGGGTGCTCGCGAGGCGCTACCTCCGGTGCTTGCGCGACGGTGGCGCGACAGTGTTCCTCAGCACCCACCTGCTCGCGGACGCGGGCGGCCTGTGCGACCGGATGGGCGTGCTCCACGACGGTGCGATGCGGTTCGTCGGCTCCCCGGCCGGCCTGCGCGAGCGCTTTCCCGCCGCCACGCTCGAGGAATCCTGGATCGCCTGCATCTCGTGACGCACCGCTCTCGCGTCCACATCGGTGCCTCGTCGCGGAGAACGAACGCCGGACCCCGCTCGCCCCGGAGCGGGCTGCGACGGTTCCCGGAATGCGGCTCGATGTCGATCCTGCTCACTGCACGCGGCGCCACCCGGTCCCGTGGAGCTCCAACCACAGCCGAACGGACTGCGCAAGGACGACACGGCGCGAAAGCTCGGCGTTGTTCGCCCGCTCCCCTGTGGGCTATAAGGCGCGGAATCGCACGTCGCCCACCGGGAAGCGGACATGGAACCCACCATCTTCAAGTTCGTGCTCAGGTACAGCCTGCGCGAGCAGGTTCTCCTGCTCGTGCTGACCATCGCCTCGTTTCCGTTCTTCTACCTCCTGCTCTACCTGCCGAAGGTCATCGTCAACGAGGCGATCGACGCCGACGCGTCCGCGTTTCCGGTGGAGGTCGCCGGCGTCGAGCTCGGGCAGATCGAGTACCTGCTGGCGCTGTGCGGGATGTTCCTCGGGCTCGTCCTCGTCAACGGAGGCTTCAAGTACTTCCTGAACGTTTACCGCGGGGTGGTCGGCGAACGCATGCTCCGGCGCCTGCGATACGACCTCTTCGTGCGCATGCTGCGCTTTCCGCTTCCCCGGTTCCGCCGCACCTCGCAGGGCGAGCTGGTCGCCACCATCGTCGCCGAGACCGATCCGCTCGGCGGCTACATCGGCGATTCCATCGCGCTGCCCGTGTTCCAGGGCGGCATGCTCATCACCCTGCTGATCTTCATGTTCATCGAGGACCCGATTCTCGGCCTCGCCGCCATCGCGCTGTATCCGGTGCAGATGTGGCTCATTCCGAAGCTGCAGAAGAAGCTGAACGCCAGGAAGAAGGAGCGGATCCGGCTCGCCCGCGCTCTGTCCGAACGGATCGGAGAGGTGGTGACCGGGATTCGCGAGATCCACACCCACGACACCTCGCGGCTCGAGCGTGCGGACTACACCGAGCGGGTCGGCGAGATCTACCGCGTCAGAGTGCTGATCTACCGCCTGAAGTTCTTCATCAAGTTCGCCAACAACTTCATCGCCCAGATCACGCCGTTCTTCTTCTACTCGATCGGCGGCTACCTGGTCATCCAGGGCGACCTCACGTTCGGCTCGCTGGTGGCGGTCATCGCCGCCTACGAAAAGCTCGCCGATCCGTGGAAGGAGCTGCTCAACTTCTATCAGGTCAAGGAGGACGCGAAGGGCAAGTACGAGCTGCTCCTCGAATCGTTCCAGGTATCGGGCATGCTCGACCAGGAGCAGCTCGACGCCGAGCCGGACACGCGAGTCCCGCTCACCGGCGCCCTCGTCGCCACCAATCTCGATCTCAAGGAGGAGGACGAGAGCGAGACGACGTTCCCCGGCGGACTCTCGCTCAACGCCGAGCTGCCGGCGACGCTCGCGATCGTGGGGGGACCGGGCAGCGGCTGCGACCGCCTCGCCCACATCGTCGCCGGCCTCAAGCGCCCGAGCACGGGGACGCTGGTGGCCGGCACGACGGACCTGCTTGCCGCCCCCGAGGCGGTGACGGGGCGCCAGGTCGCCTACGTCGGACCCGAGACCAGCCTGTTCTCCGGCACCTTGCGGGACAACCTGCTCTACAGCCTCAAGCACCGCCCGACGAAGGACGCCGACTACGACGAGTCCGGTCGTGCGCGGTGGGACCGGCTCCGCACCGAATCCGGCCGGGCCGGAAACTCGGTCCTCGATATCCGGGCGAACTGGATCGACTACGCGGGCGCGGGAGTCGAGGACCTGGAGTCGATGAACGCGCGCGCCATCGAGGTGCTCTCGATCGTGGACATGGACGACGACATCTACCAGCTCGGGCTGCAGTCGGACATCGACCCGAGTGACGCACCGGAGCTCGCGAGCGGTGTCCTGGAGGCGCGCAAGATGCTCCGGATCCGGCTTGCGGACCTCAACGTCGCGCACCTCATCGACCCCTTCGACCGCGACGCCTACAACGTCAACATGACGGTGGCGGAGAACCTGCTCTTCGGCACCCCGAAGGATCGGACGTTCGACCCGGAAGACCTCGCCGGGAACGCCCATGTGCGCAAGGTCCTGGTCGACCTCGGACTGATGGACGACTTCGTGGACATCGGACGTCAGGTCGCCGCGGTCATGGTCGACCTGTTCGCCGACGTCGCTCCCGGCAGCGAGCTGTTCGAGCAGTTCAGCTTCATCTCCGCCGAGGACCTGCCGGAATTCCGCAGCATGCTCGCACGCACCGAGTCCGACAGCGTGGGTGACCTCGGCGACGACGACCGGACGATGTTCCTGTCGCTCACGTTCAAGCTGGTGCCCGCGCGCCATCGACTCGGATTCATCGACGAGCCGATGCAGAGACGCGTGGTCCTGGCCCGGCGCCGGTTCTCCGAGGGGTTCGGAGCCGACGAGACAGCCATCGAATTCTTCGACGCCGAGCGCTACAACTCCTCGGTCTCGATCCTGGACAACATCCTGTTCGGGCGGCTTGCCTACGGACGCCAGCGCAGCGCCGCGCGCATCGGAGAGGTGATCGCGGAAGTGGTGGACACGCTCGGACTGCGCCGCCTCGTCATGGAGTGCGGACTCGACTATTCCGTCGGGATCGCCGGCTCGCGGCTCACCGCGGTGCAGCGCCAGAAGCTCGCGATCGCCCGAGCGGTGCTGAAACGCCCGGACGTGCTCGTCATCGACCGCGCGACCGCGGCCCTCGACGCAGCATCGCAGACCCGAATACTTGATAACCTGTTGAAAGAGTTTGGATCTCGCGGCTTGATCTGGGTAGTCCACCGTGCCAGCCTTGCCGAGAATTTCGGCGAAATCATCGTGCTGGAGGGCGGCAAGGTGGTGGAACAGGGTACGTTCGCGAAATTGAATCGACCCGGTACCGTGTTTCACGAGATGGCGCTGGCCGGCTGACGCGGTTCGGTACGGTCGCACGGCCTCGTTCGCCCATGCAATCATGGGCTCGGGGCAATGACACGACGGCAGAAGTTCGAAACTCTGGAATGGCGATGGACCTCACGACCGAAGCCGAGATGCTTCGCAAGGTGCCGATGTTCGCGAAGCTGGAGCTCTCGAAGCTCAAGCTTCTCGCGTTCACGAGCGAGCTCTGCACCTATGACGACGGGGAGGTGCTGTTCGAGGCGGGCGACGCGCCCGACAGCGCCTACGTGATCATGAAGGGTGCGGTCGACATCCTTGCCGACACCGAGACGGGATCGGTGGTGGAGGTGGTGCTCGGCAGCAACGAGCTGTTCGGAGAGCTCGGCGTGCTGACCAGCTCGCCGCGCTCCGCGACGGTCCGAGCCCAGGACGGACTCGTCGCGCTGCGCATTTCCGACGAGATGTTTCTCAAGCTGCTGGCGGAGAATCCGGAGGTCGCGCTGGACGTCATGCGCCAGTTGAGCGAGAAGCTCGTGCGATCGCACGAACAGTTCGTGGAGCTGCAGAAACGGTTGCAGCAGCTCGAGCAACCGCGGACCTGAATCGGGTGATGCGGCGGAACGGCCGCCCGGAGCCGAATCGTGCTGGACCGACAACGTTTCGAATCCCTCTGGACCCGCTGCATCGGCGACGGCGCCAGTGCGGTGTTCGACGAGCTCGACGGGATGTACCGCGAACCGCACCGCCGGTATCACGCCGCCCCGCACATCGAGCACTGCCTGCGCCAGTTCGATCTCGCCGCCGATCGGATGGACGAGCCCGACGTGGTCGAGATGGCGTTGTGGTTCCACGATGCGATCTACGAAATTCCGGCGAAGGACAACGAATTGCGCAGCGCGGAGCTGTTCGCGGCACTCGCCGACGGGCGGGGCTCGAAGCGGTTCCGTACCAAGGTGCACGATCTCGTCATGGCGACGACCCACCTCGACCCGCCACCGCAAACCCTCGACGAATCGTTCATGGTGGACATCGATCTGTCGAGCTTCGGCCGGCCTTGGGAAGAGTTCCTCCTCGACAGCCGCGCGGTACGAGCGGAGCTTCCGCACCTGTCGGATGCCGAGTTCCGTCCCCGGCAGAAGAAGTTCCTGGAATCGCTCGCGGCCCGGCCCCGTTTCTGCTTCACGGAGTTCTTCCGCGAACGGCACGAGGATCGTGCCCGGAAGAACATGGAGCGGATGATTGCGATGCTGGAGTCGGAGGGCGGGCCGTAGCGCATCGCCCCGCCCGCACCCCGGTCCGGCCGCGCAGGGCGAAGGCGTTGCGCGACATTCGACCCGCGCAAGGGATTCCGGGCCGGCCACGTCGGCCTGCACGCTGCAATCCGGTCTACGCGCCTCGCGGTTCCTCCGGTGCGGGCGAGGGGTCGACGTCGATCCGGTAGATGGTCACCGGCCGGTTGCGTCCCCGCACCGTCACCGTCCCCAGTGTCTGGAATGCGAATCGATCGGGACCGGCGAGCTCGCGGGTGCGTTCGGAGACGATGATCCGCGTTCCATGTTCCTTGTTGAGCGCCTCGAGCCGGGCCGCGAGGTTCACGTCGTCGCCATGCACCGTGTAGCCCAGTCGATCCTGGGCGCCGACCAGTCCGCCGACCACCACTCCGGTATTGATTCCGACTCGCGAGGTGAGCCGTAGTCCGGCTCCGAAGGTGCGTGCACCGAGGATATGCTGGATCTCGATGGCGGCGCGCACCGCGCCCGCAGCGTGGTCGTCGAGCGCCCTGGGAAGATTGAAGGTCGCGAGGATGGCGTCTCCCTGATACTGGTTGATGACGCCGCCGTGGCGAATGATGGGCTCGGTGACCGCCGCGAAGTACTCGTTCAGGGTGGAGATCAGCTCCACCGGCGTCATTCCCTCGCTCAGGGTCGTGAACCCCTGGAGGTCGTTGAAGAAGATCGTCGTCTCCCGCACCTCGCCCGCACCCGCTTCCACCCGCGTCTCCGACGTCTTGACCTGCGCCGCCACCTCGCTCGGCACGAAGCGCGAGAGCTCGGCCGCGGCGGTGCTCTCCACCACCGAGCGAACGAGCAGATCGCGTGCCCGGGTGATCGCGATGGCAAGGATCCCGGTCACGATCAGCACCGAGATGACCTTGTCGAACTCCGCTCCGAGCAGGATGCTGTTCGAGGTCATGTACTCCACGTAGTCGCGCGTGATCATCGGGTCGTCGAACGACATGCGGGCGGCGTAAAGCACCATCAGCAGCCATCCCCCCGCCGCCACTGCGCCCGCGATCAGCACGTAGCGCGCCTCGAAGCGCAGTGCGCGCAACGCGATGAAGATGAAGACGTAGAGCAGGGTGGGGACCTTGAGATAGAACGACGCGGGCTGACCGTACTTCACGTGGATGCTCCAGATCAGGGCGAGCAGCAGGAGCATGTCGACGACCACGGAGACGTAGAGCAGCCAGTCCGGCAATGCGCGCCGGTGGGCGAGGACGACGCGCGCCAGGGTGAAGAGCAGATACGCGCCGAGCACCCAGGGTTCCGGCGCGAACACCGGGTCCGCGGTGTAGGGCTTGGGGGAAAGCGCGTAGAGGATCGAGAACGTGACCACGATCGAGAGCTGGATCCATCCGACCGCAATCTCGCTCGATTCCTGCTGTTTGCGAATCGCCTCCCGCACGCGTCCCGGCAGGTGCGGGGTCTCTCCGATCGTCGGCAATCGCAGGCGCATGCTCGATCCCGGGTCTCGTCGTGTCTCGGTGGCGACGGACGCTTCCGGTGGCGACGGAGTGAAGCGAGCGTCCGTGAAGCATGACTCCGTGACGTTCTGTCGTCTCCACCGCGTTGACACGCGCGAAAAGCCTATCCTACCGGGTGTCGATCCGGCCACTCGTGATCGCCTCGGCGTCGCCGCGGAACGTTCGATCGATTTGGCCGTCTCGACAATCGAAGCGATCCTCACCACAGGACGAGGCACGGATGCTCGCACCACCGCGGAGGGACCTCCCGATTGCGGGTTCGTCCAGGTTTCGGCTAGGCTCGCGCGCGATGCGGAACCGAGCGGGGCAGGTGTAATCGTGTCACCGAGATATGCCCGAGTGCTGGTCTACAGCCACGACTCCTTCGGGCTCGGACACCTGCGCCGGTGCCGGACCATCGCCCATGCGCTCGTGGCACGCCGCAAGGCGCTGTCCGTGCTCATCCTGTCGGGCTCGCCGATCATCGGCAGCTTCGATTTCCGCACCCGTGTCGACTTCGTTCGGGTTCCCGGCGTCATCAAGCTGCGCAACGGCGAATACTCGTCACTCAGCCTGCACATGGACATCGGGGAGGTGCTGCGGATGCGCGCCTCCATCATCCGACACACCGCCGAGGTGTTCGCGCCGGACATCTTCATCGTCGACAAGGAACCCCTCGGCCTGCGCGGAGAGATCCTGGGCACTCTGGAAGCGCTCAAGGCCCGCGGTTCCCGCCTCGTACTGGGCCTGCGCGACGTGATGGACGATCCGGCGCTGCTCGCGGAGGAATGGGAACGCAAGAACGCCATGTCGGCGCTCGAAACGCTGTACGACGACATTCTCGTCTATGGCCTCCCGCAGATGTGCGAACCGCTGGCGGGTCTCGGGCTCTCGACCGCGATGCGGCGGAAGATGACCTATACCGGCTATCTCGAAAGCGCGCCGTCCGACGACGCGCCCCGGATCCCCGCCGCAACCGTCCTGCCGGAGCCGTTCATCCTCGTGACCCCCGGTGGAGGAGGGGACGGCGAAGACCTTATCGACTGGGTCATCGGCGCCTACGAGTCCGATCCGGGGCTGCCCCATCCCGCCCTGATCGTCTTCGGACCCTTCATGCGTCCCCGGCGGCGGGAGCAGTTCCGCATGCGGATTGCGAGGCTCGATCGAGTCGAGGCGATCACCTTCGATGCGCGGTTCGAAAATCTCATGGCCCGCGCCGCCGGCGTCGTCGCGATGGGGGGGTACAACACCTTCTGCGAAATCCTCACCTTCGACAAACCGGCCGTTATCGTCCCGAGACGCCTCCCGCGCCTGGAACAGACCATCCGGGCGTCACGCGCCGAGCAGCTCGGGCTGGTCCGGATGCTGAGCGACGAGCACGGCCGCGGCCGGCGCGCCATGGCGGCGGCACTGCGCGGAATCGTCTCCCAGCCACGCCCGTCCGACGTCGTGGTGCCCGGCCTTCTCGAAGGTCTCGACAACATTCATCGCCTCGTGGAGCGCTGGCTCGACCCACGCGGCGAGCGTCCCGGCGCGGCGCGCGCCGCCGGCGGCGCCACGCGCTGAATCTCCTCCATGCGCCGCCCTGTCGCGGTCGTGGTGAAGGGCTGGCCGCGCCTGTCGGAGACCTTCATCGCGCAGGAGATCCTGGCCCTGGAACGCCGAGGGGTCGACATCCTGATCGTGTCGTTGCGTCGCCCGACGGATCGGTTCACCCATCCGATCCATGCGGAAATACGTTCTCCGGTGCACTATCTGCCCGAGTATCTGCACGACGCTCCGGGCCGCGTGCTGCGAGCCTGGATGGAGGCGCGGCGGCTTCCCGGATACTCCCGAGCCCGCCGGATGTGGTTGGCCGATCTGGCCCGTGACCGCACCCGGAATCGGGTGCGCCGTTTCGGCCAGGCGCTGGTGCTTGCGGCGGAGCTCGGCCGGGTCGGTTCGATTCACGCCCACTTTCTGCACACGCCGGCGTCTGTCGCCCGCTACGCGAGCGCGATGCTGGGCATCGGATGGAGCTTCTCCGCCCACGCCAAGGACGTGTGGACGACACCGGACTGGGAGAAGCGCGAGAAGCTCGCCGATGCCCGCTTCGGCGTCACCTGCACGCAGGCCAACCTCGAACACCTCGCGGCGCTCGCGCCGTCACCCGATGTCGTCGCGCTCGTGTACCACGGCCTGGACCGGGGACGATTTCCGCAACGGGGGATGGAGCGGACTCCACGCGACGGCTCGGACCCGGCGGATCCGGTTCGGATCCTGTCGGTGGGGCGCCTGGTGGAGAAGAAGGGATTCGACGATCTGCTCGCGGCGCTCGCGTCGGTTTCTCCGTCGCTTGCATGGACGCTGGACGTGGTGGGCGGCGGTGCGCTCGACGCGCGACTGCGGCGGCAGGCGGCGGCGCTCGGCATCGGCGACCGGGTGCGCTGGCACGGGAGCCTGCCGCATGACCGGGTGGTCGAGCGCTTCGCCGCCGCGGATCTCTTCGCGCTGGCCTCCAGGGTTTGCGCCGACGGCGATCGCGACGGACTGCCGAACGTACTGATGGAAGCACAGCTTCTCGGTGCTGCATGCGTCGCGACCCGGATGTCGGGGACCCCGGAGCTGATCGAACATGAGAGCAACGGACTGCTCGTGCCGCCGCGCGACATCGCCGCCCTTGCCGCGGCCCTCGAACGCGCGATCGTCGACCCGGGGCTGCGCTCGCGCCTGGCCGACGCGGGCAGGCGGGTCGTCACGACGAGGTTTTCGTTCGAGGACGGCGTAGCCAGGATTGCGGCGAGATTGACGGATTCATCCAACCCGGTCGCGAATCCGGGTCCTGTCCGCGGAATCTGCGAACCGGCATCCTGAAATCCAGGTTCTCCCGGCGGTGCGGTGCCGAATCGACCGCTGTGGATGACCCAGACCTGGAGGAGACGATCGTGACGAAGTATCAAAGGGCACTGCAGATCTGGACGTTGCTTGCATGTGCGGCAAGAGAACGAAAGACGTATACATGCGGAGATGTGGCAAGAATGCTTGGATGGAAGGGCGCGGGAGTGAAGGCGGTGCCGTGAGGATTGCGTTCTACGCGCCGCTCAAGACGCCGGACCACCCTGTCGCGTCCGGAGACCGTCTCATCGCCGGGTTGCTCGTGCGTGCGCTCGAACAGGCGGGCCACGACGTGGTGACCGCGTCGCGACTGAGGTCGTTCGACGGCGCGGGCGATCGCCGCCGCCAGCTCCGGCTCGCGCGGGCCGCGAGGGCGGAAGCGCTGCGGCTGCGCGAACGGTGGCACGGCTCGTCGCGGGCCCCGCGGTGCTGGTTCACCTACCACCTCTATCACAAGGCGCCCGACTGGATTGGTCCCCGCGTAAGCGCCGGGCTGGGAATCCCCTACGTCGTCGCGGAGGCGTCGCATGCGTCGAAGCAGGCGCACGGCGCATGGCGGCACGGCCATCGCGCGGTGGCGGTCGCACTCTCGCGTGCGGCTCGACTGATAGCACTCAACCCGGACGATGTGCCGGGGCTCCAACCGCGTCTCGGCACGCGTGCGCCGATTGTCCGGCTGACTCCCTTCCTGGACACTCACGCCTTCGCGCCGCCCGGTCGACGTTCGCGCCGCCGTGCCCGCCTGGCGCGCCTGCTGCGCATGAGTCCCTCGGTTCCGCTCCTCGCCTGCGTGGCGATGATGCGTCCCGGGCGCAAGGCGGCGTCCTTCAGGCTCCTGGCCGGTGCGCTCGAACGCGTGACGCACGTGCCGTGGCACCTGCTGGTGGTGGGCGGTGGTGTCGCCCGCGACGAGGTGGAAGCCGCATTCGCGAAGCTCCGGGCGGCCGGCCGGGTCACCTTCGTCGGTCCGCGGTTTCCCCCGGCCCTGCACGGCATAGTCGGGGCCTGCGACCTCTTCGTGTGGCCGGCGCTCGGAGAGCCGCTCGGCATGGCGATGCTCGAAGCCCAGGCGTTGGGCGTCCCGGTGATTGCAGGCAAGACGCGCGGTGTGGGTTCCATGGTCGTGCACGGCACCGGGGGGTGGCTCGTGCCCGAGGGCGACGCCACGGCATTTGCCGACGCGGTGGTGCGGGCACTGGCCGATCGGGATGCCCTGGCCGCGGCGGGAACGGCGGGCCGGGCGCGCGTGCGGGCCGAACACGGTCTTGCGGCGGCCGCGCGCAATCTCGACCGGTTGCTCGGTGAGGTAGTGGCAGAGTGCGGGCGGTGAAGGGCATGGCGATCAAGTCGAGCACGGTCTTGCGACGGCGGCGCGCAATCTCGACCAATGAATCGACGATGCGTTGGCGGAGGGTGGGCGATGAGCATCACGACGGGGAACCCGCGGCGGCGATTTTGCTGGTGGAGGTGCTCGTCGGTCTGCAATTCCCGTCCGGGGCTGCGCCGAGCGAATTCGACGCCGGAGGCGGTCGTCAGGCGTCGGGGTGCAGGCCGTGATTGAAGTGGCGATGGTCCGTCACGGCGTGACCGCGTGGAACGAGGCGGGGCGCATCCAGGGCCGGACCGACGTTGCGCTCAGCGAGCGGGGACGCCGGGCATTGACCGGTCGGAGGCTTCCCGCGCGGTTCGCGACGTATCGCGTGTATTCGAGCCCGCTGGTTCGGGCGGTCGAGACCGCGGCCCTCCTGGGACTCGCAACGCCGGTGCTCGACCGGCGCCTGATGGAGATGAACTGGGGCGAGTGGGAAGGACAGACGCGGGCCTCGGTCGCGGCAGCCGATGCGAGCGGGGTTGCCCACAACGAGGCGAGGGGGCCGGACTTCCGTCCACCAGGCGGAGAGAGTCCGCGCGAGCTGCAGGCGCGGATCGTCGATTGGGCGCGGAGCGTCGCCGGCCGGCGCGTGAACGTGGTCGCGATCACCCACAAGGGAGCCATCAAGGCGACACTCGGTCTCGCCTGCGGCTGGAATCTCACCGGCAAGTCCCCGGTGCGTCTCGACTGGTCGTGCGTGCAGCACTTTCGCTTCGATCCGCAGTCCGACGAATTCGCGCTCGTCGAGGCGAATATCCGGCTGGAGCGCGGAGAATAGTCTCCCGTGGTCGCTACCGGCCCGCGCGGCACGCGAACTCGACTCTCGGCCATATCGAGTGCGACGCACAGCCGCCGACGGGTGCGGCGGCTCCTGTCCGTCACGTGATGATGCCGGTCGGGAATCTGCCGAGGCGCAGCCATCGACGTCGCACAGCAGACTTCAGTCATGCCGGATAGCTGCCGATGACCGCTATCGGGACTTCGCCGCGGGTCATGGTCTGGGTCCAGCACCTGTTGGGGATCGGCCATCGGCGCCGCGCCGCCGCCATCGCGCGTGCCCTCGCCGAGCGCGGAGCGGACGTCGCCTTCGTGACCGGTGGCGTGGGGGCGCCTGAGGTCGATCCCCATCGCGTGCGCGTCGTCGCACTCCCCGCCGCCCGCGCGCAGGACGCGAGCTTCCGGGTACTCGTGGACGGAGACGGTCGCAGGGTCGGAGATTCCTGGCGCGCCGCCCGGCGGGACATGCTGCTCTCGGCGTTCGAGGAGCATGCACCGCACGTCCTCGTCACCGAGTCGTATCCGTTCGGCCGGCGGATGATGCGGTTCGAGCTCGAACCGCTCGTCGAGCGGGCCCGCGCCGCGGGATGCCGGCTCGTGAGCTCGATTCGCGATGTGCTTCAGCCGCCGTCGAAGCCGTCGCGCGCGCAGGCTGCCGCCGATCGCGTGCGGGCGTGCTACGACGCGGTGCTGGTGCATGGCGATCCCGCATTCGTGCGGCTCGAAGCGAGCTTTCCGGAGACGGAACGAATTCGCGAGCGCATCCGCTACACCGGATACGTCGCGGCAGGGCAGGGACCGGCTGCGCCCCCCGGGGTGGGCGAGGGAGAAGTCGTGGTCTCCGCCGGCGGCGGCGTGGTGGCCCATCGACTCGTGGACACGGCGTTGGCTAGCTCACGACTCGATGAGACCCTGCGATGGCGAATCCTCGTAGGACCGAATGCCGGCGCCGACTTTCTGGACGGCTGGCGCCGCGCAGCGCCCGGGAATGCGGTCGTGGAGCCGAACCGCGCCGATTTCCGATCGATCCTCTCGCGGGCACGGGTTTCGGTCTCCCAGGCGGGCTACAACACCGTCACCGATCTTCTGGCCACCGGAGTGCCCGCGGTGCTCGTTCCGTTCGCCGCCCAGGGCGAGCGCGAGCAGTCGATCCGGGCACACGTTCTCGCCGAGGCCGGGGCGGCACGGGTGGTGGACGAGGACCGGCTGAGTCCCGAGACCCTGCTGGATTCGGTTCGACGATCGGCCGCAACGGCCGATTCGCCCCGTCGCACGGTACGGCTCGACGGTGCGAGGGAAAGCGCCGAGGGGTTGCTCGAAATCGCCCGTGGCGTCATCGACTCGTCCGGGCGGTGAATGCGCCGAGACGAGTGATTTCTGTTCGTCGTGTTCCTGTTTCGGCCTTGGTGGCGGTGGAGTAATACCGACTTGGCCGTGCGGCGTCCAGAAACCCCTGCCACACTTCATTCCGTGTTTGATCGCTGACACTCATGGAGTGGGTTCCTGCGTCATGAGCCATCCGATATCACGCGCATCTGTATGGGGCTGGGCGATTGTACTGGACGCGAATTCGATCGGATCCGGCATGATGACTTCGAAGCATCTGCCTCGGATTCGGCTCCATGTTGAACGCGTCTAAAGGTGCCACCCGACTGTCGGCATTTACTCACAATCTTGACCCATTACCGTCATGATCGGCGAATTCGCCGAGCCGCCGGAAAGAACCGACGAATGAACTGGTCCCATCTCGACAACGAGCTCGACGCGTGGCACGCCGAAGGTCGGCGCGCCTCGCTGTGGTGGCGGGACGACGACGCCACGGCACCGTCGCCGGCCCTCGACCGCCTCGCGGCCCTGGCCCACGCGCACGACGTCACGGTTGGGCTCGCGGTCATTCCCGCCCTCGTACAGCCCGGTTTCGCCACGTGGCTCGCGTCCGTGCCGGTCGAGGTGCTGCAACATGGATGGGCCCACCGCAGCCACGCCGGCGCCGGCGAGAAGAAGACGGAATTCGGGAACGAGCGGGATGCGGAGGCAGTGACGCGCGAATTGGGACAGGGATTCGGCACGCTCGGGAAGCTCGTCGGACACCGCTTCCAGCCGGTGCTGGTCCCGCCGTGGAATCGGCTGGATCCGGGCCTGATCCCGGAGCTTGCGCACGCGGGCTACCGCGGCCTCTCGATGTACGGTCCTCGTTCGTCGGGGGAGCCGGCGCCGGGACTCAAGCAGACGAACTGCCACGTGGACGTCGTGGACTGGCGGGGCGGGCGGGGATTCGTGGGGCACGATCGGGCAATCGCGGCGGTGGTCGCACATCTTGCGGCTCGCCGGGTGCAGTTGGTGGACCCGGTCGAGCCGACCGGAATACTCACTCATCATGCCGTGCACGAGGAGGCGACCTGGACGTTCATCGCCCGGTTCCTGGAACGGACGCGACATCATCGGGCGATACGATGGCTTGCGCCGGGCGAGGCGATACTCGCATGACCGGAATTCGCTCGGGTCCGTCGGTGACGACTGGGACAGCCGACGAACGTCGTGCCCCATCCCTCCACCCGCTCCCCGGTGGCGGCCACGTCGCCTACCGCTTCGGGCCGGGGCACGCTCCGACCGTGGTGTTCCTGTGCGGCTACGCATCGGAGATGACAGGGACCAAGGCGCGGTTCCTGCACCGCGTGTGCGCCGAGGCCGGGCACGCCTGTCTGCGATTCGACTATCGCGGGCGCGGTGCGTCGTCCGGGCGCTTCGAGGACGGCACCATCGGTTCCTGGACGGACGATGCGTGCGCGGTGATCGAGGCGGCCACCCGAGGCCCGCTGGTCCTCGTGGGATCGAGCATGGGTGGGTGGATCATGCTGCATGGCGTCCTCGGTGGGTGAGGTGCCTGAGCACGCGGCCGGCCGGAGGCGCGATTCGGCAGGGACCCGCACCGCCCTGGACGGTGCCGTCGAATCGCCTTCCCCCGTACCCCTCGACCCGTGAACGACGTCGCCGCGCCCGATTCGGCTGCCCTCGTCGTTCGAGCTCTGGCCGACGGCCGACCTCGTGAACGTATCGGGCTCGCGCGTGAATGCGGGCTCGATGCGGCGGAACTGGACGCGGTGCTGGACCGGCTCTCGCGGCTCGGAGTGGCGCTCACCATCGAGCCGCATGTGGTGGGCCTGCCGTGGCCCGTCGATCTGCTCGATGCCGAAGCAATCGTCCACGCCGAGCCCCGTTTTCGGCCCGACTCGGTTCACGTCCGCTTCGCGGTCGACTCGACCAATACGGTGCTGGCCGAGCGTCTGCGCGCCGGCGCCGCTGCACCCGAGTTCTGTACCGCCGAGATCCAGACTGCCGGCCGCGGGCGGCAGGGCCGGCGCTGGATCTCGGGCCTGGGGCGGAGTCTCGTGCTGTCGGTCTCCTGGCGCTTTCCCGCGGGATCCTCCGATGCGCTGAGCGGCCTGTCGCTCGCGGTCGGCGTCGCTCTCGCCGAAGCGCTTGCCGCCGGAGGATACGAGGCCGTGATGCTCAAGTGGCCGAACGATCTCGTCATCCACGGCCGCAAGCTCGCCGGCATTCTGGTCGAAGCGAGCCACTCCGGGTCGAACTCGATCGCTTGCGTGATCGGAGTGGGATTCAACCTCGACCTCGCACCGGCGGACTCCGGCCGTATCGACCAGCCGTGGACAGATTTCGCGACCGTGTTCGGTCGGGTCCCGGCGCGCAGCGAACTGGCTGCGCAGGCGGCCGGCGCGATCCTCGATGCGTGCGAGCGGTATCGGGACGGCGGTCTCGCACCGTTCCTCGATCGGTGGCACGAGCGCGACGCGTTGCGGGGACGACCGGTACGCTCCCTGTCGGGAGGGGCGCCAATCGAGGGGATCGCCCGCGGCATCGACAGTGACGGCGCGCTGCTCGTCGAAGGACCCACGGGTATCGCAAGGTGCCGGTCGGGAGAGGTCCGGGTGCGGGTACATGAACCCTGAGCCCAGAGGAGGTGCCGTTGCCGGAGGTCGTACGACGCGCTCCCCGCCGCAACCGCAAACGGTGGACGCTCGTGACGTCGCGGGACGTGAGCCGAGGGGCACGGAGCAGCAGGAAACGGGCGACAGGTTTCGGCGATCCGCGGCCGCGGTCGTGAATCGGAGCACGTTGCGGGCTAGAATCGCTCCCCTTGCGGCCCCACGACCGCGGCATCTCCGGTGCAGCCGGTTTCCGAGCCGCTTGTGCGGGTGCCGTCGTCTCCAGTCTCTGTCGGTTCATGGTTCCGAGACTGGCGCGACGACTCCGACTTCGCCGGCTTAGCTCAGTTGGTAGAGCAGTTGCCTTGTAAGCATCAGGTCGTCAGTTCGAGTCTGACAGCCGGCACCAATCCTTCCAGGCGCATGGCACCCTCATTCCCGTGGCGCTCGGCGCCGGCGTGGGCCTTCGCCCGTGCCGGCGCGGTGCATGTCTGTTCGGGGTGAGCGGAGCGTTTCGATGACGGCGTTGGAGGCTGCGGAGAGAGGCGGTGGAGCGCGCAGTCGTGAAACGCTGCGATGTCCGGCGCCTCCCGGCATGCCGCCGGTACACGGCCCGGCATGGTCAATTTGCGGGATGGGACGGCCCCGGGGCGCTCATGACCAAGCATGGTCGATCACGATGCCCGCGAATACCAGCGCTCCCACCCAGTTGTTGTTGAGAAACGCCTTGAAGCAGGCGGCCGGCTCGCGATCGCGGATCAGGTGCTGCTGGTAGAGAAACAGCAGTGCGCTCAGCGCGGTCGCGGCATGGTGGAAGATCCCCAGTCCGGCTTGCCGGCCGGCAAGGAAGAGGACCGCAAGCACCGCGACCTGGCTGACACCGACGAACAATCTGTCTGCATCGCCGAACAGGATGGCGCTCGACTTGACGCCGACCCGGAGGTCGTCTTCGCGATCGACCATCGCGTACATGGTGTCGTAGGCGACCGCCCAGGCGACAACCCCGGTCAGCAGCAGCCACGCGAGTGGCGGCACTTCACCGGTGAGCGCGGCGAACGCCATCGGGATGCCCCATCCGAATGCGACGCCGAGGTGGACTTGCGGCAGATACGTCCATCGCTTCATGAACGGATAGCTCGCGGCCAGCGCCACAGCGGCGAACGAGTAAAGTACCGCGAGCCGATTCAGGGTCAGCACCAGAGCGAATCCGGCGAGACATAGACCGGCGAACACGCAAAGCGCTTCGCCCGGCCCGACCTTGCCGCTCGCGATGGGCCGATTCATCGTGCGCCGCACGTGGGGGTCGACCCTGCGGTCCGCGAAGTCGTTGATGACGCATCCGGCCGACCGCATCACGAACACTCCGGCCACGAACACGAGCACCACGAATGCGTCGGGCTTGCCCTCTCCCGCGATCCACAGTGCCCACAAGGTCGGCCACAACAGCAGCAGGGTGCCGATTGGCTGGTGCATGCGCGCAAGCAGCGCATACTGGACGATGCGTTCCTTCATGGCTCAGACCCGACCATAGTCCGCATCCGGACCGACCCAGCGACGGACGATGGGCGCGATGCGCGACTCGTGGTGCTGGAGCAGCTCGGTGGCGGCCCGCTCGACACCGGGAAGCAATGGCAGATCGCGTGCGAGATCGGCGATTCGGAGCTGTGCGAGCCCGGTCTGACGCGTGCCGAGGAGCTCCCCGGGTCCTCGAATTTCCAGGTCCCGTTGCGCGATCTCGAATCCGTCGCTGGTCTCCCGCAGCACCTCGAGGCGTGCACGTGCGGTCTCCGTGAGCGGGCCGTCGTACATCATCACGCAGGCGCTGCGTCGTGCGCCGCGACCGACGCGGCCACGAAGCTGGTGAAGCTGGGCGAGTCCGAGGCGCTCGGCGTTCTCGATGATCATGAGCGATGCGTTGGGGACGTCGACGCCGACCTCGATCACCGTGGTAGCGACCAGAACGTCGACGTGCGCCTGCTTGAACGCCTCCATCGCCGCATCCTTGTCCGCGGGCGGCATTCGGCCGTGCACGAGCCTGACGCGGAGTTCGGGCAACGCCTCCGCCAGCTCGCAGGCGGTGTTCTCCGCCGCGCGGCAGGCAAGCGCCTCGGACTCCTCGATGGCGGTGCACACCCAGTATGCCTGCTCGCCGCGTACGCACGCGCGTCGGATGCGAGCCACGATTTCGGGCCGCCGCTGCGACGGCGCCACCGCGGTGTCGACCGGGGTGCGCCCCGGCGGCAGCTCGTCGACGATCGAGGTGTCCAGATCGGCATACGCGGTCATGGCGAGGGTGCGCGGAATCGGCGTGGCGGTCATGATGAGCTGATGTGGCTGCAACTCGTCGCGTTCGCCCTTGCCGCGCAGCGCGAGCCGCTGTTCGACTCCGAACCGGTGCTGTTCGTCGACGATGACGAGTCCGAGGTTCGCGAAGGCCACTTCCATTTGGAACAATGCATGCGTTCCCACTGCGACCGCGGCCTCCGCATTGGCGATCTCCGCCAAGGTCCGTGCGCGCTCACGGCTCGAGAGTCGGCCGGAGAGCCGCACCACCCTGATGCCGAGCGGCTCGAGCCAGCCTCGGAAGCTCGCACAATGCTGCTCCGCGAGGAGCTCGGTGGGCGCCATAAACGCGACCTGGCGCTGATTTGCGACCGCCACCACGGCGGCGAGCGCCGCGACCACTGTCTTGCCGGCACCCACGTCACCCTGCACGAGGCGGTGCATCGGGCGGGTTCGGGCGAGATCGGTGCGCACCTCGCGCACCACCCGGCACTGGGCCGCAGTCAGCTCGAACGGCAGTGACTCGATGAACCGTTGCACCAGCAATTCACCCCGGTCGAGTGTCGCCGCAATTCGGCGGTCGAGCCGGCGCCGCAGCACTCGCAGCGCGAGGTGTTGTGCGAGCAGCTCCTCGAAGGCGAGTCGCCGCCGGGCCGGATGCTCGTGGTGCAGCGGTGCCTCGGCGCTCGTGCCGGCCGGCGGCCGGTGGATCGTGCACAGGGCATGGCGGAGGCCGACGAGGCGGTGGCGGGTCGCCACCCCTTCCGGCAGCAGATCGGCGATGTCGGGATTGCATTCCAGCCGGTCGAGGGCCTGTGCGACGAGGCGGCGCAGCAGCGATTGCCCAAGGCCCGTCGCGGTCGGATACACCGGGGTCAGTCGGTCGGCGGTCGGCGCCTCGGCGTCGTCGGCGAGAAGCCGGTACTCCGGGTGCACCATCTCGATGCCGCTGGATGTTGAACGCGCGTCTCCGTAGCACGCGATGCGTCGGCCCGGCCGGAGCTGACGGCGCTGATTCTCGTTGAAGTGGAACAGCCGCATCGACATCGTCCCGGTGCCGTCGCCGATCGCGACGACGAGCGAGCGCCGGCGTCCGAAACGTACGCCGGCGCTCTCGATTCGGCCACACGTGAACGCGCAATGGCCGGCACTCAGGTCGCCGACGGCGCGGATGCGGGTGCGGTCTTCGTACCGCAACGGAAGGTGGAACAGCACGTCGAGGACCGTTTCGATCCCGATCGTGGAAAGCTTGCCGGCAATTCCCGGGCCGACGCCGCGAAGCTCGGTGACCGGCGTCGATTCGAGAGGCGGCACGACGGTCGGTGCGATGGAGCCGGAACGGCGTGAGGTCGTGGGGGCTTGCATCCGTCACCGGCTCCTCGCCCCGGATGGGCCGCGCCGGGCCTCGGATGCCCGGTGAACCGCCATCGGCCGACTCATGCACTCACGACGAGGACGCCCTCCATCTCCACCCTTGCTCCGAGTGGCAGCGAGGCGACACCGATCGCGGCTCGCGCCGGATAGGGCTCTTCGAAGTACTCGGCCATTACCTCGTTGACGAGGGCGAAGTCCGCGAGGTCAATCAGGTAGACGTTGAGCTTCACGAGGTCGCCGAATTCGCTGCCGGCGGCGTTGGCGACGGCGCGCAGATTGCGAAAGACCTGGTGGATCTGCTCGCGGGTGCCGGAGACGAGTTGCATCGACTCCGGGTCGAGCGGGATCTGTCCGGAGAGGTAGACGGTGTCGCCGGCGCGAATCGCCTGCGAGTAGGTGCCGAGCGCGTTCGGTGCGGACGGCGTGGCAATCGCCTTCCTGGTCATGTGTGGTTTCTCCTCGTCGAATTGCACCGTGCGAGTCCGGCCTTCGCCGCATTCGATGCGAACTTGTTGTCGGTCGTCGGTCAGCTCGCGTTCCGGCGATGGGAGTTCGGGACGTTCAGTGCCCGGTGCGCACGATGCGCGACACGTCGTCGATGGACCGAATCCGCCGCATGATGCGGGCGAGGTGCGTGCGATCGTGCACCCCGATCACGAAGTTCATCGCGGCGTCGAGGCCGTCCCGGTTCTCGATGTTCACGTTCTCGATGTTCGCGCCCATGTCCGCGATCGCCGCCGCCACTGTCGCGAGGACTCCCTTGCGATTGGCCATGTCGACGCGGATTTCGGCCGGGAATTCTCCTGCGACCTCGGTCTCCCACGCCACGTCGACCCACCGCTCCGGCCGGTCGGAGAACTCCGTGAGGTTCTTGCAGTCGGTGGTGTGGATGACGATACCGCGGCCGGTGCTCACGAATCCCATGACCGAATCGCCGGGGATCGGATGGCAGCACTTGCCGAAGTCGACAATCATCCCCTCGGAGCCGCGGATGTAGAGAGGTGAACCGGTGCTCGGCGCCGGATCGTCGTCGGTCGAGGGCTCCTCGCCGCTCCGCGCGAGTCGCTTGGCGATCATCGGCGCGAGCCGCCGGCCGATCCCGATTTCCTCGTACAGCGCAGCGATTGACGCGAGCTTCAGCTCATCGAGGAGTGCATCGACGACCTGAGGGGGTACGTCGTCGAGCCCGATCGATTCGACCGCGAGAGCGCGGCCGAGCAGCATCTCCCCGAGTTCCACCGCCTCCTCCGTACGCAGTTGCTTCAGATAGTTGCGGATGGCGGTGCGCGCCTTTCCGGAAACGACGAAATCGAGCCATGCCGCGTTCGGCCGGCCCCACGGCATGGTGACGACCTCGACCGTCTGGCCGCTGGCGAGTGGTGCGCGAAGCGGTGCGTAGCGTCCGTCCACCTTGGCGGCAACGCACTGGTTGCCGATATCGGTATGCACCGCGTAGGCGAAGTCGACCGCGGTCGCCCCTCGGGGCAGCGTACGGATGTCGCCGGCCGGGGTGAACACGTAGGTCTCCTTGGGGAAGAGGTCCACCTTGACGCTTTCGAGGAACTCGACGGAGTCGCCCGCGTGCGTCTGCATCTCCAGAAGGTCCCGCACCCATTCGCGCACTCGAAGCTGGGCGGTGTTGGCACCAGGCTGGCCAGTCTTGTACATCCAGTGCGCCGCGACCCCCGACTCCGCGACCTGATCCATCTCCTCGGTGCGGATCTGGACTTCGATGGGGGCTCCGAACGGGCCGAACAACGTCGTGTGCAGCGACTGGTATCCGTTCGCTTTCGGGATCGCGATGTAGTCCTTGAACCGCTCGGGCACCGGCTTGTAGAGGCTGTGCACGATCCCGAGCACCCGATAGCAATCGTCGGGCCGTTCGACGACGATGCGGAACCCGAACACGTCCACCACTTCCTTGAACGAGAGATGCCTGCTGCGCATCTTTCGATACAGGCTGTAGAGGTGTTTGGCGCGTCCTTCGACGCGGGCCCTGACTCCCTCCTGACGGAGCCGTCGCTTGGTCGCCGTCTCGATCTTGCGCACCACCCGCTTGCGGTGCCCGCGTGCCTTCTTGACCTGGGATTCGAGCACGCGGTGGCGTCGTGGATAGAGGGTGCGGAAGCCGAGATCTTCGAGCTCGATCACGATGTTGCGAAGCCCGAGTCGATTGGCGATGGGGGCGTAGATTTCGAGCGTCTCGCGGGAGATGCGTCGCTGCTTGGCGAGCGGCAGCGCATCGAGGGTGCGCATGTTGTGCAGCCGGTCGGCCAGCTTGATGAGTATGACCCGCAGATCGCGGGCCATCGCCATGAGCATCTTGCGGAAGTTCTCGGCCTGTGCCTCCGCGCGGCTCTCGAAGGTGAGGTGGGTCAGCTTGCTGACTCCGTCGACGAGGTCCGCCACCGTATCGCCGAAATCGGTCGCTAACTGGGGCTTGGCGGTCGACGTGTCCTCCATGACGTCGTGCAGAATTGCGGCCACGATGGTCTCGTGGTCGAGACGCATCTCGGCAAGTATCCGGGCGACCTGAATGGGGTGCTGGATGTAGGGCTCGCCCGACGCGCGGCGTTGCTCGCCGTGGGCGTTGGCACCGAACACGAACGCGCGATGGATCGCATCGACCTCCGCCGGTTCGAGGTAGGTACCGGCAAGGCGTCGGAGGTCGCTGATGCGGAACACGCGCGCACCTTCAACTCTTTCGCGTCCGTATCACCGGCCGGGTGCGGTGCGCGCCTGGTCCGTGGAGGAGAGCGGCGACGATCCACGGGTCTCGGTGTCGTGTCGTCGTGTGGTGCGAGAAGCCGGGGACGTGCCGGGACGGCTGCTTCATCGCTGTCCCTGATAGCGACGCTGACGTCCAGGGAAATTCTCCTCCTGCGTCTCGGGCAGGATGTTTCTCGACATGACACTTGTTGGGCCGCCGAGGGGAAAGACCTCCTCCGCCTCTTCTTCTGCGAGAACGGAACTTGGCGTCTCGTCCAGGATGGTCTTGTCCACCTTGCCGTCGGCGATCTCGCGCAGGGCGATGACCGTGGGCTTGTCTCTTTGGGGCTGGATGAGCAGCGGCGATCCGTGGGCGATCTGTCGCGCTCGCTTGGTTGCGACAAGCACCAGTTCGAATCGATTGGGAATCTTCTCGATGCAGTCTTCGACCGTAATCCTGGCCATCTCTTGCTCCGGGGCACATGGAAATCGAACAACCGACTGTCGGTCTCCCGCTTCGCCGACCCCCTGCGTCCGACCTCGGGTGCCCGACCCATCTGGGGCGCGGTACGAAAGGAGGCAAAGGGTGCGCGAGCGCTGCCGCACTGGGTGATGCACGGTTGCGCGTAACTGCCTAGTTTACTCAATTTGACTGCTCGGGAGCCAGAAGCGCGGCGACCAGCGCGGCGGGGTCGCCCGGGGAGACGGCGTCGCCGCCCTGTGCGATTTCCCGCAGTGCGTCGAGGGCGCGATCGAAATCGTGGTTGACGACGACCTGATCGAATTCGTCGTAGTGCACCAGCTCCGACCGGGCCGCGCGCATTCGGCGATCGATGATCGCGGCCGCGTCCTGCCCTCGTCCGATCAGTCGCGAACGCAGCGCGTCGAGTGAGGGTGGCAGGATGAACACCGATACCGTGTCGGAGAATTTCTCGCGTACCTGGCGTGCGCCCTGCCAGTCGATGTCGAGCACGACGTCGTGCCCTCGCGAAAGTACCGTGCGTACCGCGTCCCACGACGTCCCGTAGTACCGACCGAAGACCCGGGCATGCTCGAGGAACCCTCCCGCCTGGACCATCGCCTCGAACTCGCGCTCGCTGACGAAGTGGTAGTCGGCCCCGTCGACTTCGCCCGGACGTGCGGGGCGGGTGGTGTGCGACACGCTGAGCCTGACCGATGGCTCGACCTTGACGAGTGCCCGGGCCAGGCTGGACTTTCCGGCCCCCGACGGCGCGCTCAGCACAATCACCCGCGGGTGCGGCTGCCGCTCGCTCGGGGCGTGCGGATCCGTCTCCCGCATCACTCGGTGTTCTGAACCTGTTCGCGCATCTGCTCGATGAGCACCTTGAGGTCGATCGATGCGCGAGAGGTGGCGACGGCGGCGGACTTGGACCCGAGCGTGTTCGCCTCCCGGTTGAGCTCCTGCATGAGAAAGTCGAGGCGCCGGCCGACCGGCTCCGACCTCTCGAGCGTGGCGCGAATCTCGTCGGCGTGCGCTACCAGCCGATCCAGCTCCTCATCCACGTCCATGCGCTGCGCGATGAGCGCAAGCTCCTGTTCGATGCGACCGTCGTCGACGGCCGCATCGAACTCCCTGATTCGGCTGCGCATGCGCTCCCCGTAGGTCTGGACGATGGCAGGAAGAAGCTCGCGAACGCGGTCCACCTCCACCCCGAGGTCATCCAGCCGTTCCCGGATCATGGCCGCGATGCGCGTGCCTTCCCGCTCGCGCATCGCGACGAGATCCGACAGTGCACGGTCGAGTTCGTCGAGCAGGATTCGCTCGATCAGCTCGGGGTCCGGTGCCTGCGCCTGCACGACGCCGGGCCAGCGCAGGATGTCCACGGGGCTGACCGGGGCCGGGTCGGAGAGCAACTCCGCGACCGCCCGCGCCGCGTTCGCGACCCGCCCCGCGAGGTCCTGGTCGAGCAAGAGTCCGCCCGCTTCGCCGGGGGCCGGCAACACGCGCAGCGTACAGTCGACCTTGCCGCGCTTGAGGCGCGCACCGACGCGCTCGCGAACCTTCGGTTCGAGCCGGCGGAGATCCTCGGGCAGGCGCACGCCCACGTCGAGATAGCGATGGTTGACGGAGCGCACCTCCCACTGGACACCGCTCTGCTCGTGTTGCAATTCGGTTCGGGCGAATGCGGTCATGCTGCGCAACATGGTGGTCTCCGGTGATCAGCGTCGCGGTGTGGGCCGAACCACCGGACTCGGCAGTCTGCAGGCCCCCGGCCGTACCGGTTCGATTCGGATGCAAGGGGCGAGGCAACGTGCCGTTCGAGGCGCCCCGTGCGCGGGCGCCGATGTTAATCGCAATCCTCGACCCATGCGATTCGAGGCGCGAACCGAGTTGTGAAAGATGTCGCAGGCTCTCCCGCCTGATTCATGAAGTACCCGGCCGATACGCCCGTGTCTTCGCTATACTTCGCGCCGCGTGCCGCACCCCTCCAACTCCCCGAGTCCCGCCAATGCGTCCGAGTGGCCGAGCCGCCGACGAGCTGCGCAACGTGAACATCACGCGCGGCTACACCCGACATGCCGAGGGCTCCGTGCTCGTGGAGTTCGGCGCGACGCGGGTGCTCTGCAACGCGACCGTCGAGGATCGGGTGCCGCCGTGGATGAAGGGCCGGGGCGCGGGCTGGGTGACCGCGGAGTACGGGATGCTCCCGCGCGCCACCGGCCAGCGTTCCCCCCGCGAGGCGGCGCGCGGGCGGCAGGGCGGCCGTACTCTGGAGATTCAGCGCCTGATCGGGCGTTCGCTGCGCGCCGTCGTCGACATGGAGGCGCTCGGGGAGCGCACCGTCATCGTCGACTGCGACGTCATCCAGGCCGACGGCGGGACGCGCACCGCCGCGATCACCGGCGGGTACGTCGCCCTCGTCGAG
This sequence comes from Gammaproteobacteria bacterium, assembly GCA_022826505.1. Taxonomy (GTDB): domain Bacteria; phylum Pseudomonadota; class Gammaproteobacteria; order HK1; family HK1; genus HK1. The sequence goes on from JAJDUQ010000107.1 coordinate 45,960, forward strand.
GCCGTGTCTCACCTCCCCGCGCGGAGACGCCCTCGCCGCGATCCGATCCATGGCGCGGTCGCGGCGGTATCGGTCGGCATCCACGCGGGCGAGACGGTGCTGGATCTCGACTATGCCGAGGACTCCGAGGCCGAGACCGACATGAACGTGGTGATGAACGACGCGGGCGGATTCATCGAGATCCAGGGCACGGCGGAAGGCCATGCGTTCCGCCGCGGCGAGCTCGACGCGATGCTGGATCTGGCGGGGTACGGCATCGCCTCGCTGATCGAGCTGCAACGCACGGCCCTGGGGCGACCGTGAGTCTCGCATACGGTCGACGCGCTCCCGACGGTGCGCCTGCGCACGCCCCCGCTCCCTCGCAATTCTCTTGTCCTCGGGACCGAATGCAGTGCGCGCAATTCGGTCCGGTGCGCCGCGTGCCGCTCGTGGCGCCGCTGCGGTGCGAGGACGCGGACCCGCGTGCGGCGGGATCGCCCCCGAAGGCCGACACGGAAACGATTCGGTCATGAAGGTCGTGCTCGCCAGCTCGAATTCCGGCAAGCTCGAGGAACTGCGTGCGTTGCTGGAACCCGCCGGGCTGGACGTCGTGTCCCAGGATGCGTACGGGGTCGAGCAACCGGAAGAGACCGGCCTCACGTTCGTGGAGAACGCGCTGATCAAGGCGCGCGCCGCGTGCGCGGCGACCGGGCTGCCGGCACTCGCCGACGACTCCGGAGTGGTCGTCGACGCGCTGGGCGGCGCACCAGGGGTTCGCTCCGCACGTTATGGCGGCGCCGGCGCCAGCGATGCGGACAACGTCGCCAGGCTGCTCGAGGCGCTCGCAGGCGTCGATGCGCCACGACGCGGCGCGGCGTTCGTCTGCGCCATCGTCTACCTCGGCCGTGCCGACGATCCGTGCCCGATCGTGTGCGAGGGCATCTGGAGAGGTCGGATCCTGGACGGCCCGAGAGGCGACGGTGGCTTCGGCTACGATCCCGTGTTCTTCGTCGAAACGCTCCGCCGCACCGCGGCCGAGCTGACGCGCGCGGAGAAGAACGCGGTCAGTCACCGCGGTCAGGCGCTCGCGCGGTTGCTGGAGCGGCTCGCGGGCTGAAGCCGGCGAACAGGGCGTGCGCAGAGGCGCCGGACGCACGCCTGTCCCTACCGCTCGTCGCGAATTCTCAGGAAGCTGGCAAAGCGAGGCAGGCCGTTGCGGGTCTTCCCGAAGTACTTGTAGGTCACCGTCGCGCCCATCGGCGGCGGTTCCCGGCGCTCTTCGTCGGAGAACCCGGTGCCGAGGCGAAAGCGCCGTCCGTCGGGCGTCTCCACCAGCAACGCGCCGAGCATGCCCGCGAGCCGGCCCTTGCCCGGAAGATGTCCCACCACCACCGCCTCGGCGTCGTCGTGGGACTTCACCTTGAGCAGATCGTCGGTGCGTCCGGCGGTGTAGCGCGAGCTGTCCCGGTGCAGCATCAGTCCCTCGCCGCCGCCGTCGACCACCCGGGTCAGCGTCTCCATCAGGGCGTCGTGATCGGCGACCCTGAACTGCTCGACCAGGGCGATGCGGGGGGACTCGATCGTCTCGAACATCACCCGCAGGCGTTGCAGGCGTTCGTCGAACGGAGCCGGACTCGCCGGCAGGTCGAACACCATGAATCGAATCGCGCGCCACTCTGCGTCGTCCGGGGTCTTGCGCCGCACCGCGCCCGAGAGCCGCTCGAAGGTGCCGCGCCCCATCCACAGCTCTCCGTCGAGCGGCACGCGAGGGAAGCCCTCGGTGAACCAGGCCGGTGGGCTGAACCGATTGCCGCTGCGCGACGCAAGCGTTTCTCCGTCCCAATATGCACGTACTCCGTCGAGCTTTTCGCTGACCCAGTACTGGTCGAGGTCGATGCCTTCGCGATAGGTGTTGGCAAGCGTCAGCGCCGGCGCCGGCTCGTCGCCGGCAGCAGCAAGCTGCGAAGCGAGCGCAACCAGCGCGATGAAGACAAGGCGGTGCAGGCAACGGACGCGGTCCATGACGAGTCCTCCCGGACCGGCTCGGCGATGGCGCCGGTCGTTTCATGCGAGGAATCGTCGACGACTCGACCGGCTTCGACCATGGACAAAGCGCTCGTTCGGCGTAGGCGAACGACGATCGGAGTGATCGTCCCGATTGGATCAGCGCGAGCCAGCAGCCGGCCGAAGGTTCGAACGCAGTCGGGAAGGCGCAACGCCCGGGAGATAGACACTCCCGTGGTCGCGACGCAGACTCCGATCGGATCATGGTCCGGCATTGCGAGAACCGTTGCGTGCATGATTCGCGGCCAACTGTCCGCGACCGTACAGGCCGGCCACTTCTCGCCGGAGGGATGCGTCGCTGAACGACTCCACCACCACGCACGGCCGCACCATGCACATCGGACCTCTCGGCTCCGTCGTCCACGCCATCCGTGCGGACGCCGGGACCGTCGCAGCTATCGTCGATTCGTGGCGCGACGACTTCCCGAAGTACGCCGCACGCCGGGACCTGACCCGCATGCTGCGCGTATTCCACTTCACGGCCCGCCATCCCGGGCGCAAGGTCAAGTACAGCAACGTCTCGCCCGACGATCAGAGCGCCACCCTTCGCCATCCGTTTCCATGCGGACCCGCCGGCGCCGCAGGCGCCGCAGGCGGTCGATACCGAGATCCGCCGGAGCGACGGCACCGCACGAGTACGGTACCGGCTGCTCTCCCTGCCGCTCACCTGGTGGAACGGCTCCCCCGCATTGTCGAACGGTTGTCCGTATCGGTCTGACGCTGCCCTCGCTGCGCGCGTCGACCGTATCGGCTTCCGAGGAGCGCCCTACAGGTGAATCTCGATGATGTCCCCGTCACCCACCGGGTGGTCACGTCCGACCTGCTGGCCGCTGAACTGGCCGCTGCGGCCCCACAGCTTCGCGAACTTGAACGAGCGCGCGAAGTCCTTGTGGATGAGACGGGCCACGTCGTGAACGGTGTCGCCGGTTCGCACCGTGAACGGGGTGCCCATGTCCGGCGGGCGGCCAGGGGTCTTGGTGTAGACGTGGGCGATTGCGAGCCCCTCGAACAGGAACGGACCGATCGAGTCGAGTCCCGCCCCGGTCTCGACCGAGGTCGCGGTGGTCGGCAGGGCGGGGCCCCCCAACTCCTTGAACACCGCAATCTCCTCTGCGGGATCGCCAAGGAGGTCCGATTTGGCGGCGACCATCAGGGTCGGCAGCCGTATCGCGAACGGATCGTGGTCGTCGGCCTCGGGATCGGGCGGTACGAGCGTCGCATCCCAGTCCGCGAGCAGCGAGACCCGCTTCTCCGCGAGCACGGCCTGCAACTCGGCGGTGCGCTCGAGGCACGCGGGGTCCGAGAGGTCGACCACCAGAATCGCCGCCCCGGCGGGCTGGAGCGCATTCACGATCCAGGGCACCGGATGATCGCGGGTGATTGGAGGCAGGTCCACGAGCTGAAAGTGGATGTCCTGGCAGGGAAGCATCGCGGGCTGTGGGTACTGGGTGGTGAACGGGTAGGGGCCGGTCTCCGCGTGGGCACCCGTGAGCGCCGCGATGAGGGTGGACTTCCCGGTGTTGGGCGGTCCCAGCACCGAGACCTGCGCCGCTCCCTCGGGCCGGATGACCAGTGCCGGCCCGCTGCGCGCCCCGCCTTTCTTCGGCCCCGCGAGCTCCTCGGCAAGCTGCTTGATGCGGGCCTTGATGTCGCCCTGGAGATGCTCGGTGCCCTTGTGCTTCGGAATCGCGCGCAGCATTTCGCGCAGGCATTCGAGCCGTTCCCCGGGCTCGCGCGCGGCCCGAAAGGCGGCTTCGGCGGTCTTGTATTCCGGCGAGAGATTGGCCGGCACCGTCTCGCCGTCCTATCGCCGGTCGCGTCTTGCCCGATGCATGACTACGGTTCACCTCGCGCGTCCCGGCACACGGCCCAGATGCGCTCGGGCGTGGCCGGCATGTCGACATGCTTGATTCCAAGCGGGGAGAGCGCGTCGACGACCGCGTTCATCACCGCCGGACAGGCCGCGGTGCAGCCGGACTCCCCAACTCCCTTCACTCCGAGCGCGTTGGTGCGCGCGGGCACGCAGTTGGTCCGGAACTCGATGTCCGGAAAGTCGTCGGCCCGGGGAATGGCGTAGTCCATGAAGCTGCCGGAGACGAGCTGGCCGGTGTCGGCATCGTAGACGGTATGCTCCAGAAGTGCCTGACCCAGGCCTTGGGCGATGCCGCCATGGACCTGACCCTCCAGGAGCATCGGGTTGATGACGACCCCGTGGTCGTTGACCGCGGTGTAGCGCACGAGATCGAGCGCTCCGGTTTGCGGATCGATTTCGACTTCGCAGACATGGCATCCGCAAGGGTAGTTGTAGTGCCTGGCCCGATAGTGGCTCGTGGCCTGCAGGCCGATTTCGTTCGAGCCCGGGAAGTACTCGGGCTTGAACGATGCCGCGACGACCTCTCGCAGCGAGACGTTCCGGTCGGTGCCGACGATGGTGAACGTGCCGGCGTCGAAGGCGACGTCCTCGGCGCTCGCCTCCATCAGCTCCGCCGCAACCCGCCGCCCGCGCTCGACGATCGCCTCGGCGGCCAGCGTGATCCCCATGCTCGCGACGGTCGCGGTACGCGAGCCGCCCGAACCGCTGCCGGGACCCACTACGTCGCTGTCGCCCTGCAGCACGTGCACGGAGTCGAACGAAACCCCGAGCCGGTCGGAGGCGACCTGCGCGAACGTCGTCTCGTGGCCGTGTCCGCCGGCCTGGCCCGTGAGGGTCACCGTGAGCTCGCCTGAAGGCTGAAACACCAGCGTGACACGGTTGTCCATGTAGCCGTCCGGCTCCTGGAACAGCGCGAATCCGAAGCCGCGGAGAATGCCGCGGGACCGCGCCTCCTTGCGCCGCGCCTCGAACCCTGTGCGATCGGCCAATGCGAGCGCATCGTCCATGTTGGCCGCGAACTCGCCGCTGTCGAATTCGATGCCGGTGCCGGTCGAGTACGGCATCGCCTCCGGCGGCACCACGTTCAGGCGGCGCAGTTGCGCCGGGTCGCGGCCGGTCTCGCGTGCCGCCGCATCGACGAGGCGCTCGATCACGTGGTTGTACTCGGGCTTGCCCGCGCCGCGGAAGGCGTGGATCGGCACCGTGTTGGTGAAGACCACCGAGGCGCGTGCGTGCCACGTCGGGATGCGGTAGACGCCGGTGACGCACCGGGTGCCGCCCACGGTGGGAATGGTGGGCGCCTCCACCGTCGAATACGCGCCCATGTTCGACACCGTGCGGGTGCGCACCGCGAGGAACCGTCCCGCGGCGTCGAGCGCGAGCGCCGCTTCGGTCACGTGGTCGCGTCCCTGGCCGTCGCTCGTGAAAGCCTCGGAGCGATCGGCGATCCACTTTACCGGCCGGCCGAGCCTGCGGGCCGCCCACGCAATCAGCACTTGCTCGGGGTAGGGGGGAATCTTGATGCCGAACGCGCCGCCGACGTCGTCGGTGATTATCCGAATTCGGGACTCGGGAACACCGAGCGACCGGGCGAGTGGCTCGAGCAGATGACTGACGCCCTGGGATGGCGTCCAGATCGTGTATCGGCCGTTGCGGGGGTCATGTTCGGCAAGTACGCCCCGGGTCTCCATCGGAGCGATGACCAGGCGGTTGTTGACGATGTCGAGTCGGGTGACGTGGGCGGCGGCATCGAATGCGGCGGCGGCGCCGTCCGGGTCGCCGCCTTCCCAGTCGAGTGCGACGTTGTCGGGGGCGGACGGCCACAGGCGCGGCGCGTCGGGCGCCAGTGCGGCCGGACCGTCGACCACCACGTCGAGTTCCTCGTAGTCGATGGCGAGCCTCTCGGCCGCGTCCGCCGCAGCCCGGCGGCTTTGCGCGACGACCATCGCCACCGGGTCGCCCACGTGCATCGCACGGTCATGGGCGAGCAGGGGGCGCGGGACGTTGACGGCATGCTCGCCGGTGCGCCCGACCACGCGGTTCGGTTCGTCCAGGGGTCCGATGCCGTCCGCCTCCAGCTCGCGTCGCGTGAGGACCGCGACGACTCCCGGTGCTCGCGCCGCTTCCACCGTGTCGATGGAGACGATCCGCGCATGTGCGTGAGGGGAGCGCGCGATCCATGCATGCGCCTGGTGAGCCCGGTCGATGTCGTCGATGAATCGGCCGCGCCCGGTGAGCAGGGCGGCGTCTTCGCGCCGCGGCACGCGCGCGCCGATGGAGATGATGGATGGGCCGGTCACGTCTCTGGTTCCGTCTCGAATCTGCCGGGGACCATTGAGCCGGGAAGCGCGGCGCGAGGCAAGCCCCTGCGTTGCCGGTGGAGTCTTCACGCGATCGCCGCCGCGAACGGCGTGGGTCGGGAGGCGTCGCGCGCTCCCTGCATCCAGCCGGTCGACCCGTGCAAATCATCTCGACGCGCACCCCGGCCGCGTTCATTGCCTCGACGATGATGCGGGTGGTGGTGTGCTTGCCGAGCGCGCAGTCGGCGCCAAGCACCGCGAGGCGCGGCGCCCGCACGCTGTAGAGGTCGCCCTCCCATGAAGTGCAGCTCATGCTTGGGCTTCGACTTGCGCAGGTCGATCAGCTCCACCCCGCGCACCCTCGCGGCGGATGCGATTTCCGCATCGTCGCTCGTCGCGTCATGCAGGCCGCTGACGATTCCGAGCCCCTTGCGTACCGCTTCGAGGATGAGGGTGTGCAGTTCCGGGAGCAGCCGGCCGCTGTGGGTCGCGATCTCGATGATGCACCACTTCGGCGGGGAGTCACCGATCGCGATCGCCTCGTCGAGGTCCGCGACGATGGGAATGCCGGCCATCGAGCGCCTCGCCGGCATCGCGGCCAGCAAGCTCGGGGTCGACGACCGCGGTCACCCGGAAGCGGTCGGAGCCTCGGACAGCCCATGGGCGGTCTTCCCGTTCGGGGTCATGAACATGTGGCTGGCAAGCACGACCGCCGATTCCTTGGCGGGAACCGTGGCGCTCGCGTCGTTCATTCTTTACGGCGACGAGGGTACCGGAGCGTACCCGATGCCCCAGACGCGGAGAAGATCGCGGCACCCGTCGTCAGGGTGATTTCACGCTGGATTTTAGCCCGGATAGCGAGAGTAGCCGGAGGACGGGTCTGACTGGCAGAAGGAGGTGCCCGGGAGTTGCGCTCAACACCCGGGGTGAGGAGGAGTGTCAGCGACTGGAGAGTGGGAGGGT